>JBGTGL010000054.1:0-17547 GCA_041746755.1 Acidimicrobiia bacterium | reverse complement strand
GATAGTTATTGCTGGTTTGCTGATCGTCGGCAACTACTGGCTCAAGAAACGGACCGAGGCCAAGCATGAGGGCGCCCCCGAAGCGATCGAATCCAGCGACGGTGAGGCTACTCCCTCAGGGTCCAGGGCCCCCGTGGTCGACTTCCACGTCTCGGGAAACGAGGCGAAGGTCACTTTCGATGTACCTCTGGATGACGAGGATGACGAAATTCTCAACGAATTGCTGGTCGATGAGGCTGTTGAAGTAGTTAGAGAGAAACGTCATTTACTTCCCATCGCTGACGTCCACGAAGTGGTGGCTCTGGCGGGTCGAGGAAATGTTCGCGAGGTAGGACGGACGAGACTCCCCTCTCCCGGAACCCTCCCGCCGCCACCCCCCGTTTCTTTGCTCCATCTCGGGAATGTCACTCACGACCCGTTCACCGCCGAGAATTCAACCGAGCACGCAGTCGCCTATGAGACCAAGGCAGCGGTCCCGTCCGATGATTTGCCTCCAATTGGAGAGGAACTCCGCATACCCAAAGGTCTGCAAAGGGGTCTGCGAGCGACCGGTGTCGACATCCAAACGGCGAACGGGGCCGAGATCATCGTTGGGCTTCTTCAGCTATTCGGCTACAACCTCGACACGTCCTCCGGAACCGGTTCTTATACGGCGCACAAAGGTGGGGAGACGACTCTCATCGTGGTTGACCCGTATCAACCGGGTGATGATCCCCAGGTCGGGGAGGAGGCCGTCAAGGTTTTTACCGGCCGGTTCAGCATGTCGGGAGCTAACCGGGGTGTGTTCGTCAGCGAGAAATACGCTCCGTACACCATCTACGACCTGGAGCGGAGGGAGCCGCGGATTCGGTTTTTGACCCGTGAGCGTCTCCAGGAGTTCATCGACTCGATGGCGATCGGCTAATCGGTCCCGCTCGGGTAAGCTGAGATCCCGAAGGAGGTCTCTTTTGCCCAAAGGTCCTGAATTGCTAATCATCCTGCTGGTCGTGGTTCTCATTTTTGGAGCCAGCCGCCTGCCCGCATTGGCTCGTTCGATTGGTGCATCGGCCAAAGAATTCCGTAAAGGGATTGAAGACGGCTCCGACGACGACGCTGAGGCAAATTCTTCCGATTCTTAGGAACTTGAGGCGCCCCGGCGGCGTTTTGGGGGTAAGTCGCAATTGACGGAATCATCACCACTTACCTGGGAAGAAGTCGCTCGTGTTTACGGTCGCAAGATCTACAACTTCGCCTATCGCCTCACCGGCAACCCATCCGATGCCAATGATCTCGTCCAAGAAGTCTTACTCCGGGTGCGAAATGGGTTGGAGAGTTACCAACCGGGGAGTTTTGAGGGATGGCTATGGAGGATCACCCGCAACGCATTCATTGACGGAGTTCGCAAGGAGAACCGACGGCCCACCGCTCCATTGCCCGACGACCTCGACAGGTGGGACCGCGCCCACGCTCCTGGTGCCGACGTCGAATACGCCCGGGTCAATCTGGGCGATGACATCCAAAAGGCCCTCCTCGAGTTGCCCATCGAGTTTCGTGAGGCAGTGGTGATGTGTGATGTCATCGGCCTCTCTTACGAAGAGATTGCTTCAGCCGTGTCTGCCCCAATCGGCACGGTGCGGAGCCGAATCCATCGGGGACGGAAGATGTTGAGGGATCTCTTGTGACCGGGCACCCTGACGAGCTGATCAGTGCCTACCTCGACGGTGAACTCCACGGCGCAGAACTCCACGGACTGCTCCGCCACCTCGGAGGGTGCGGACGCTGCGCATCGGAACTCGACCAGGTCCAGGTGGTCAGGGCTGCGGTCCGCTCCCTCCCTGTTCTCGAGGTGCCCGACGGCCTGGTCTCCGCCCTCGATGCCGAAGTCATCCCGTTCCGACAGCGGCGTGGCTTGTTGGCCGGAGCCGCGGCGGCTGCGGTTGCGATCGTCATCACCCTGGCTTCGCTGGCGAGCGACGGCCGGCCAATGGTGTCTGTCGAAGATCTGAACTCTCGACTGGCCGCCCGGGTCTCCCTTGACCCGGCGTTCGGTCCAGCCAAAGTGATAGCGCCGGATATTGCGGCGGTGACCGAATGAGGGATTTCTGGTGCGCTCGTGTGTGTCGTTTCGGTTCAGATGTGGTCGGATCGGATTCATTTTGGGCGGGGGGCGCAGGGGGGTCGTCCCCCCGCACAGTTGATGCAGCGCCGGATATTGCGGCGGTGACCGAATGAGGAAGTTGGTTGCTGCGGTCGTGACCATCCTGATGCTGCCTGCTACGGCGATGGCGGCAGATCTTGGCGAGTTACTCGACGCTAGCCGGGAGGCTTCGTACTCGGCAGAACAGTTGATTACATGCGACACCCCCGATGGCGTGAGGGATGTTCTGATCGACCTCGAACAGCGCGGCGGCGAAATCCGGTATGGCAACCGCAGCGAGGAGGAGCCACTCAACTGGTCTGGAGACGGTGGATGGTCGGGTCCTTCGGGTGGTTCGAGAATCGAAGCCGGCCCTGCTGCGTCGACCGAAGATGCAGCCAACGTGAGTAGCTATCTCGTTGACGATGGCACCCCGACCCTGTACCTGGGGCGACCATCGACCCGCTATCTCCTCACCAGCGGGGACATAAATCGGGCCGAGCTGGTCGTAGACGACGAATTCGGGGTATTTCTCGATGTCACCACCTACGACTCCGCTGGAGCTACCTATTGCGAACGAAGATTCGTCTCCTTCGACCCAACTCCTCCGGATTGGAAGCAGGTGCCGCCTCCCCAGAGCCAAACAATCGACCCGACGGCCGAGACACTGTTGCCCGATCGATTGGGAGACTTTGTCCTCCTAGATGTTTTCTCCGATGACACCGGGCTCAGCTTCGCCTATTACTCAGACGGGTTCTTCTCATTTGCGGTATTCCAAAGCCCGATACCGATCGAAGCCTCTGGTTCGGCGGGACACGAAACTGCGGACGGCACTTACCAACGGGAATTTACCCCCGGCCAGGTCACCTACATCTGGACGGTAGGAAATGCCGGAATGGCCCTTATCGGAGACCTCCCACCCGACATGCATGATGTGGTGCTTGCCGGGCTGGATGCGCCGCGCGATCCCGGATTCTTCAATCGTTTGTGGCGTAATATCTTCGGTTAGAACGACTCCGCCGGGCTCGCCGGCTCGGTACTTCTAGTAGCTCGCCAGAATCGAGGAATAGCTGTCGTAGTCGCGGGCTTCGCCCAACGCATCGGTGGAAACTACATCGCGGATCACTCCCTCACCGTCGAGGAAGTAGGTCACCCGCTTCGAGTAGCCGTAAGTCTCATCGAAGGCGTCGTAGAGCCGTGAGACCTCACCGTGGGGCCAATAGTCCGCCAGGATGTCGAATTCGTACCCATCCTTACGCGCCCATTCGGCGTTCGTCGAAGTGGCGTGGGTAGTTATCACGACGACTCGGGTCTCGGATCGTTTGAATGCGTCGAGGCCGTCGCGTAGCTGGCAGAGCTCGGCGGTGCAGGTTCTGGTGAAGGGGTAGGGGACGAAAAAGATCATGGCCTTGTTCCCTTTCAAGTCTTCGAGGGATACCTTTTCCCCGCTCTGCCGTCTCAGTGTGAAGTCGGGAGCGGGTGTTCCTATCTCAAGCGGCATCAGCGGATTATGTCAGGTCCACCCGTCGAGGAGAACCCGGGCAGCCCACGCAGTCGGGTCGCGCAACTCGGCAGCCGAGGGCATTCGAGTGGGATCCGACCACAGGACGGTCATGGCATCGTCGCCGTAGCGGGACTCAACTTCCTGATTGAATCGGTCTCCGAGCGTGGTGACCTCTGCTGGAACCGCGCCGACACCGATCGGGCCCGCGGCGCTGGTCTCCCCGTCTCGTAGGCGGTCGCGATCAGCAGAGATTGTGTCGAACTCTGGCGAAATCTCGCTTAGAGATCGACGAGCGAGGAGACGTGCCCCGCCGGTCAAGGTGCCGAGGAAAGCTTCCAATTCCTGCCGCGGGGCCTCGGCTTCTTCGCTGCCGATTAGACCCTCGATCCCGCCCGCCTCCTCGATCGCACGTTCAATCGCGACCGGATCGGTTCCGCCCATCATCAATCCACTCAATTGGGTCGGGTCGATCTTTACCGCGCCGGCATAGGCTTCGACCAATATCGCGAGATGGTCCTGGATCCAGGGGATCGAAGCGATATTCCGGAATGCGATTTCATTGGCGACCGCCCAGAGACGGATTTCCTTGATGTCGGCGCTGCTCGATGCCGCAAGGGTCACGACATTGGGCACCACGATTGTCAGTGGCCCGGGACGGTCGGGAGGGATTCCTGCGTCAAAAGATGCGATAGCCCACGTTGCCAGCGATCCGACCAATGACCCAACTTGAAGGCCGATCATGGCCGGGCGGAGTTGGGCCATCAGCGGTGCCGCAGGGCCTTCGCCGACTACAGACGACCCGAACGGTTCGACCACCCGACCATAACTCTCCAGATGGGTATCGACCCATCCTCGGGGATCGGCCGGAACCACATCCGAAGCAGCTGTGAGACGGAAGGGGCTGACCTGTTCGAGCCGGTATTCGCAGAGACGGGCCAGTTCCCGGTACTCATCAGATTCCCATGGGTCGATCGGAGAACGATCTCCAGCGATCGATCGGGCTACCTCGGTGGCGAGCTTCCAGTTGATCGGGCCGGGCTGGTCGAAGAGTTCGAACAGCTGGGAGAAGATATCGTCACTCATTGCTGGACCCTTCCCATCGTCGGCACCAGTTCGATGGTCGAGTTGGAGCGGAGGACTGTAAGCGGGACTTCGTCATCGGCTCGATAGAAACGGATCCTCGTGAGAAGTTCGTCCTGGGTGGTCACCGTTACCCCGTCGACCTGGGTAATCACGTCGTTGACCTGCCCACCAGCCATCTCATAAGCCGAGTCGTCCAGGATTCCACTGACCCCGATTCCGACTGGATATTCCGCGCCGTCGCGTTCTGCGAAGACGGTGTCGCCGCGGATCCCCAATAGCGCGTGATCTACTTTTCCCTGGTCGATGAGGTCGGCGATCACGCCCACGGCCATGTCGATTGGTACCGCAAACCCCAGGCCTTCCGCCCCGACATCACTCACCGCAATCGCGGTCGTGATGCCGATCAAACGGGCATTTCCGTCGAGGAGGGCACCGCCGCTCGATCCCCGCGTAATGGGGGCGTCGGTCTGGATCAGCCCGTAAAGGCGCGTCCCGGCCTCGACGTCGAGAGCCCGATTGAGGGCACTGACGATCCCCGAAGTGACGCTGGGACCCCCGACGAGACTGAGCGGATTGCCGACCGCAACCGCATTTTGCCCGATAGCCAGCGTGCTGGATGTGCCGATATCGATGGTGGTCAGATCCGACCGGTCCACTTTGAGAACGGCGATGTCGGTTAGCGGGTCGGTGCCGATCAGTTGGGCCGGATACCTGGCACCGTCAGAGAAGATCACGACGATGTCGCTCGCACCCTCGATGACATGGTTGTTGGTGACGATGTACCCATTGTCTCCGTACACCACTCCGCTTCCGCCGGCGTCGAAGAGGAAAGAGGACACTTCGACTGTGACTATCGATGGTATCGCCCGGAGGGCCACGTCGATTGCGCTCGATCCTTCAGCCAGAGCCGGAGGCGCGACGGTGGCTGGAGGGACGGTCAAAGTGGGGGGTGGTGGGAGCGTAGGTGACGTGGGCTCAGTGAACGTGCCCGTTGCACCGAGGACGGCGAGAGTCAGCCCGGTCCCGAGAAGGACACCCCCGGCGATTCCGAGGGCAATGGTCCATCGGTCCTTTTTTGGCGGTTCGGGCACCACTTCGACTCGGGGGTAGTCACTGAAGTCGTAGCTGGCCCAACCATCGTCGATCTCCGGTGGCCGCGTCGGGCCTTCGGGTGTCATAGAGTGGATTCTATGAACGAGTTGGAGCAATCCGTTCACGTTGTGGTTTCGGAAGCCCCGATCGACCCCGTCCGGCTTCTCGCATTGGTGAGTCGCCCTGACTCAGGTGCAACCGTACTGTTTCTCGGCACTGTCCGCGACCACTCATCCGGTAAATCGGGCGTGACTCATCTCGACTACGAGGTTTACTCAGAACTGGTCGAATCCAAGATCGTTGAGGTCGTCGCCGAAGCCTCCAACCGCTGGCCCGTACTCGCAGTAGCCGTGGAACATCGCAGCAGTCGTGTTGAACTCGGAGAGATCTCGGTTGCAGTAGCGGTAGCAACCGCACACCGTGCCGATGCCTTTGATGCCGGCGAATACGTGATTGATCAGCTCAAAGCAAGGGCCCCGATCTGGAAAAAGGAGTTCTGGCCCGGTGGGTCGGAGTGGTCGCAGGGGTCGTGAGGTTTAAGGCGAGCTAACCCACGAATCACTATGTTTTTGGTCTCAGAACAGCACGTTTGAAACCAGTAGCCTATTGTCACCCACTTGTGAGGAGGACAAACAATGACCACTCTCGCTGAGCGCGCCGACGCATCTGTCGCCGGAGTTGGTGCGCGGACTCCCGCCTCCCTGGTACGCGACTGGGCCCGGAGCCATCCCACCCGCGTAGTGATGCGCGAGAAGGACTATGGAATCTGGCAGGAGATTACCTGGGAAGAGCTTTGGGACACTGTCCTCAATGCCGCACATGGGCTGCTCGCCTTTGGTGTGGAGCCGGGTGATCGCGTTTCGATTCAGTCGGAAGACCGCCCGGAATGGGTGATTCTTGACTTGGCTGCGGTCGCGGTGAGAGGCGTCACCGTTGGGCTCTATCCAACCAACCCGTCGGCAGAGGTCGAGTATCTCCTCAAGGATTCGGGTGCCGGAATCCACCTCGCCGAAGATCAAGAGCAGGCCGACAAAGTGATCGAGGTCGAGGCTTCGCTGGGCCACGTTCGGAAGATCCTGCATGTTGAACCGCGGGGGTTTCGGAAATGGGCTGACGATGACCGGTTTGTCTTCTGGGACGATTTCCTCGAGATCGGAATGAAGCATCGGGCTGAGAACCCTGGCGCGGTCGAACGTCTCATGGCCGAGTCGACCGACGATGATCTTATGACCCTGGTTTATACCTCGGGAACGACCGGGCCTCCCAAAGGTGCGATGCTGACCAACGGCAACTTCCAGTTCTGCATCGACACATTGGTTAACGCTCCTGACCGCATTCGCGGTGAATTGATCGGCCCCGACGACATACTTCTCACCTACCTTCCGTTGTGTCATGTCGCCGAGCGGATCTTCTCGACGTGGACGATGGCCGCCAAAGGGTGCTCACTGAACTTTGCCGAGTCGATCGACACAGTCCAATTGAACCTCAGGGAGATCCAACCCACAATCTTCTTCGCCGTCCCCCGAATCTGGGAAAGGATCCACGCCGGCATCGCGATAAGGGGCCGGGACGGCACCTGGTTCAAGCGGATCTGGTTCGGCGTTGGCATGAAACTTGCGTCCTACATCGGCAAGTCTCGGGTCGAGAACAACGGTGATTTCACATTCGGGTCGAGGCTGGCCTATTTGATCGGATACCCGTTGGTCTTCCGCGCTCTCAAGGAACGGATCGGGTTGCGTCGCACCCGCTTTGCTGCCTCAGGTGCTGCTGCTATCGCTCCCGAAGTCATCAGGGACTTCCTCGGAATGGGCATCGACCTCTACGAGCTATACGGGATGACGGAGAATGCGGCCGTTGCTACAACTAATTTTCCGCACAGGAACAAGGTGGGCACGGTCGGCGAACCGTACAAGGGGATCGGGCTTCGGATTGATGCGGATACCGGCGAGATTCAAACCAAGCACCCGGGTGTGTTCAAGGGCTACTGGAACAAACCTGAGAAGACGGCTGAGACGTTCACTGATGATGGTTGGCTCAAGACCGGCGACGTGGGGATCTGGGTCGACGACACCCATGTCAAAATCGTTGATCGGATCAAAGACATCATTATCACCTCCGGCGGGAAAAACATCTCACCGTCTGAAATTGAGAACAGCATCAAAACCTCCCCATTTGTCAAGGAGGCCATGGTCATCGGGGATGGGAAGAAGTTCCTCAGCGCCCTGGTCAGTATCGAATTCGACGTGGTGGGTGACTGGGCGACACGGAGGGCTATCCCCTACACCACTTATCGCGACCTCACCGAAAAGCCCGAGGTCCTCGAACTTGTACAGGGCGTGATCAACGAGACCAACGAGAAATTCGCCAGAGTCGAGAACATCCGGAAATTCCGGCTGATTCCCAAGGAACTCGACCATGAGGACGGCGAGCTGACCGCTACTCAGAAGTTGAAGCGGTCGGCAATGGAAGACATGTTCAGTGACCTGATCCAGGACATGTACACGTCTTGATGGCCACCCTGGCGCACCCCAACCTCGTGGTTCTGGCCCAAGCTTCCACAGAGGGCGTCAACGAGATTGCCCAGTTGTTCGTACAGGGCATGGCCCTTGGTTCGATCTATGCCCTTCTTGCGATGGGTTTTGTAATCATCTTCAAGGCCACCCAGGTGCTCAGCTTTGCCCACGGCGCGTTGGCCGCCACAGGGGCGTTCTTTGTTGCCGTCTTCGCCACCGTCTGGGATATCCCCGCCCGGTGGATGCCCGACTCTCCCGTTTGGATCAGCTGGAGCCTCGCGGTTCTCCTCGGCCTGATTGCCGCTTTTGGCCTCGGAATGCTGGTGGAAAGGATTTTCATCCGTCCGATGATCGGCGAGGAGCTGTTCGCTGTTGCCATCGTCACCCTCGGCGTCGACATTGTTCTTCGGGCGATCACCAACGATTTCATCGGCACCAACTCTCGTCCCCTGGGAGACCCGTGGGGCACACAGGTTCTCGATCTCGGCTGGGTCCGGATTGCCTACACAGAGATAGTGCAGCTGGCCGTCACCGCGGTTCTCGTTGTCGCTGTCGCCTGGTTCTTCAGGACTCGCACCGGGACCGCGATGCGGGCGACCGCGTTCGATCAAGAAGCAGCACGTGCCCAAGGGATAAATGTCGGGCGGATATTCAGTCTCTCCTGGGGAATCGGTGCGATGCTGGCCGCGGTGGCTGGAGTCTTCCTCTCCCTGTTCCCGCGCCGGGCCGCCGGCCTCGATCAGCAAACGGCCTTCCTTGCCTTCGCTGCTTTTCCGGCAGTCGTGTTGGGCGGCCTCGACTCGGTCGTTGGCGCTGTGGTCGGCGGGCTGATAATCGGGCTGGCCCAGGCATACTCGGCACTGTTGCCCTGGGAATTCCTCGGCGCCGGGTTTGGGGGAGCGGTCCCCTACATAGTGATGTTGATCGTTTTGCTGGTCAAACCTTATGGATTGTTCGGCACCGAGGAGATAAGACGGGTATGAGCGCTCCACCCGAGGGGAGTCGGCCGTGAGAGGAAGGCCGATGCTCTATACGAGCTACGAGGCCGACCAGGCCATGCTCAATACAACGACCAAACGGGTGTCGGCCTTTCTCTTCGTCATGTTTCTGGTGGCGGTCCCGCTTTTCGCCACCGGGACGATCGGATCGGGGGAAAACCCCACCGGCTCATTGCCGGGGCCCGAGTTCCTGGCGCAGACCGATTGGTTGAAGCTACTCACCACTGTGATGATTTTCGCGATCGGCGCACTCGGGCTAAACATCCTCACCGGGCTCGCCGGTCAGGTCTCACTTGGCCACGCCTTCTTCATGGGCTTGGGTGCCTACGTGGCCGCGGTGTTGGGAATGCCCGGCGGGGCCCTCTGGGGTCTGGGGCTGCCGATCTGGATCTGGCTTCCTATGGCTGGAATCATTCCCGCGCTCCTCGGAGTGCTGATCGCTCCCACGGCGGTTCGGGTCCGCGGGCTCTATCTCGCCATAGTCACGCTCGGCCTGGTGTTCATCGGTGAGTATCTGTGGCGCAATCTCGACTTCGTCACCGGTGGTTCGCAATCGGGCAGATCGCATCCACCTTTCGAGTTGAGGCTTTGGAAGGAGGAAGCACCGCTGATCGATTTCCAGTCGGACGGTACCTGGTTCGGGGTTTTCAACCTCTCCGAAGAAGCCAAGACCTATCTGTTTCTCCTGGCAATCACCCTTGTGTTCGTCGTGGTGGCCAAAAACATTCAACGGACCAGGGTGGGTCGTGCCTTCATGTCGATCCGGGACCGGGATATCGCTGCTGAGGTGATGGGGGTCAATGAATACCGGTACAAGACCCTTGCCTTCGCCATATCGTCATTCTTCGCCGGCGTTTCCGGTGCGCTCCTGGCCAGCTTTGTCGGTCGGTCGATCCCGGAACAATGGATTCTGTTCCTATCAGTGCAGATGATCGCCATCATCTTGATTGGAGGCGCCGGTACCGTTTCCGGTACTTTGCTGGGGGCTGCCTTCGTAACCCTCCTTCCTCGATTGATCCGTGATGCCACAGGGTGGATGCAGGATGTCGCTGAGACCGGCGACGGCATTTTGTCGGCACTTTTTGATATCGTGATTTCCACCGGTCCGGAAGATTTCGGACTGATAAACAACTCGCCCGGGGTGGCGCCCGGTCTCGGCATCGACCAGCTAAATCTTGTAATTTACGGTTTACTAATCATTGGTTTCCTAATCTTTGAACCACTGGGCCTCTATGGCATTTGGCTCAAGGTGCGCAATTATTGGAAAGGTTGGCCGTTCACTTACTGAGCGGTCGCGGCGGGGCACTCGTTGCCCCGTACAACTGAGGAGGAAAGGAAAGAATGAAAATCAAATCAAAGTGGCTAGCGATTCTCATGGTCCTGGGTCTTGTGCTTGCTGCCTGCGGCGGCGACGGCGAGACAACCACGACCGCTGGTGAGGGTGGCGATACTACAACTACCGAGGCCATGGTGGAAGACACCACCACGACCGAGGCGGCGATGGTCGACCCGACAGTAGACGTCGGTGTCGACCTCGAAGCCGGAACCATCACTGTGGGACTCTTGTCCGACTTGACCGGGCCATTTGGGCCGCTGGTATCAGCCATCGTGGCTGGCCATAACGCCTACTGGGCTGATGTCAACGCCAACGGGGGAATCCATGGGCTGACGGTGGAGCTAGAAACTGTGGACACGACATACGACGTTCCCACCCATGTCCAGTTCTACGGGGAACTGAAAGACAAGGTCGTCGCGTTTGGACACTCGACGGGCTCGCCGCACACCGTGGCTATCAACCCCGACCTTCAGGCAGATGGGATCCTTGCGATCCCGTTGACCTGGTACTCGGGCTGGTCTGACCCGGCGATCAACTCCAATCTATTGCCCCATGGTGCTCCGTACTGCATCGAGGCAATGAACCTGATGGAGTATGTCGCAGGGCTAACCGAAGCGGACGCCCCCACGGTGGCCATTGCCTCGATTCCTGGTGACTACGGACTCGACTCAGCTGCTGGCGCCACGATGGCGGCCGAAGCTCTCGGGCTCGAAGTGGTCTATGACGGAGTTGGCAAGGTCATTCCAAACGATGAGACCACTTATGACGAAGTTGCCGCCGGTATCGCCGGTAGCGGCGCCGACATGGTGTTCTTGACTGCTACGCCAGGCGCCTTCTCGGCCGTATACGGTCGAGCAATTGCCGGTGGATTCGTTGCCAAGTGGACCGGTGCCTCGCCTTCGTGGAACCCCGCCTTTGTGGCAGAGGAGTCCCCGATTCGCGAAGCGATCGTTCGTGACATGATCACGTCTTCGTACTACCAGACGTGGGATGGCGACTCCGATGGAGCCGCCCAGGTCCGTGACCTAATGACTGCTGCTGGTGCCCCCCCCACCGACTTCTATGGTGAAGGGTTCATCGAAGCACAGATCCTTCATGCTGCTCTAGAGCAGGCCTACATGAATGGTGACATGACTCAGGCTGGCGTATTGGCGGCGGCCAAGTCGCTGGAATCGGTGTCCTTTGATGGACTCGGTCCTGACGAGGCATACACCGGCGAGCCGAACGACATCGTTCAGCGTGCGCAATGGATCACCATGCCCAGTCTCACTTCGGAGACCGGCACGGAGATCTTGGAGGAGAACTACACCTCCGACATCGCGGCAGCTTTCGAGTTCACCGGTGCGTGTTACACACTTAGCTAACTGACTAGTGGACGGGGGTGGAGTTCGACTCCACCCCCGGGTCCACACGGATCAGACTCTGGCTGTGGGCGCCCCGCGCTCAGAGCCAATGTCTGGACACCCAAGACAATGCTGAATCTAGAGAACCTCGAGGTTGTCTATAACGATGTGGTTCTCGTTCTGCGCGGGATCTCGATTGAAGTGCCCGACGGGAAAATTGTCGCTTTGCTCGGCGGCAACGGAGCCGGCAAAACCACCACCCTCCGCGCCATCACTGGCCTTCTCGGCGTCCATGACGGAGACATCACCAAAGGCGAGATTCGCTTCGACGGTGCCGACATCACTCACGAAGACCCCGCGGTTCGAGTCAGGCGGGGGATCAGCCAGGTAATGGAGGGCCGTCGGGTCTTCGCCGAAATGACTGTTGAAGACAACCTCCGTGCCGGGGCATACATCAACAAGGATGGCTCTGCGGTTGACGCCGCCCACGATCGGGTGATGACATTGTTCCCGGTCCTGAAGGAGCGAAGGAACTCAACCGCCGGGTATCTCTCCGGTGGCGAGCAGCAAATGCTTGCAATCGGCCGTGCTCTGATGCAGACCCCGAAACTGCTGATCCTTGACGAGCCTTCGCTGGGCCTGGCGCCAATGCTGGTGCAGGAGGTACGAGAGATCATCAGGTCGATCAATGAGCAGGGGGTGTCGGTGCTCCTGATCGAACAGAACGCCAATATGGCGTTGTCGATCGCGCACCACGGCTACATCATGGAGACCGGGAAGATGGTCATGGATGGGTCGCCGCAGAAATTGCTCAAGGACGAGGATGTCCAGGAGTTTTATCTCGGTCTGCATACGTCAGGCGAGAAGAAATCGTTCCGCGACGTCAAGCACTACAAGCGTCGAAAGAGATGGCTCTCATGACAACATCGATCCGGAACTCTCCATCCGGACGCGAAGCCGAACGGGTCGAGTTGCGAAGCAACTCGCAAGGAACCCGAAGGGTTCCCGAGTTCCGCCGGGGAAAGAGGCGGGGAGGGGACACTGAGAGTCTCCCGAGTCGACCGATTCGAGGCGGTAGCCAATGAGCCGCGGTCTACTCAAACGGCGCGCCGAGCGTTCCGGCCCCAAGACTTACGACCACTTGCTCACTGTCGAGGATCTCAATCTCTCTTTTAAGGGTGTCAAGGCGATCGATGGGGTCTCGTTCCATGTCGACGACGGCGAACTGTTCGCCATTATCGGGCCCAATGGCGCTGGGAAGACTTCGCTGTTCAACTCGATCAACCAGGTCTACCGGCCCCAGGAGGGCGACATCAAGTGGAAGGGGGAGAGTCTGATGGGCCTCAAGCCAAATATCACCGCGGACCGCGGCATCGCTCGAACCTTCCAAAATATCGCCCTGTTCCCTCATATGACGGTTGTCGAAAATCTCCTGACCGGTCGTCACGTCCGGATGAATTCGGGCTGGCTCGCCGGCTCGGTTTGGCTGGGCAAGGCCAAGAAGGAAGAGATTGAGAATCGCGCAATAGTCGAGGACATCATCGACTTTCTCGAGATCGAACAGTGGCGTAAGTATCCGGTCGGATTGTTGCCATATGGGATCCAGAAGCGGGTCGAATTGGGTCGGGCGCTCGCCATGGACCCCGAGTTGTTACTTCTGGACGAACCGGTCGCCGGGATGAACCTCGAGGAGACAGAAGACATGGCGCGCTTCATTCTCGATATCCAGGACGAGCTCGGCATTGCCATGATCCTGGTCGAGCATGACATGGGCCTGGTGATGGATATCGCCGATCGAGTGCTGGTCGTCGATTTCGGCCGCCCGATAGCCACCGGAGTGCCAGCCGAGATTCAGCGTGACCCCAACGTGATCAAGGCGTATCTCGGCGAAGAATTAGAAACCGGTTAACCCTCGCCCAACAGCTTCCATGCACCCGGTAGGAGGAGCCCGGCAGCGGTCGCCTTGATGAGATCGCCAAACAGAAATGGGACAACGCCATTGGCGAATGCCGTTGCAAAATCCCAGTCGGTGGCGATCATCAACCCAACCACTCCGAACGCATAGATCACGGCTGAGCCGAGAATGAAGGCGGTGAACATCGTTGCGAAGGCTCGGTCCTGCCGTTGTTCCGCCAGCCATCCCACCAAACCCGCAGCAAATATGAAGCCGATCAGGTATCCGCCGGTTGCCCCCCGAATGACTTCCATACCTCCGGACGCTTCGCTGAACACCGGTGCACCGAGGGCGCCCACTCCCACATAGAGAAGTTGCCCGGCGGCACCCAATTGCATACCGAGCGCAGCCCCGCTGAGCAGAACGACGAAAGTCTGGCCGGTGATTGGCACCGGAGTGAAGGGAAGCTCGATCCGCCATTGGGCAGCAACGGCAGTCAGTGCCGCAGCCGCAATTACCAGAACGGCCGACATCAGACGGGTACGGGGGAAGACGCGTTGGGTGATTACTGCGGTGGTCACGTTTTATCTCCTCGAAACCGTTTGGGGACGATCATACGTCTAAGACCGGTAACCCGAAGCGACCGTTACCCTTTTCTTGTGGAAGACCAACAGCAGCAATATACGTCCTCCTGGCCCCTTTACACGGCCGGTTTTTTGCTGTTCTTTAGCGTCTTGAGCGTGATCCTTTGGAGCGTTCAGCTGCCGTACCTGGCGTGGTCCGCGGGACCTGTCTCCGATGCCGCCGATGCTATCGAGATCGAGGGTCCCCAGGTATTCACGCCAGACGGGGAGTTGTTGATGCTCACGGTGATCAGCCAGGATGTCAACCTCTTCGAGGCTGTGATTGCCGGATTTGATCCTACGATCGATCTTCTGGCAAAAGACCGGGTGCGCCCCCCCGACGAGACCGACGAGGAGTATCGCACCCGCGTCCTGACTCAAATGGATGAGTCGCAGACCCGAGCCATCACAGTCGCTCTGGCAAGCCTTGGATATGAGATGGTGCCCCGCGACGTCATTGTGGGTGAGATCGTTGTTGGTCTCCCTGCGGACGGCGTCCTTGAACTCGGTGACTCTGTCGAAACTGTCAATGGTCAGGACATCGGTCGCGCCGCCGATGTTCCCGCTGCACTGGAAGGGTTGAAACCTGGCGATACGATCACGATTGGGGTGATCCGCGAGGGCTCGGAGAAGGATGTCGACGTGACCCTCGCCGCCCGCGAAGATGATTCAGAGTCGCCCATTATTGGAGTGGTAGTGCGCGAACTCACCGACCCACCCTTCCCGGTGAATATCGACGTCGGAAATATCGGCGGGCCATCTGCAGGGATGATGCATGCATTGGCCATTGTCGATTCTTTGACTCCCGGCGAGCTGACCAAGGGCAGAGTGATAGCGGGGACCGGCACGATTCAATTCGATGGGTCCGTAGGAAACATCGGCGGGATACGTCAGAAGGTTGTCGGGGCTGAAGCGGCCGGGGCATCCATCATCCTGGTACCGGCAGGCAACTACGAAGAGGCCCTGACCGCCCATCGAAATGGGATCGAAATCGTCGCCATCGCCACCCTTGAAGATGCCGTTGCCTATCTCGAAGGGCTAGAACCCGCCTGACAATCGCCAGAAAAGACGCCAATCATCAGTATCTTCTATGGTGAATGGCCCCCGAGGTGACGCCCGAATCTATTCGTGATGCACAATTCCGCACTGTTATCCGCGGTGTAGATGCCTCCGCCGTCGCCCAGTTTCAGGCCGAGGTGGCGTCAAAAGTCGCTGAACTGCTGGAACAGAACCAACGGTTGACCGCTCGACTTGGCGAATTTGCCGACCGCGATCTCAAATCCGAATTCGAGGTAGTCGGCAACGAGGTGACTGCCGTCCTCGAGGCGGCACGAGAAGCAGCCGAATCAATGCGGGAGCGAGCTTCGCTGGATGCTGCGCGTTGGCGCTCTGAAGCGATGGCCGAAGTTGAAAATGTCCAGAAAGAAGCCCGCAACGATGCCGAAGCGTTGCGTGGCGACGCATGGACAGTGGGAACCGAAATGTTGAACCAGGCCACCACTGAATCAAACCGTCTCATGAAACAAGCCGAGAGAGACGCAATCACCATCACCGGCGAGGCCGAAAGGGATGCACACCGCTTGGTGTCAACCTCCCGCCGCGAGGCTGAAGACCTGGTCAGATCGGCGTCTATGGATGCCGAAAAGCTGACGACCGACGCAGCCAAGGCCCATGACGACATGATCGAGCAAGCTCGCCGACAGGCCGAGGCAAGCCAGGAACGAACTCGCGCTCTGGAACAACGTCGTGAGGAGCTAATGGCCGAACTCGAAGGGGTCCGGAGCACTTTGAGCCACCTCGAGGGAACGCTCGAGGCGAAGCGCGAGGACCTAAACCTTTCCCGGGCCATGGGCGACAGCTCGGTACGGGTGGTTCCGTCGACCCCGGCTGCCGAGCCGTCGGCGGCCCCCGAGTCGCAAGTCGACTGGGTGCCCGGCGAGACCGTCCGGGTGGTGCGGGGTGATGAACAGGCTGGCCCGGCCACCGAGACTCGGCCGCCACTTGCTCCGCCAGCCCCGGCTGTGAGAGTGATTCCCCCTCAACGGGCCTCCGCTGCTGAACCTGAACCGGAGATCGACGAGGAACCGGTGGAGCCGGTGGTCACGGTCGCCTCGCAGCCGGACGTTGAATCCGACGAGCCGGTGGCAGCGACAACCCCGTCCGACGATGTCGATGTCCTGTTCGCGTCATTGCGCGATCCGGGATCGCCTGCGCGTGTTGCGCCCTTAGAACCTGCCGCTACCCATCCGGAGAGCGGATCGATTGATTCGGTGGATCCTGTCTCGGTTGAAGAGACCACCTCGTCGGGCCCGGTCCGAGTGGCCGATGATCTTCTCGAAGAACGTGATGCGATGCTCTTGCCCATCACCAATAGATCGTTGCGGGGGATCAAGAAGGCGATAACGGAGGCTCAGAACATCGCTCTTGACGGTCTCCGAACTACGGCTGATTGGAAACCAAGCAAAACTCAGCTAACCAACACTCTCCAAGCCGACCTGATTGCGCTGTGGTCGGAGAGCTTTTCCGCTGGCCATGACATGGCGGAGGCGATGGCTGGAAAGAAGTTGAAACGACCGCCAACACCCGATGGCGACTCCACGAAGGAGTTCGTTGCCGGACTGGTCGACTCGCTGAAGTCGGAGCTTTCGTCGGCCGGCGACGGTCAGCGCGAGCGCCAGTCCGCGGCGTCGAAGGTGTTCCGAGGATGGCGGACGGATGAGGCGGAGCGACGGATTCGCCAAACCTCGCTGCGCGCCTATCACAGTGGACTGGCCGGTTCGGCGACCGATCTTGAGCTGGAGTGGGTGGCTTCGGGGACACCATGTAGCGCCTGTCAGGCGTCCGCCGCCGACCCTGCCAACCATCTCCCCCCGGTTCACCCAGGCTGCGAGTGCAGCCTCGCTATCGCTACTTCCTGAATCCGCCAGGGTTCTTGTTCCTTCCCCGCTTCGGGGAAGGTGTCGCCGCTGAGGAACGAGGCGGTGACGGATGCTCTCCCCCCAGAGCGGCAGCGATGGGGGGAGTACCGCCGAGGGACGAGGCGGG
>JBGTGL010000053.1:0-8824 GCA_041746755.1 Acidimicrobiia bacterium | reverse complement strand
CGCTGCGAACTCTCGATCTGGTCCCCAACAACCTGCCCCATCAGGTAACGAGCTTTGTCGGGCGGGCAGACGTTCTCAACAACGCGGCCGACTTGCTGGCAAGAACCCGGATCCTCACCCTTACCGGCCCGGGCGGGACCGGCAAAACCAGGCTCTCGCTTCAATTGGCGGCCGACGCGTCTGAAGACTTTTCTGACGGCGTCTTCTTTGTCGATCTGTCCTCGGTTCTCGAAGTCGAAGTAGTGCCATCCGCGATCCTCGCCGCTGCCGGCCTTAGGGCGTCGGGCCATGAACAATCGCCTTACGAGCACCTCGTCGAGCGAATAGCCGGGAAACAGGTCCTTTTGGTGCTGGACAATTTCGAACATTTGCTGGGGGGCGCGCCCCTAGTGTCAGATATGGCGCGGGTGGCGCCGGACTCGAAATTTCTCATCACCACCCGGGCGCCGCTTCGCATACAAGGGGAACAGGAAATGCCGGTGCCACCCTTGCGTGTCGACCCGGACTCATCCGTAGCGTCGGAGGCAGTTCAACTCTTTGTCGAACGGGCTATGGCAGTCAACCCCTCATTCGCCATGGACGAGACCAACAGGGAAGCCATCCTGGCACTGGTGGCCCGCCTCGACGGACTTCCTCTGGCGATTGAATTGGTGGCGTCGCGGGTGAAATTGCTTCCCGTCTCGGCGATTTTGCAACGCCTCGACAGCTCGATGTTGGGAGGAGGTTCTGCCGACCGGCCGGAACGGCAACGAACGATCGCTGGGGCGATCGACTGGAGCTACCAACTCCTCGATCCAGGTCAGACCGAACTGTTCGAGCGGCTCTCGGTTTTCGTTGGTGGGGCGAGGCTCGAAGAAGTCGAGCAAATCTGCACCGGTTCGCACAATCTCCTCGATCGTTTGGCCGAACTGGTTGACCACAGCCTGGTCCGCGTCGAAACCGGTTTGGGTTCACCGCGGTTTCGGATGCTGTTCGTAATCCGAGAATATGCCAGCGAACGATTGGAGGAACATCAGGATCCTGACTCGATCCGTCGCATGCATTTGGAAACATATACCGGGGTGGTCGAGAGTTTGGCACCTGAATTTCTGACGGCGGATCGTCGAGTTGTGTTCGATGTTATTGAGGCCGAACACGACAACATCAGAGCTGCCCTCGACTGGGGTCTGAACAAAGAGGTCGACCTGGCACTTCGGCTCTCGGCGGTCTGTTGGAGATTTTGGCAGACGAGGGGGCACCTGCACGAGGCAGACCAGCGTTTGAGATCGGCGCTCGATCAAAAGGGTGGGGACGCCGGATTGCGCGCCAAAGCAATCGAAGCATTGGGAGGCGTTCTCTGGTGGCGTGGAGACCTGGCTGGAGCGATGGCCAGCTACTCCGAGGCACTGGAGATAGCTCGCTCGATGGATAATCAGCTGGAACTTGCCAACGCTCTGTACAACATGGGCCTGACCGTGGGATTCGAAGAGGGGGCGGAGTCGGCGAGGCCTCTCTTCGACGAGGCCGAACAAATATACGAGAGGCTCGATGACACCAACGGCAAGGGAGACATCGAATGGGGCCGGGGCAACCTGCTCACCTTCACCGGTGACTTCGTTGAGGCGATACGCCATCTCATGAAGAGCGCTGAGTTCTACAAAGAGTCGGGCAACGAGTTCGGATCTGGCTGGGCCATGTTCGAAGTTGGCGGTTGCGCCCTACGGATGGGAGATCCACAAGCGGCTTGGCCCTACGCCCACGACGGCCTGGAACTATTCAACCGTCACAACGACGTTTCCGCTGTCGTGCTGTTCATGACCCTGGCCGCCGGGATAGCCGACGAAATGGGAGACTCCGTACGAACTCACCGGCTGGCCGGCGCGTTTCACGGTCTACGCATCTCGTCCGGGACTGACCTGGCCACAATCGATTACAACATGATCTCCGGATTGGAGTTCGAGACCCTCGAAGCTCTCGAGCCGGGCGAGCTACGAGACGCCTACGACGAAGGGAAGACCATGCCCTACACGAGGGCCATCGAATACGCCCTCGCTGGACCCGTCGACTCGTCCGACTAAGGGCGACGGAACTGCGACGGCGCCCTGGCGACCAAAACGTCGCACGGAGCACCTTCAACCAGCCCCTCCGCAACGGTACCCAACAACACCATCCGCGTTGAGGTTGCACCCCGGGAGCCGACTACCACGAGGTCTGCACCACGACGCCTCAAAGTCTCCTCGATCGTCGAAATGGGTGGCCCGTCCACTACCAGAGTCTTGATGGCACCGTTCCACCTAGCAACGAAATCTTCCATCCGGTCCGCAGCCCGTTTCAAACGATGACTCCTCGAAGCGGTCACTTCTTCTTGAAAGAGGCCCGCGTCCGCAAGGAGAGGATCAAAACGGGCCGGAAGAGAATAAAGAACGGTTAGTTCGGCTTTAGGGAAGTGTTGCAGTGCATGGTCAACCGAGACCCTCGATTGTTCGGAGAAGTCCACGGTTGCTATCACCTTGCGATATAGGACCCGGGGTTGGCGTCGCACCACCAGAGTGTCAACCAGCGCCATTTGGGCAACGCGCCGGGCGATCGGCCCAGCTGAGAAACTGTCAATCGAAGACGATCCCACCACGAGCAACGCCGCCGATTTAGCCCTTTGCGCAAGGGTCCAGGAGGGAGATCCGGTGACCACTTCGAGCTCGACGGGAACAGCGGACCGCCCAGCCGTCCACTCCTTCAGCTTGGTGGCCTCCCGGCGTTGATGGTCACGCATCAATCTCGCATGGGAGGGGTCGATCATTGCCTCTTCAACTGGTTCAAGTACATGGACCAGGTGAAGTGGAAGCGACTCCTGCTCCGCAACGAGACGGGCCCGGTCGGCCACCCGCCGACCCATCGAACTGAGGTCGATCCCTGCTACAACAGCCCGCAATGTTTCTCCATGGACAGGTCGCGGACTCTAGCCAGACCTCACCGACCACCGCCCTCGAAAGGCGAGGTAACTTGCAATGCCCCGGGAAGGAGTTCGAGGTATCGGTGCCGACCGATGACCCTCGCACCCATCCGCTCGAGGTGCGGGGTGATCCACTGAACGTCGAGAAGGCATCCCGGCATCGAGGAGAGCACCACCACGAGGTGTGCCAAGGCGACTTTGGACGCATCGCTGACCTGATAGAACATCGACTCACCTGCAAATAGACCTCCGATGGACACCCCGTAGAGCCCACCGGCGAGATTGCCATCGCTATCCCACACTTCAACCGAATGGGCCCAACCCAAACGATGCAACTCGACATAGGCATCACGGATACCTTCGGTGATCCAACCCTGGGGCCGAGAAGGGTCGGCACAGGCATCGATCACGGAAGCGAAGTCGGTGTCCATCGAGATCGAGAATTTTCTCACGGATTGTCGGAGCGACTTCGAGATCTTGAGATCACCCAGGGGCAATATGGCGCGTTCCTGGGGTGACCACCAGGCCAATCGGCCATCGGGTAGCGGCATTGGGAACATCCCGTGGCGGTATGCCTGGAGAATTGTCCCCGGGGAGAGGTCTCCGCCCACCGCAATGACATCGTCGTCCACGGTGCGCGGATCGGGAAGAGTGAACTTCGAGGGCATCGGTTCGACGGGCACCACCCGATTGTGTCAGGAAAGCCCGTGGAGTGTCTCTTAGAGTGGGAGACATGCGAGCCCTCATCTGCAACGAGTACAGCGGAATCGACTCATTGGTGGTCGGCGACCTACCAGAACCGGAGCCCACGTCGGGGAGCGTCCTTGTCGACGTCAAGGCGGCTGCGGTCAACTTTGCGGACAGTCTCCTGGTTGCCGGGCTCTATCAAATGAAGCCGGAGCTTCCCTTCGCCCCCGGGTCGGAAGTTGGAGGAGTCGTGACCGATACCGGTGGGGTTGCCGGCCTGGCGGTCGGAGATAGGGTCTGTGGATTTCCCGGGTTCGGGGGCATGGCGGAGAAGGTCTTGATACCTGGAAATGCCGTTATCAAGATTCCTCAAGGGACCTCGTTCCCGGAAGCGGCGTCGATCCCTGTTGCCTATGGAACTTCATACCACGCTCTCGTCGATCGCGGGCAACTGCAAAGAGAGGAAACCCTGCTCGTCCTCGGCGCTGCCGGCGGGGTTGGCCTCGCCGCAGTTCAAATCGGGAAAGCTCTTGGCGCCAGAGTCATCGCCGCAGTGTCCAGTGACGAGAAGGCAACGTTTGTCACCGTATCCGGCGCCGACGCCGTCATTCGCTACGACAGGGTGTCACTCCGTGATGGGATCAAGGAGGCCACCAACGGTGAAGGTGTCGACGTCGTCTACGACCCGGTCGGCGGCGACGCCACCGAAGCCGCCTTGAGATCGACCAAATGGAGCGGCCGCCTGCTCGTCGTTGGCTTTGCGGCTGGCGAGATCCCCTCGATCCCACTCAATCTGACGCTGGTCAAGGGTAACTCAATCGTGGGTGTGTTTTGGGGTCGCCATTTCATCGAGGCACCTGAAGAAGAGGCGGCCAACTTCAAACAAATCATGGCCTGGGTCGAAGACGGAACCCTGATTCCGTCAGTACAGAAGACCTATCCGCTGGATGACGGGGCGGCGGCGATCAAGTGGGTTGCGGAACGAAATGCCATTGGCCGGGTGGTGGTGCTGCCTTGACCGACTTCATCATCATCGGTGGCGGTATTGCCGGAGTCTCCGCCGCGGCCCACCTTGCCCCGTATGGCGCCGTTGTACTACTCGAGCAAGAAAGCTCCCTCGCCTATCACACCACAGGACGTTCAGCCGCCACCTTCATCACCAACTATGGATCCCCGGGTGCCCGCGCACTAGCCCGTGCTTCGAAGGCATTCCTGGAGGACCCGCCAGATTCTTCAGTTGACTCGCCACTGCTCTCGCCGCGCGGGGTGATCTGGACGGCACGCCCCGACCAGACTGAGGAGATCGGCAAAGTCACCGAGGCGGGGCGGTCTTCGGGGTCGGAACCAAACGTCCTGGACCCTGATCAGATCGTGCAGATCATGCCGCTGATGAGACGGGAAAACCTCGGCGGCGGGATCTACGAACCGACAGCCCGGGACGTCGACGTGGCCGGGCTGCACCAGGCTTTCGTCCGGATTTTGCGCAGACATGGTGGCACTATCGAAACCAAGAGTCCTGCCGTGGACATCACCTTCGAGGGAGGCGAATGGATAGTGCGAACACCTGGTGATGCACACAAGGCCCGGTGCCTGGTCAATGCATCGGGCGCTTGGGGTGATGTCATCGCAGATATGGCTGGGGTAGAGCCAATCGGGCTTCAGCCGCTGCGGAGAACCGCATTTATGGTTCCGGGGTCCAACGAGTATGCCGCCCTCCCCATGATCGTGGGTATCGGCAATGACTATTACTTCCGACCCGACGGCTCGCAGTTTCTCTGCTCGCTCTCCGAGGAGGAACCTTCCGAGCCCACCGATCCCCGACCCCGGATGGAAGATGTCGCCCTCGCCATCGACCGGATCAATGAGGTCGCCGCGCTGGAAATCCGAACCGTCAACTCGCAGTGGACCGGGCTCCGGACGTTCGCGCCCGACCGTGAGTTCGTGATCGGGGAGGAACCTACCGCTCCGGGATTTTTCTGGGCCGTAGGACAGGGAGGTAGCGGGATCATGACCTCACCCGGGGCCGGTGCTCTCGTCGCCAGCCAGGTTTTCGGTAACGACTTACCCGGAGGCCTGGTCGACGCGGGTGTCCACCCCGGGGCTGTGTCCCCGGTTCGGTTCCGTTGATCTCAGCCGGTGACGGCGCCCTGGCTCGATGACCCGACCAACTTCGCGTACTTGGCCAAGGCCCCAGTCTCATAGCGGGCCGGGGCGGGTGACCAGGAGGCTCGTCGTCGTTCCAGAACCTCAGGATCAACCATGACATCTAGCCGCCGCTGGGGGATGTCGAGCCTGATTCGATCACCCTCTTCGATCAATCCGATGGGCCCTCCCATCTCCGATTCTGGGGCAACATGGCCGATACACAATCCGGTGGTGCCGCCGGAGAAACGACCGTCGGTAATCAGCAGAACGTCGCCGCCCAGCCCCGCTCCCTTGATGGCGGCAGTGATCTGGAGCATCTCCTTCATACCGGGACCGCCCTTGGGCCCCTCGGTGCGAATCACCACAACGTCTCCATGTTGGATCTGATGAGCGAACATGGCATCCAGAGCCGCCGTCTCACCGTCAAAGACACGAGCGGGCCCCTCAAACTCTCGGGTCTCGACTCCAGCGACCTTCACCACTGCCCCATCTGGTGCTAGCGAACCGCGGAGAATGGCAATGCCACCTTCCGGTGCAAGCGGCTTATCGACCGGGGCAATCACCGACTGATCGGAAGGAACTACCACTTCTGAGACATTCTCAGCGAGAGTCTTTCCGGTCACCGTCAATGCATCCCCGTCGAGCAGACCCTCAGCCAGCAGGGCCTTGAGCACCACAGGGACTCCCCCGATACGATCGACATCGACCATGTGAAATCGTCCGAATGGCTTGAGATCACCGATATGCGGTGTCCGCCGCGAAATCGTGTCGAAGTCGTCAATCGCTAAAGGCACCCCCACCTCGTGGGCCATGGCGAGCAGGTGCAACACGGCGTTCGTAGAACCTCCCAGCGCCATGACTGTGGTGATGGCGTTTTCGAAGGCGGGCCGGGTCATGATCTGACGGGCGGAAATCCCGTTGTCGAGCATGTTCATCACCGCAATACCCGATCGCCGGGCGTAGTCGCGCAGTTTTGGGTCGATTGCAGGGACGGATGCGGAACCGGGAAGAGACATCCCGATCGCTTCGCCGACTGAGGCCATGGTATTTGCAGTGAACATTCCAGCGCAGGAGCCGGCACCGGGACAGGCCGCCCTTTCGATATCGAGCAGTTCCTCGGCGGTGATCCGGCCTTCTGACTCCGCCCCGATCCCCTCGAAGACATCGACGATCGAAATGTCTTTGCCCTTGTAGTTACCGGGCAAACTCGAGCCTCCATAGAGAAAGACAGCCGGAAGATCGAGACGCCCAGCTGCCATCAACATTCCGGGAAGGGACTTATCGCAGCCAGCAATGGCCACCAGGCCGTCAAAACGCTCGGCGTGCATGACGAGCTCCACGGAATCTGCAATGACCTCGCGGGAGACAAGAGACGCCCGCATGCCTTCATGCCCCATCGATATTCCATCGGACACGGCTATCGTGGAGAACACCAACCCAACTCCCCCAGAAGCAGCAACACCCGCCTTGGCGTGGACCGAGAGTTCAGGGCCGGTGAGATTACATGGCGTGACCTCATTGCCCGCTGATACAACGCCGATCTGTGGTTTGGAAAAGTCGTCGTCTGTTAGCCCGACTGCCCGCAGCATGGCGCGGGCGCCGGCCTTAGCTGGTCCCTCCGTTACGTCTTGAGATCTGAGCTTCGGCGACATCGGGCGATCCTAGCCAGCCACCAGAGGCCAGATACCGGTCGCAAGTCGGCTCGGCGTTTTGACTACCACTCCGAAATCGGGCAACAATCCCCCATGGCCACCATTTATTACGACGACGATTGCAACCCTGAGCTAATCAAGGCGAGGAAGGTGGCCGTAATCGGGTACGGGAGCCAGGGGCACGCCCATGCACTTAACCTCTTTGAATCCGGAGTCGATGTCGTGGTGGGACTGCGGCCGGACTCCCCGAGAGTCTCCCAGGCCATGGATGCCGGCTTGACAGTGATGTCGGTGGCCGAGGCTGCAGCCGCGGCTGACGTCGTGATGATGCTCCTTCCCGACCAGATCATGGCTGATGTGTATCAGACCGAGGTCCTGCCCGGCCTCGAAGCCGGCAACACTCTGATGTTCGCCCACGGTTTCAACGTTCACTTTGGTGCCATCGTCCCACCAGACGATATCGACGTAGCAATGATCGCACCTAAGGGCCCCGGTCACCTGGTACGACGCACCTACACCCAAGGCTCCGGTGTTCCTTGTTTGATCGCCGTCCACCAGGACAACTCGGGATCCGCCCATGATCTCGCTCTGTCGTACGCCCGCGCCCTCGGGGGAAGCCGGGCCGGCGTATTGGAGACCACTTTCAAAGAGGAAACGGAAACCGACCTGTTCGGCGAGCAGGTGATCTTGTGCGGTGGTGTGGCCGAGCTGATCAAAGCTTCGTTCGAGACCCTGGTTGAAGCGGGGTACCAACCTGAGTCGGCATACTTCGAAACGCTTCATGAACTCAAACTGATCGTCGACCTCCTCTTTGAGGGCGGCCTCTCTTGGATGCGTTATTCAGTCTCCGATACCGCCGAGTATGGCGACTACACAAGGGGCAAACGGATCGTCACCGATCAAACCCGGGAAACGATGAAGGAGGTGCTCGCCGAAATCCAGAGTGGGGCGTTCGCCAACGAGTGGTTGGCCCAGGCCCGAGAGGGTGCTCCCTTCCTTTTGGAGCAACGAGCAGCCAACCGGGAACACCAAATCGAACAGGTAGGTGCCGAACTCCGCGACATGATGCCGTTCCTGGAACCAAAGACGGCGCCCTAACTTCAGAGCGGCACCCGGTGGCGGGCCGGATTAGGTCTCTCGTAACCTTGACAACGCACGGTGTTAGGTGTTGAATGATCGTTCAAGATATGAAAACCTCGTCCCGCGCCCTCGCAATCACTATTTCTGTAATTCTCCTTATTGAATAGGCGCGCACGGACAAACCCCTGTGTGCGCCAACCCTCCGGAACCGGAGGGTTTTTTGTTACCCGAAAAGAACCAAACCACTTATGACCCAAAGCAAATTCACCGGATCGACCTCATTATTTCGCAGCCTCGAATACGAGGGTGTCGAAGTGATATTCGGTGTGCC
>JBGTGL010000052.1:0-9435 GCA_041746755.1 Acidimicrobiia bacterium | reverse complement strand
CTGGTGCTCGACAACGCCGGAATGGAGCTGTTCGACAGGAACGGTATCGGCGCGGTAGTCCTGAACCGGCACACCGAGTTGGGCCCCCTTGATCCGAAGGGCTGCGTCCTTGGTGACCAGGACTGGATTGAGATCGTCCGGGAGATTGAGACAGGTCGCCAGTATCCGGTGGTCGGGAGTGGTGGGATCGAGGACGGTCGGGAGTCGGTCAGAGGTGATCCCGTTCAACTCGATTCGGAGGCTGCCCCCACCGGGCAGATCGGCTGGTTCGCGGAGCCCTCCGTCACGACTCGCTCCCAGTTCTTCGAATAAACGGATGGCTGCCCTCGCATTGGCACCCACTTCATCGAGCCGGGTCTTCTTCCGATCCAGCTCCTCGACAACGACGAGTGGGATGACCACATCGTGTTCATCAAATCGAAGGGGAGATCGGGGGTCAGCGAGCAGGACACAGGTATCGAGAACGAAGGTGTTGGCCACCTGGTTGGTCTCCTTTGATGTCGCCAAGTGGTACAGCTTCCCCGTTTTCGACGCGAATTACAAGCATCGTATTTAGATGCTCGGGCCCCGATCGCGGCGCTTCAGGTGATGATCTTGAAAATGGGGTGGGCCGCTGCGTCAGAATCGAAGTCGGCTTTGGTGGGCTCCGCTGGCACATCGAAGTATGGGCGGGTGATCTTTTCCTGGGTCCAATAGGTGAACAGGAGATCTCCACACCTTGCCGGCGGGACCCCAGCGAGAGTCACATCTCGCGATCTCTTGCCCTCCCGCAGATTCACGTTGGGGTTGGCTCGGACGTTGCGGACCCAGTCCACCTCACCGTAGGGACTCACCAAATATCCGACGCCCTTGACATCGAGGGGTGAGACCGGCACCCGATGAGGGCTGCCCGAGACTCGCCCGGTAGTCGTGAGGACGATCTGCTGGCCCCACCCCCGCCGCGCTAACCACATTGTGAAGGCGTTGACCCTGCGGCGGGCCTTCGTCATTTTGAATTTGCTGACCATGGCCCCAACCTACTCCCCTCTCCGCCGGGTTAGCCAGGTTGCAAAGTCCTTAGCCCCCCGGGTATTTACCACCCTGTCCCCGGTGACCCAACCCCGACGGGCGTTCTCCACCCCAAAATCCATCCGACGGAGATCGCGGGGATGATGTGAGTCGGTGTTGATAACGAATCCGATGTCCGAGCCCATTGCAAGCCGGGCCACTTCGCTGGTCGCGTCGAGGCGGTCGAGGGCACCATTCATCTCAAGGGCGACTCCGGTCACGGAAAGGGCCTCGAGAACGACGTCGACGTCGATCTCGACCCCGGGCCTGCGCCCGATCTTGCGCCCGGTTAGATGCCCAATTGCGTCAATCGACCGGTCTTGGAGAGCGATCAGAATCCGGGAGGTCTGCTGATCCTGGTGAAGGTCGAAGTGGGAGTGGATGCTGGCAACGCAATAATCGAATTCGGTCCTGAACGCTTCGTCGTAATCGAGCTCGCCATTTCTCCCGATGTTGAGTTCGCATCCGAAGAAGAGACGGATGTCCGGATAGCGCTCCTGGAGATCCCGGATTCGGTCTCGATGCGCCAGCATTTCGTCTCTGGTCGACCCGTTGATCGCCAGATCCTCGCCATGATCGGTGAACGCGACATACTCATACCCGGCTCCGATCCCCGCCTCGATCATCTCTTCGAGTGAAGCCCGACCGTCTCCAGACCGGTCGGAGTGATAATGCAGGTCACCCTTGATGTCTTCTCGCCTCACCAGGTCGGGCAATGCGTGGTTTGAGGCGAGATCGACCTCGCCGCTGCCCTCTCGAATGGTGGGTGGCACCCAATCCATTTCGAGGCGGTCGTAGATCGCCTCCTCAGTTTCGGACGCAAGCACGACATCTTCTTCGAACAGCCCGTATTCACTGAGCAACCAACCTCGGTCGATAGCCCTCTGACGGAGGGCGATGTTGTGGGCCTTCGAGCCGGTGAAATAGAGGAGGGCCGAGCCGAGCTGTCCCGGATCGACCGTCCGGATGTCGACCTGGAGCCCCTCACGGGTCAGGATCGAGGTCTTGGTGTCGCCAGAGCCAACTACCTCGGCCACCTCAGGCCAGTCCACGACAGAAGTGTGAACTGCGCCAGGTTCTGTGGTCGCCACTACGAGATCGACATCACCAATTGTGTCAGAGAATCGCCTTATCGAACCGGCGGGGACGACCTCAGTAACACCGGGTATCCCGGCAATCCGCTCGGTGAACATCCTGGCGAGAGGCAATGCTTCGGCAATGGGCGTGCGACGGTCTTTCCCGTGCATACCCAACCGCTCGATAGCGCGTGCGATCTTCTCTTCGGTGGTCTTGCCTAATCCCGGAAGCTCTCTCAACTTTTCGTCTGCGATCGCCTCTTGGAGATCCTCGAGGTTCTCCACACCCAGTTCGCGGCGGATCGTCTTCAGCGTCTTTGGACCGAGACCGGGAATCTTGGTGAGTTCGACGAAGGCAGGAGGATATTTCTCGCGGAGCCCTTCTAATTTGGCAACAGTTCCGGTGGTCCCGAATTCAAGAATCTTGTCAGCTGTTGAGTTCCCGACGCCCTTGATCGTGACGAGCTGCTTCTTGTCTGCCCCCGCAAGGTCACCGTCATATCCCTCGATCCCCGAGATCGCCGCCTCATAGGCTCGGACTTTGAATGCTTGCGGGCTTCCTTCGTCGAGCGCGGTCAGCTTGGCCAACTCGACCAGCATGCGGATGATTTCAGAGCGGGTAGCCATCGACTGGCATGGTATCCACCTATGGGTCGGGCCCGAGCCACGCTCTGGGGTCGAACTCAGCGGACGCCCCGGCCCGGATTGGAAGAACACCGAAGAAGAGGACTTTCGCTTTCAACTCGACAATGACGGTGACGGTGCGGGCACTCATTGAGCTATCGATGGGACATTTACAGGACTGCAGCGTTGTCGCATTCAGTCGGGCATATCGGCGCGCTTCGACCATCGGACTTTCGGCCCCGGCGGGAGGATAGGTCGCCACCGCGGCTGCCAACGCAGCAGCGTCAGCGGCCGTGTTGGCGTGATTTCGTGCGGCATATAGGGATGCAACCGATCCGAGGCCGAGCATCCCAATTGCGGCTACGGCCACGAGGAAAAGGCCAACAATGGTCGCCGACCCGCGATCGACGCTCATCTCTCGGTTCTCATCGCCGCCCTGGCTGTCAGATCAAAGGAGATGTCGGGCAGGAACAGCAATCTGACTGTATGCCTGACCAGAACCGTGACGGATGCCATTTGTCCGGCAACGGAGGGACGGGTGACCGAGATCCGGGCCCGCTTCGCGAGGGCCGGGTCGAGAGCGGCCGCCGTGGCTGTCACCGCCCGGGAGGGATCCGGAGTGGTGGCGGCCACCCGAACCCCCTCCCTTGCTGCGCCCTGGAGTTCGACTCGCAATTGGGCCGCTGCGACAACCTGGATTCCGGCCAGCAGGACGAAAATGACCAACGGCAGAATCAAGAAGAACTCCACTGTTATCGATCCTTGTTCGGCTAGAACTTGCCTACGACCCAGGAAATCACCTTTCCAAACAGGCCGCCTAGCAAACCGCTTCCCGATCCTGACTGCAGCCATTTCAGTCCGATGATGGCCAGTGCTGTCGCTGCCAGAATCACCAGGAAGTACTCCACCGTCCCCTGCCCGCGGTCTCCCGCCAAAAGGGCCAGAACCCTTGTCCATAAACGCATGATGCGCTCCTCTCCTCTCCGGCTTCCGGCCGGTCACGGGGGGAAGCGCGGAACTATCCAAAAGGGGCCGCCAGGTCATCGACCAGGGCAACAAGACTGGGCCCATAGGACACCAGGATCATCCCGGGTAGAAGCAGCAGACTCATCGGAACCATCAGCTGCACAGGAAGCGACCTGGTTCTGGCGAGCCTCGCAGCCTTCTCCCTTGCGAGATCTGAGTCGAGCATCCTTCGGATGGCATCGGCCGCGGAGCCTCCGCTGGCCATGGCCCTTCCGAGGTGGGCAAGCATGAGTTTGATAGGCCCGGAGGCGCTGTCCACCGCTCGATCGAGGCCGGCTACGGTGGCGACTCGCACCGCTCGCGACAGGTCTTCGTCTTCAGGGAAATGATCGGCGACCCTTTGCAACGCGCCCAGGACCGAAGAACCCGACCTGAGTTCAACAAGCACCATCATCAGAACGGGCCGTATCGACGGAGGCGTCCGATTTCGGGGCAGGCGGGGCCAGAGAAAAATCCCAATTCCAATCAAACCCATTGTCACCGGACCGCCAATGACAAGACTCGCCGACAATATTGCAACAAAACTCATTTCGCTCTCCTCACCAACCAGAGACTTACCGCTGTCCCCACCAGCACCAGGGCGATCCCAACGGTGGCCAGGCCCTGCTGGAGCGGACGAGTCAGGAGATCCTGAATGCGGCCCGTGCCAACCTGGTATGTGAGGTAGACAACCGGAAGCCCGATCAAGACCGCGGCAGATGAGCGGGCGGGTGAGGTGCCGACACGTATCTCCTCGGCGATCTCGATCTGAGCCAGGGCCAGGTCTCCCAGTTCGTCGAAGAGGGACGCTGAAGATCCGCCCGATCCGGCCACGGACCGAACCACCGTTGCCAACTCGACGCCAATCTCCGGAAACTCGGACCGGAGAATTGGCGACAACCGATCGAGGGTCTCTCCCGACTCAATCGCGCTGGTCAAACGCCCAGCCGAAACGAGATCTCCCGAGCTCTCGAGGGCGCTACGGAGAGACTCCCCTGCCCGCAGCTCTCGTGCCATCGACTGACAGAAGACGGCTGCCCGGGTATCACGTCGGGTGCGACTGAGATAGATGTGCCCGACGACACCCACCAGGCCGAGGAAAGGCACAGAAAGGGCAATCGCCATCAGGACGACCATCCGCAGGTCGACTCTCATAGTGACGGCCGTAGCAAGCAACAGGTACTCAACCATTGGCAACCTCGAGGGACCCGTCCCTGGCTACCCGGGCGATCGAAGTGATCTTCCTCCCCTCGGGAAGCCGGGCGATTTGGACCACGAGGTCTACCGCGGCGGCAAGCTGTCTCTGTACCGCCGCTCGTGAGGCCGACCCTTCGATAAGCGCCAGGGTTTCGATCCGCCACATGGCCTCTTCCGGCGAATTGGCGTGGACCGTTGACATCGAGCCGGGATGCCCGGTATTGAGAGCGGTAATGAGGTCGAGGGCCTCGGCGCCCCTCACTTCACCGAGGATTATCCGATCCGGCCGGAGCCTCAGTGCGGCGCGCAACAGTTGCCTGATGGTTACCTCGCCAAAGCCCTCAGCGTTTGCGGGATGCGCTTCGAGCCGGACGACATGACCTTGAAACTGGAGCTCGGCAGCATCTTCGACCGTTACCAGCCTCTCTTCGGAAGGAATCTCCGACGCGAGCAGATTCAGAATTGTGGTCTTTCCGGCGCCGGTGCCTCCCGACACGATTATGTTCTGGCCGCCCCGGGCACTTGTCGTCAACAAGTCGACCTCGTCTTGGGTGGCCGTCCCCGACGTCACTAACTGTCCGAAGGTCTTCACCGCCTGGCTGAATCTCCGGATTGCCACCACCGGATAGTCAACGGTTGCTGGCGGGATAGCTACATGGATCCGCGATCCGTCCCGCAACCTCCCATCGACCATCGGCGAGGACCGATCGACCCGGAGCCCCAGTCCGGCCAGGGCTCGCTCCACAGTCGCCATGAGATGCTGGCTGGATGCGAATTTCACATCTGTGAGTTGAAGAGTTCCGCCCCGATCAACCCATACCTCGGCCGGGCCGTTCACCAATATGTCAGTTACCGACGCGTCTCTCGCGAGTGGTTCGATAGGTCCCAGCCCGACCACGTTGGCAATGACACCGTCGAGGACCCCGGGCGCGGCACGAGGAGCTTCGACTGCGAGGAGTCGGTTCGCTTCCGTTTCGAGATGACTAATCGACCGGGTGGACCAGCCACTCTCCGCAACAAGAGCGGCGACGCGGTCAACTAAGCCCACGGGATTTCCCAAGCATTCTGCCAGGCATCGACCCACCGCTTGGCCGCCGGAGTGTGGCCGCGCAGCATCGCCGCGGTCGATCGGTGTGACAACCGGGGCAGGACAATGCCGGCCAATCGACCCGGCTGCGCCCCGTCTGAAACCTGCCAGACCGCCGCGGTTTGCGGGGAGAAGGCCTCCTGGCCCGGATACACACCCCGATAAGGAACCGTCGGCCCGGCCCAGCGAAACCCATCGGAGCGAACTACAACTGCCGGCCAACTCGACCGCAGGATCTCGACCGTCTCCGCAAGCTCCGTGCCCGTGATCGGCCCCGCACCGATGGTGGCCACCCCTCCCCGACCCGGACTCAACTCGTCGAGCCGGGGGCCGTCAATTCTGACATCGGCCAGGGTTCGACCGGCCAGATCCCGGGTCAGATCGACGATCAATGCAGCCCCAACTGACAATCCCATGCCGATCGGGCCAATAAGGCGCAGCACGGGGTCTTCCGAAAACAGGCCAAGAATCTGACCTCTCCTACCTCTCATCGCTCGAACATATGCCCTCAGGCAGCCGAAGACAAGAGGGTTGATTTCTCACCCGTCGGGCTAACTTGGATGCAATGACAGAGGCCGCCTTTTTTGACCTCGACAAGACCATCATCGCCAAGTCGTCGACACTTGCTTTCACCAAGCCGCTGTTCAAGGCAGGCATGTTGAACCGACGCACCCTGGCAAAAGCCGGGATAGCCCAGGCGTACTACCAGGTGTTCGGCGCCGCTCACGACCAACTAGAACGGGTCAAGGTTGAACTGACAAATCTGACCAGCGGATGGGATCAGAGCGAAGTCGTATCTCTTGTCGAGGAGACCGTTGACGGAATTGTCCCTCCATTGGTCTTCGCCGAGGCGCTGGCGATCATCGAAGGGCACAAGGGTGAGGGGCGACGAATCATCGTGGTGTCATCGAGTCCGGAAGAAATCGTCAGACCACTCTGTCGTTACCTGTCTATCGACGAGGTAATCGCCACCAGGTCCGCGATTGGGGACGATGGTCGCTACACCGGCGAGATCGAGCTCTATGCGTACGGGCCGGGAAAGGCCACGGCAATCAAAGAGTTAGCGGATAAGGACGGCATCGACCTAGCTGCAAGCTATGGATATAGCGACTCTGCCACTGATATCCCCATGTTGGAGCTTGTCGGCCATCCTGTTGCGGTCAACCCGGATGCACAGTTGCTGCGGATCGCCACCGAGCGGGGCTGGGAAATCAGACACTTCGTCTCCCCGGTCTCGATCCGCGATCGGATTAAAGAAAATAAGATATCTGGCGCCGCAGTGGCGGGTGGAGTAGTGGCATTGGTCACTTACTGGGCGTTGAAGGGACGAAAGACGCGATGAAATCCGAGATGAGGATTGCCGGGTGATTGGCCGCACGATGATCATCGTTGCTGGAGGGCACTCGACAAGGTTTGGCGCCGACAAGCTGCTCGTCGAAATTGGCGGGAAAGCGCTGCTGAGCCATACGATCGATGCGGTGGATCCGCTAGTCGACCAAATCGTTCTGGTGGTTCGAGGCGATCTGGTCGACCGATTCGCTTCCGATGACCTGATCGTCGTGGAAGGCGGTGAGAGTCGCACCGGGAGCGAATTGAACGGTCTTTCAGCTTCTCCACCGAGCACTCTGATCGGGATCCACGACGGCGCCCGCCCGGCGATCAGCGGCGTACTGATCGACTCACTCTTTAGTTCCGCAGAAGACGGTGGCGCCGTTCCATGGTTGGAACCCGACGAGAGCGGAATCGACCACGAGGTAGACCATCCGACCAAGGGCAGGATCCGGGTGCAAACACCGCAAGTCTTCTGGGGGCCTGAGTTGAGGGCGGCCTATCTCGCGGCTGCGAATGCCGGGTTCAGTGGGCCCGACACCATGTCAGTGGTTCGGGAGTTCACCAATCTCGAAGTAACACTGGTGCCCGGTGACCCGAACAACATCAAGGTGACTCATCCCGGCGACCTCGAGAAGTTGAAACTCAGTTGACAAATGGTCGGGAATAGTCGACCATGCGGGAATGGCAGACCATCCGGCACCTAACTACGAACTAGAAGAGACCCTTCCCCTGGAAAATGTTGAGCAGTTCAAGGCTCTTTTCGACGAGACCCGAATGCAGATTACCGACCTTCTTCTGGAGCGGGCGGCCACAGTTAGCGAGATAGCCGACACCCTGTCCCGGCCCAAAGGAACGATCGGGCATCATGTCGGAGTATTGGAAGAGGCCGGGCTCGTTCATGTGGTTCGCACCAAGAAGGTCCGGGCGATCGAGGCGAAGTATTACGGCCGGACCGCCCGGACCTTCCTCCTCACTTCGAAGTTCGACACCGACCTCGAGATCAGCCCGGACTACTTCCTGACTTCGGCCGCCGCCGAGTTCTCCAAGGCATCGGTTGGCGATCAGTACACCCACGGCGCGCCAATGATGAGCACTTTGCGCTACGCGCGGATTTCTGAGGATCGGGCTGCAGAATGGGTGATGCGTATGAGTGAGTTGACTCAGGAGTTCGCATCGGAGCCGCGGGATGGCGAGGTCACCTATGGGCTGCTCGTCGCCTACTACCCCACCGATCGACCACACCTACCCGACAGCGGAGACGATCAGCAATGAAGAAGAAGCTCGGCCTCAACTACGGGAAGCTTTGGACCGCATCGGTCATATCCAACTTCGGCGACGGAGTAGGAGTCGTGGCGTATCCGTGGCTGGCTTCGGCGGTGACCCGGGATCCCCTCCATATTGCGCTTGTTGCAGTAGCAACCAGAATCCCTTGGCTCATTTTCTCCTTGCCCGCTGGTGTGATTACCGATCGTGTCGACCGTCGCAAGCTGGTCGGCTTCATGGACATCATCCGGTTTCTGATCACGTTGGGGGTCGGATTCGCCGTATTGGCCTCGCAATCAGGCCTGGGAACGCCCGATGAGATCGCCAGCGGTACAGCCCCACTCCCACCCAACGCCGGATTCTTGCTCTTTGTCATCTACGGCGCCGCCCTTCTCCTCGGGATTGCCGAGGTGTTGAGAGACAATTCGGCCCAGACCCTCCTGCCCTCGATTGTCTCAAAGGACAATCTCGAGCGGGCCAACGGCAGGATGTGGGGGGCGGAAATGGTGATGAACTCCTTCATCGGTCCTCCAATCGCCGGCTTCCTGCTGGCCGCCGCGTTTGCGCTTCCTTTCTTTGTTGACGCAGGAACGTTCGCAGTCGCGGCCGCCCTGGTGTTCACGATCTCCGGTCACTTCCGTCCAAAAGAGACGGGCGAACCGAGCGAAAAGCTTGAGCGCTCGTTCAAACGCGAACTCAAGGAAGGCGTTCACTGGCTATGGAGCCATCCCCTGTTCAAGCCGATGGCCATTGCGCTGGGCGTGATCAATGCTCTCTTCCAACTCTCTTTCGCAACAATGGTGC
>JBGTGL010000051.1:0-4535 GCA_041746755.1 Acidimicrobiia bacterium | reverse complement strand
GTCCAGACCAAGACTGCCAGGGAGATCCCACCGACCAGGGCATCGAGGATGGTAGGAAGCCACTCCCGTCCGCCGGATTCGACCCGGGCAAGCACGATGAGCGCAACAAAAAGAGTTGCATACGCCCCGAGGAAAAAGGTGTCAAGGGGGCCAATCGAAGGAAGGGGGACCCCGAGTTCGGTGAGAACTCCGGTCAGCACCAGTCCGATCATCACTAGAAGTGTGCCTGCCCCGATCATCCGCCAGACGATGCGCTCGCGCCGCTCCAGACCACTCGATCGCCGGAAGAAGATGATGCCTGCCGTCGACATTCCAATAACCATTCCAACAAATCCGATTTCGTTGGCGCTGGTTGGGGCAACGATCACGGCGGGAATCGCTAACACGAGCAGCACCATGACGACGCCCGGTGCGATCCATCTCTTATCGCCCGCTCTCTGGAAGGCGGTCGCAATCATGTCCTACCTATCGGCAGGGCGCAGCCACCTATTTAGAGCTGAAAGTTTGCCCTGGACCGACCGGCTCCTTGGCTTCGGTGGCGATATTGCCCGTCAGATCGATCTCGATCTGGGTTTCCGCCGAAAGCTCAAGCCAGACCCGTTTCAGTTCGACCAGCATCGCCTCGATCTGCGACAGCGGGTTGTAGTTGGTAACGGTGAAGCGCAAGCCGCCATGACTCCTGGGTACTACAGGGAAGACCGCGCCGTTGACAAAGAAACCTGCTGTCTTCATCATCGAGAGACCTTCGAGCACTTTCTTCGATGATCCAACCTCGATAAACCAAAGCGGTGTCTCGTCAAAGGCCGCTAGCGGGAGTCCGATGCTGTCGGAGAAGGCGTTGACGAACTCGATTCGGCGGTCCAACTCTTGCTGGAGCCCGGGAAGTTCGTCTGAGAGGTGGATGTCGGCCGATGCGATGCTCGCGCCAAGAATTGGCGGTGGGATCGGCCCTCCAAAGACGAGTGGTGAACCCGTGAGGTTGATCATGTCGATGAAGTCCTCGTTGCGGGTGGCAACGACCCCGCCCATCGTCCCGAACGACTTGGCCAACCCAACCGCGATGACCAGCCGGTCATGCCATCCCGCTCTGCCCAGGTAGGTCCCGCGTCCGTACTCTCCCGACCATCCGAATCCGTGGGCATCGTCGCAATAAACGTGAAGATTCGGGTGTTTCTCCAACAATCTATGAACCTGTTCCACCGGAACAGTGTCCCCGTGCATCGAAAACAGGCCGTCGGTAACGAACCACGATGCGACGTCTCTATCTGATTCGGACAGTCGGCGGTCGAGTTCGTCCACGTCGTTGTGGGGGATCATCTCCACCTGCGCCCCATTGGAAGCAAGAGTCGGGGTCACTGCCAGGAGTGAGGCATGCGCCCAGCCGTCAACGTAGACGGTGTTACCGCCCCGGACGAGAACTGGCAGGGCGGCAAGGTGGGCGAGAGTCGTGGTTCCGGCCAGAACCACCGGCGCACCCATCATCTGTTCGAGCCGTTCGCTCAGCTCTCCATACATACCTAGTGCTGTATAGGCAATGGACGAGGAATACGAAGTCCCGAAGCGGCGTGTGGCGTCGACAGCGCCAGCAATTAAACGCTGGTCTGTTCCCAGTCCCAGGTATGAGCACAATCCGAAATTCGCGACTTTCTGGCCCTGGATGATGATGGTGTCGCCGGCGAAGTCGGTGTCTTCGATGAGTTGGCGACCGACTCCAAGTTCATGGGCGGCGGCGCTGGTGGCCCTGAACATGTCAAGCACCCGTTGCGCACGCGTGTGGCTGAAGCCTTTTTCCATATAATTGTCCTGTTCAGAAGCTTATATCCGGTCCTGGGGTTCCCCGGTATTGTCAGGCGAGTGTCGGAAACATGACGCGGCGCCGGGCCCCGGGTTTCCCCAACAACTTCTGCGGGTAGCTACTCATCGCTGTGCCTTTTGGATACCTGATCACAGTCACTTTCATCGAGATAGGTGCCCTTATCGCTTTCTCACCGCCGGTGCTAAATGGCCGCCTCGGCGAGATTGCATTTCGAATCGGTGTCGGTTTCAACGAATTGGCCGGACCTGCGCTGTTATGGCTTCTCGGCTCGACGGTTCTCGTTTTCGCCCAGGGCGACGATCGGGCAGCTAGTGACAGCTCCCCCGGCGGTAGGGGCTCCATGAATCCCATCCATAATCGTCGAGGATGGTGGCAGCAATCTCCAGATTGATTATCGGATCCTGGAGTTCGGCCACGCTATAGCCAAAGACCGGCGCCCAGGATGGCATCACTTGCATCAGCCCTGAAGCTCCTGACGAAGTATTGACCGCAGAAGGATCTCCCCTACTCTCCAATTCCATGAGGCACAAGATGCGTTCGACGTCCTCGGGTTGGAAAAATACCGACACCAGCGGCTCCCACTGCACGGCTTCATGGTCGTGGGTGTTGTGGTCGCCGGAGCATTCAGCGAGGTCCGGGATCAATGCATTTATCCCTTCCAACCACTCCGCGTTCACGCCGAGTCGATCCTCCTGGCTGAGGAGATCGGCCATTTCGGCCCACGACACCTCGCAGGTCTGCGGCTCGATTTCATCGGCAGACGCCGTGCCTACAAAAGTCCCGCCGATCATGGCGGTGGCCAGGACGACGCGAATTGACAGAGAAAACAAGGAATTCATTGGGTGCCCACCCTTTGATAAGAAGTTGAATTTGCAAGGTTAAGGAAGACGCCGGCTTAGCGGTAGACCACCATCGTGACCTGGTGCCGACATGCGGGGTATAGAGTCGCCGACGCCAAGGAGGAATCGTGACCAGATTTGTCGTAGATGTCAGTGCAATTCGCCACCTCGTTACCAACGGTCTTCGGATCGATGAGCAACACGAGTTGCTCGCGCCGACTCTTTTCCGTTCCCAGGTACTTTCAAACCTTCACGAAGCGGTTCACAGCGGTGAGATAGCCGCGGAAACAGGACGACAACAGCTCGAGCAGATCTGGAAGCTCAAGATCCGTTTGCTCGGGGATGCGGTTCTCCGCGGCCTGGCGTGGGATATCGCCAGTGACATGGGATGGTCTTCGACATACGAGGCCGAGTACATCGCCCTCACCAAACTCCAGGCTGACGCCTTCGTCACGTTGGATCCTCAACTAGCGCGGGGGGCCCAGAGATTGGTCAAAGTCGCTTCGGTCGAGGATCTGATCGAGAAAAGCTCGAGATGAGGGCCGACCACCGACTTGATTATGTGACCGGCGTGTTCTCGTCGGCGGCAAGGCGGCCGAGAGTTGTGATTCCCATACGACTCATCGATGGGTTGCTCGTTCTGTAGTACCAGGCGACACCCATTGCCTGTTGGAATGCCCAGGCCTTGCCCCGCTCCCAGTCGAGGGGTTCACAACCAAGGTGGTCGCGGAATAGTTGTCGGGGAGCAAACTCGAGCATGTGCCAGGCGCCAACGAGATCAAGGGACGGGTCAGCAGGCCCCAGCCCCCCGACATCCAGCACCCCAACGATGTGACCATCGCTCACGAGGAGGTTTCCCGGGACCAGGTCGCCATGGGTCATCGAATCTGAGGATTCCCTAGGCAGTTCGCGAAAGTAGGCCCACATTTCCTCGAGGCGAGACGTGTCGAGCGGGGGTTGGAGGTTGCTCAGACAGATCTCAATCCACTCGTCGTGTGACTCCAGGTCGCCCCCACGACCTTCACCGGCAAAGACCCGATCTCCGACATCCATCGCGGCCACTTCGCCAACGAAGGTGGCTAGATCACGAGCGAAGTCGAACGAATCGGACGGATCCTGCTGGCTCGCGGTCACGCCTGGCAACCAAGTCTGGACAGCCCAGGGTACGGGGTAGCCGGCGCCTGGCTCTCCGATGGCGACAGGCTCGGGAACACGAAATTGTGTGTGATCACCAAGTTCTCGTGCCGCGCGGGCCTCGTCCAGCAGCCATGCACGCACCTCATCAACGTCACCATTCTGGAGCGGGAAACGCCCGACCAGATGGTCCCCGATTCGAAAGATCGCATTGACCGTCCCCTCCGAGTCAACGGAGGTCACCGGAAGGGTCGCCCACTCGGGGAACTGATCAAGTATGAGGGCAGTGACTATCGGGGTGGTCACTTCCAACTGGTCCTCGTGCATTTGCATTAGAGAAATGTTGCCAGTCAACTCGGCGGAACCCGAATTGGGGAGCTCATCGGAGGGTGACGTGGGGAAGTTAATCCGTTGTGGGTGGTGGTCGGCCGCTGGTGGTGTAGGTGTGGCCGAGGCGGCTGGTCCATGAGTAGTCGCCGCCGGGGAGGGGTTGGTAGGTCCAGTCGTATTTGTGTCTTCGGGTGTGGTCGTGGCGGCAGCCGGGGGCGAGAGCGTCGATGCTGGTCCGGTGGGTTTTCAACCATGGGTTGATGTGGTCGATGTCGCAGTCGACAGATGGCATGCGACATCCGGGGAACACGCAGGTCAGATCGCGTAGTTGGACGTGGCGGGCCTGGTTGGTGGTGGGGCGGCGTCGGGTGGTGCCGACGTGTACGGGTAGCCCGGTTTGGGGGTCGGTGACCCGG
>JBGTGL010000050.1:0-23004 GCA_041746755.1 Acidimicrobiia bacterium | reverse complement strand
AATGGGATATGCACTATCTCGTCGCCGACCTGGCAAGAACCATCACACTGCTTCCCGGCGACGTCATTCTGAGTGGCACCCCCGCCGGCTCGCGTCCGGTAGAACCGGGTGACGTTGTTTCCGTCGAGGTCGAAGGTCTCGGAACTCTCAGCAACACCATCGTGACCGGCCCAACCGCGGTTCGTGATGACGTTGGCGCCCAGCCCAGCGAGTCGGAAGAAGTACTATCTACGGCGTTCGGCGGTGACTGGGAGTTTCGGGGAGTGCGGGCGCCCCACGGCCCCGGTGCAATGCACTACGAATCAGAGGTCAAATGACACCGCTCGTTGGAATAACTGCATGGCGGAGAGAGCTCGACACTTATCTGGGTCGAGAGAGGCTGCAAACGCTCTCGGCCTACTACTCCGACGCCGTAATCGATGCCGGCATGACCCCGATCATCTTCCCCAACGGTCAGGATCGTGATTCAGCGAAAAGGCTGGTGGCCCTGGTCGATGGCTTGTTGATTTCGGGTGGTGACGATGTCCACCCCGAAACCTATGGCGAGTCGACCACGACCTCTACCGGACAGGACACTTCTGTCGACCAATTCGAAATTGCACTGGTCCGGGAGGCGCGCGCCGAGAACAAACCGGTTTTAGCAATTTGTCGTGGATTGCAACTCCTCAACGTGGCGCTGGGTGGCACATTGAACCAAGATGTCACCGGCACCGCGGTGCATATCCCCTTCCAACCAGTTGGTGATCCCGAAGAATTGGCGAACCGAATTCACACAGTCACACTTCAGCCCGATTCGGTACTGGCGGGCTTATATGGATCTCAAGAGATCAAAACCAACACGCTTCATCATCAGGGCGTCAAGAGGCTTTCGCCCGAATTGATTGCCGAAGGATCCACAGACGATGGGCTGATCGAGGCGGCAAGATGCGACGGGTCCTGGTGGGCGCTCGGTGTGCAATGGCACCCGGAGCGATCCAGTTTTGAAGACAGAGAGCCTTTGTTCTCCGCCTTTCGTGAGGCCCTTAGCCGACAGTGATTCCTGTCGAGAGGACACCGCGTAAATCTTCGAGCCGGTTCGGATTGACCCGGTAGAAAACCCATCTGCCCTGTTTGGTGCCTTCCACGAGTCCTGACTCGCGGAGGATCCTGATGTGATGGGACACGGTCGGCTGGGAGAGGCCGAGTGGGCCTTCCAGATCGCATCCGCAAGCGGCACCGTCGGGGGCGGCGGCCAGCATCGACACGATCCTCAAACGGACCGGGTCGCCGAGAGCTGCAAACGCCGCTGCGATGTCGGAAGCATCCGACGGATCAACAACGCCGTCAAAAAGCGGGGCACAACAAAACTCAGCAGTCATCATATTGACATTAGTCGATACATTGATATAGTTCGATACATCGAAGTTCATCAATCTATTCCAAAGGAGGAATGATGAATAATTTCGACACCGATCCCGGTTGTTGTGGCGGCGGAGGCTGCTGCTAGTTAGCCGGTCAGGGGGCATCGACCACCACGGTTGGTGCCCCCGACTCATTCTCCGCTTTTGATAAGTTTCGAGTCAGGAGTCCAACATGGTCATGGTGGCCCTTCCCTCGGGACAATCGGCGAGAATGGGGCAATATTCACACCACGGCCCGCCCTGTCTGGCAAGGTCGGCCCCGGTCGCCCAGGCCCGCCGTAGGTCATCGACCATACCCGCCACCTCGCCGGCTAACTCAACCAAGTCTGATTCGGTGGGTCCGGCTGAATAGCGTTCGCCCGTCCTAACCGATACCGCCTCGACTGTCGCCGGAATGAAACCCCGGTCCAGTGTCCATAGGAGTGCGTAGAACATGAGCTGCCCCGCGGCTTCGCCCAGTTCTCCCGTCTTCCAGTCGACGAGTCGAACTCCGCTCTCATCTTCGAAAACCGCGTCGACCTGACCCACCAGGGATACGCCGGGAGCAGTCCCGAGCTCGAATATGACTTCAGCGCCAACGAAACCCTCCTGCGGTATCCGGACAAAAGTCTCATAGAGCACCCTGACCTGCTCAAACACGCCCTCGATCATCCGGGGCCTCAAGCCCAATTCAGCCATGGTGCTGTTCAGATTGTGGCTGCGGCCGACTTCCTGGCGACAGGCCTCAACGAACTCGGCATCTCCGATCGGGCCGACAGCAAGATGACGTTTGAAAATCTGATGGGCCACATTGCCTGTGAACGCGACGACCGATGGCGCTCCGTAATGACCCTGGAATCGGGCACTTGCCCTTTGCGGGCATTGCCGATATGCCATGAATGACGTGGCTGAAACCCGAATGTCCTCACCGGGAACAGTGGGAACTATCTCAATTGGTAGCACGTCAAAAGGGTAGTGGTGGTCAATTCACCAAAAGGGCAAGACACCGTTACCATTCCCCAAGGGCCTCGGGTCGGTTGGACGACCCAATCAATGAACCAGCATCTCTCTTTTCGGAATTCCCCTAAAACCGCGTCCGCAATCCTCGCGGCCGGGGTTCTTCTATTCGTCCTCTTCGCATACGCCGGTACCCGGATTGCTTCCCGCGGTGAGGTAATGGGTCACGTCGAGGTCGCCGATACCGATCTAGGTGGGTTAGACGAGCAGACGGCCCTGGGTGCAATGGTTCAGGTTGAAGACTCATTCAATGCCAGAACCGCCGTTTTTCTGATCGAGGGATCACCAGTTCAACTCCCTCCTCCTGAGGTGGGCCTCGATATCGACGAGGATGCCACCGTGGGCACCGCGATGAACATCGGCCGGAGCGGCAACCCCTTCGGGGAATTTTGGTGGTGGCTCACCCACATCGGGTCTACTCACACCGTCGCGATTAGCGGAACGATCGACCAGCTATTGGTCGACGAGGTTCTCACCCACTGGGAAGAAACGGTCATTGCGCAGCCGGCCCGTCCCGGATCTGTAGTGCTCACCGACGGCGAGCCGGAGGCGATCTATCCGGCCACCGGCACCGGAATCGAGAGAGAGCAGGCGACGGCTGAGATTCTCCAGGTCTTCCTGGCGACAGACCCGGTTGTGGGCACTCTCCAGACCAGAGTGATCGAACCGGCGCTGACAGCGGCCCAAGTCGACGAGGCCCTCGTAATCGCCCAAGAACTCGTGTCCGCGCCGATCGTCCTCACCCACAATGGCACTTCGTTGACCGTCGACTCTGGCGAACTCAAGAAGGCCTTCGTGTCGGAAACCATCACGGAAGACCCGGCACACATCGCGCTGAGCTTTTCCCCGTCAGTCCTCGATGAGTTTCTCAATCCGATTAGGTCGGAATTCGAACTTCAGCCTGTGAACGCCGAGTTCAAGATCGAGGGCGACAGCATCTCAATCATCCCGGGTAGCAACGGAACCGAGATCGACTCCGAGGAGACCGCCCGCCGGCTATATGACGCCGGGACATCTGACACTCGTGCTGGCGAGCTTCCGCTTGTGGAGGGAGCAGACCCCGACGTCACCACTGAGTACCTGGAAAGCCTGAATGTGAATCACCTCGTGTCACAGTTCACCACCTACTACGACTGCTGCGCCGACCGGGTGACCAACATCCACCAAATCGCGCAGGATGTCGATCTCACCCTTGTCCTCCCGGGGAAGACCTTCAGTCTCAACGAACACGTTGGGCCGCGAACGGAGACGGGCGGATACGTACCGGCCGGCACCATCGTGGCTGGTGAAATCGAAGACACCGTAGGAGGAGGAGTGAGTCAATTCACTACCACTCTCTACAACGCCGTTTTCTGGGGCGGGTATCAAGATGTCGAACACAAGGCCCACTCCTACTACTTCGACCGCTACCCCGAGGGTGTCGAAGCCACCCTCAACTGGCGTACTCCCGACCTCAAATTCAGGAACAACCGCGATCATGCGGTACTGATCGACACCCGGTTTACCGACACGTCGATAACGGTGAGGTTCTTCGGCAACAACGACGGACGTACCATCAAGGGTGAGCAGAGCGATGCACGATCGAAGATTTGGGTCGACAAGACGGGAGGAGCCGACGCCCTCCAGGTCAAAGGGTCGGTCTCAGACCGCTTTGCCATAACCGAACCCGGGAATCCCCACTACGAAGCAAGTGCCGAAATCCTGCCCAACAAACCGAAGCAGACGCAACAGGAGTCACAAGGTTGGAGCGTGACGGTGACCCGGCGAATCCTGGTCAACGGCGAACAAGTGGAAAGTGAGGAATGGGTGGTTCGCTACGCGCCAAAATTTGCGGTGTTTGTTGTACATCCCTGCAACATGCCGGGGTCGAAACAGACTTGCCCAACCACGACGACGCCTCCCCCGCCGACGACCACAACCACCACTCCACCTCCGCCCACCACGACGACAACTCTGCCTTAGCCTTCGTAATGGCGGAGAAAGCCCGTCGTAATCTCCTTGACCTGGTCGATCGAGTCAGAGTCCCAGCCGGTTGGCCGACGCACAGAGATGGCGTTCTGAAGGACGAAGACATGGTCGATGCCAATTCCCAAACCGAATAGCTCGCCCGCGAGCAAACCGGGCACTGCGGAACCCGGCTGCCCCGGTGTGATCTCCTGCCCATCCTGGCCGGTGAAACTCCGGTCGGTATCGATGAGTAGGTTCTCGCCAAAGGTCTTTGTATCCCTCACTTCAACTGTCTGTCCCATAGCTGCGCGATGCTAACCGCCAACGGTTGGTTCGAGCAGTCGATCAGGGACCGAAGCCCCCGCTGTCCTCGCCAATTTCGTGAACCTTGACGAGGTTGGTAGACGCCTTGCGGCCGGGCGGAACCCCGGCGACCATCACCACCCGATCGCCATGCACGGCCAGACCCTTCGACTCTAAAACGCCAGAGGCAACTGAGATCTCCTCGTCTGTGGAGTTCCGGCGGTCGATGTTATGGGAGATGACACCCCAGTAGAGCGCCATTCTCCGCTGGGTCTCCGCACTGGGCGAGAAGGCGTGGATTCCACCTTCGGGACGATATTTCGAGATGAGACGAGCCGTGTTTCCCGATTCGCTGAACGCCACGATCATTTTTGCGTCAACGTTCACGGCGATCTCGGTGGCAGCCTGCGCAACCGCTGAAGCCACCTTGTTGCCATCTCCAACAAACGGCACCGGATGATCTCCGCGAGCCGACAACGTGCCCTCCTCGGTCGCCAGACAGATCAGAGCCATTGCTTCCACAGTCTTGATCGGGAAGTCACCGACGGCGGTCTCTCCGGAGAGCATCACTGCGTCGGTACCCCCTGAGACCGCAGTTGCGACATCGGTTACTTCAGCTCGGGTCGGCCTCGAGTTGTGGATCATCGACTCCAGCATCTCGGTCGCGGTAATCGTGATCCGCCCGGCAGCGTTGGCCCGCTTGAGGATGTCAGCCTGGATGAGCGGCAGACGCTCCAGAGGCAGCTGGACACCGAGGTCGCCGCGGGCGACCATCACACCATCGGCTTCTTCGAGAATCGAGTCGAGATTGTCATACGCCTGGGCCAACTCGATCTTGGCAATCACTGGCACGTCTCCACAGATCGATTGGACGTCCCGAATGTCCTGGCCTGACCGAACAAAAGAGGCAGCCACGTAGTCAACGTTCAACTCTTTTCCGAACACAAGGTCGATCTCATCCTTGGGAGTGATGCTTCCGACACTGAGTTGGCTATCCGGAAAAGCCACGCCTTTATGGTCGGAAAGCTCCCCACCCTGGACCACTGCAGCGGTCAAGAAATCGTCTCCCACGGCAACGACTTCAAGCGTCACCAAGCCGTCGGCGAGCACGACCCTGTTTCCGATGGCGACATCGTCGAGAAGCGATTCGTATCCGACGGGGATGGTGCGGGAATCGCCTGGGCCGGACCGCGAAACCAGATGCAACTCCTGGTCGGGTTCGAGCTTGATCGGGCCCTCGGGAAATTCACCAATTCTGAGCTTCGGGCCCTGGATGTCCTGGATCAGAGCAACGGTGCGCTGCTGCGTGGCCGATGCTTCCCGCGACCAATCCGCAAAGCTCTGATGGATGCCATGTTCGCCGTGTGAGAAATTCAACCGCAAAACATCCATGCCTGCCGCGACGAGGGCAGCCACCTTCTCACTCGAAGCGACAGCCGGGCCAGCGGTGGCGATGATCTTGGTGTGTCTATACATGGGTGCCTTTACGGTAACGACACCGGGGTCCGACAACATGGCACGGCGCGTACCAATCGGTAGGGTGCGCGGGGAAGCGGATTAGATGCCGGCCCTCGATCGGAGTAATTCGTTGACCAACTTGGGATCGGCCTTGCCGCTGGTCGCCCGCATCACTTGGCCGACCAGAAATCCGAGCACTTTTTCTTCGCCGGCCTTGAGCGACTCGAAAGCATCCGGATTGGCGGCGATTGTCTCGTCAATGGCACTCTCAATTGGTCCGGCATCGGAGATTTGAAGCAAATCTCTCGCCTCGGCTACCACCAGCGGATCGCCTTCACCACGAAGCACGCCGTCGAGCACCTCTTTCGCGGCTGACGGGGAAACGGTATTCGACTCGACAAGCGAGAGCAGCTTGGTGAGTGTCGACCCGGAGAGGTTTAAGTCATCGAGGTCGGTTTCGGTGCGTCGGGACCAAGCAGTCACTTCGCCGGTCAGCCAGTTCGCAGCAGCGCGTGGGGTAGCGCCGACCGCAACGGCGGCGTCGAACAAATGGCGGATAGGTGGTTCGGCCGACGAAAGCACGGCAGCCAGGACTGGCTCGACCCCAGCCTCTTCGTAGCGAGCGCGTCGGGCATCAGGAAGCTCGGGGAGGGTTTCACGGACTCGATTGATCCACTGCTCGCTCATCTCCATTGGGGTCAAGTCGGGTTCGGCGAAGTAGCGATAGTCGGAGGAGCCTTCCTTAGTTCTCATCGAGATGGTGACGGCTGCCTCTTCGTCCCAGTGGCGGGTCTCTTGAATGACTACGCCACCGGATTCGACCTGTTGAATCTGCCGATCGATCTCGTATGCGACGGCGAGTTCGAGCGAACGGAAGGAATTCATATTCTTGATTTCGACTTTTGTGCCCAGTACCTCATCCCCAACCTGTCGGATCGAAATGTTGGCATCAAAACGGAGAGAACCTTCCTCGAGTCGGGCATCCGACACTCCCAATTCGGCAACTATCTCACGCAGGCCTTGGGCGTAAGCACGGGCCTGGGCCGCCGAGTGGATTTCAGGTCGGGACACCACTTCGACAAGGGGAACGCCAGAGCGGTTGAAATCGAGCAGCGTGGACTGAGCAGAATCGATGCGGCCTCCCCCGCCGAGGTGCGTTGACTTCCCGGTGTCCTCTTCCATATGGGCTCGTTCAATCCCAACACGGTGGGACCCGTAGTCCGTTGGGATATCGAGGTAGCCATCGACACAAACGGGCACGTCGAACTGGGAAATCTGATAGTTCTTGGGCAGGTCTGCATAGAAATAGTTCTTCCGATGGAACACCGACTTCGGCGAGACGGTGCAATTGAGCGCCAGGCCGATGGCGATAATGGCGTCGAGGGCAGCGGAGTTAGGTACCGGAAGGGCTCCAGGGAGCCCGAGACAGGTAGGACAAACATTGGTGTTGGGCTCGGCCCCAAAACTGACCGCACAACCGCAGAACATCTTCGAATCTGTGGCCAACTCGACATGAACCTCGATTCCAATCACCGGTTCCCACGTCATGAGGCCACCATCGCCAATTCTGGTGAGGCATCGAATCCGGCTAGTTGCTCAACTACTGCTGCTACCTGATACATGATCGGTTCCCCAAGGGCGGGAGCCATTACCTGGAAGCCGATCGGGAGACCATTTCGATCTAACCCGAGGGGCACGGAGATCGCCGGGTCTCCGCTGAGATTGCACGGGATAGTGCAAATGTCCGATAAATACATGGCCAGTGGGTCCTGCGTTCGGGCACCTGCTTCGAATGCAACGGTAGGACTGGTCGGTGAAACCAGAACGTCCACATCGGCATATGCCCGAGCGAAGTCGGCTCGAATCGCGGAACGAACCCGTTGCGCCTGGCCGTAGAAGGCGTCGTAGTAACCAGCGGAAAGCGCATAGGTGCCCAGGAGTATCCGACGGGTCACCTCAGGGCCGAAGCCTTCGGCACGAGAGCGGGACATCATCGATTCCGTGGTATCACCCGGGGCACGGTGGCCATACCGAATCCCATCAAATCGCGCCAGATTGGCCGAAGCCTCGGCCGGAGCGATCAGGTAGTAGGCCGAGAGTGCAATATCGAAGCTAGGCAGGCTCTGTTCGACTACTTCCGCTCCTGCCTCCGACAGTTTGTCGACCATTTGCGCAACCGAAGACTCGACGTCGGGTTCATAGCCCTCCCCCTGCAGTTCGCGGACCACTCCGATCCGAAGTCCGTCGACGCCGCGTCCCAATCCCGCCGTCGGGTCCGGGTAGTCACCCCGAAAAGAAGTCGCGTCAAGGGGATCGTGGCCCCACAGCACCGAAAGGGTGAGAGCCGAGTCTTCGACGGTTTTGGTAAGGGGCCCAATCTGATCCAGCGAAGAGGCGAATGCGATCAGCCCGTACCTGCTTACCGTCCCGTAGGTGGGTTTCATACCTACTACCCCACACAAGGATGCGGGCTGGCGGATCGATCCACCGGTGTCAGAGCCCAGGCCGACCAAGGCCGAACCGACCGATACTGCAGCGGCAGAGCCGCCCGAAGACCCGCCCGGCACTCTGGTGATGTCCCAAGGGTTGTACGAGGTTCCATACGCTGAGTTCTCTGTCGAAGAGCCCATCGCGAATTCGTCGAGGTTGGTCTTTCCGACGAGTACCGCCCCGGCTTCTCGCAACCTGGTAACGACCGTCGCGTCGTAGGGAGGGACATACCCGGCGAGAATCTGCGAGGCCGCCGTTGTCTCCAGCCCCCTGGTGACCATATTGTCCTTGATAGCCACAGGGATTCCCTGGAGGGGCCCCCGATCGATGCCGTCAGCAAAATCGGCGTCGGCCTGAGCGGCAGCTTCCTCGGCACCGGTCCGGTCGATGTTGAGATAGGCGTGTACCTGGGCCTCGGTTTCCGAGGCTTTCTGCAACACGGAACGAAGGAGAGTTGAGGCCGTCAGTGTCCCGTCTCGCATGGCGCGGGCGGCGCCGACGATCGAAAGTGTCGCCACCTAAGACTCCAACGCCGGCGGAACCACGAAGTAGCCATCACGGGATTCCGGGGATGCGGCCAAAACCTCATCCCGATCGAGCGACGACTTGATCTCGTCCGCACGGAAGGCGTTGACCATGCCCAGGGGGTGGGTTACATCGGGTTCCGGTTCGCCTTCGAGACTCTGGACGCGGGCGGCGTGGTCAAGAATGACACTGAGCTGGCTCCGATACCCCTCCATTTCGTCAGGAGAGAGGTCGAGCCGGGCGAGTTTGGCCACGTGAGCAATATCGATTTCAACTGGCATGACTTCGGGAGTCTACGGAAGTGCTCGGGATAGGCCTCCCCAATTTCCTTTGTGGACCGTTGTAGTTGTCACGGCACAATTTCGCTTCACAGAACGGTTAGGAGAGCACTTCCCGCAACGATTCGTATGCCCAATCGAGATCGCTGAGGCGAACCGACTCGCCCGGCTTATGGGCGAGGGCCGACTCCCCGGGGCCGAAATTGATGGCGGGAATTCCCCGGGCACTGAGTTGCGCGACGTCGGTCCAGCCCTGCTTGGGCGCGATCTCGGAACGAGACACCCTGGCCAACTTGTCGAACAAGGGCAGATCGAAGACGGGTTGTCCGGCGGGGGCGGCGTCGGACACTTCGAAGGAGTCGGCCGCCGAGCATCGATCCCGGAGAAACTCGATGGCGTCGTCGAGGGGTCGATCCGGCGCAAATCGGTAGTTCACATTCATCTCGAAGCGCCCCGGCACCACGTTGTTGGCCACGCCGCCATGCGCCGTCGTGATCGACATCACCTCGCGAAACAGAAGTCCGTTGACGACGTGGTCCTCCGGCTCTAACTGATCCATCATGGTGAGGAATTCTCCAGCCCTGCTCACCGCGTTGACGCCCAGCCACGGTCGTGACGAGTGCGCCGGTTCGCCGATGAATGTCACCGTCGCGTTAACCACACCGTTGCAACCAGCTTCGATGCCGAGATTGGTCGGTTCCAGCACGATGCCTGCGGACGAATCGGCCAGAACTGGAAATGCATTCAGAATTGAACCAAGCTGATTGCCTGACAGCGGGCCCTCCTCCCCCGCATAGAAGACACCAACCAAGGAATCGGTCCCCAACTCCTCGATCAAATGGATCATCACCGCAAGGCCAGATTTCATGTCGGTCGCCCCGAGGCCATGGAGACGGCCCCCTGTTATCCGGCTCCCGGTCTCACCCTGGAGGGGAACGGTATCAGTGTGCCCGGCAAGCACGACCTTCCCGGGACCGGGAGTGCCAACCAACAACGAATCGTGGATTTTCTCGCTGTCAAACGAGTTGAGACGAGCATGGATCTCATCGCGAATCGCCTCCTCGTCTCCAGTGGGCGAAGGGATATTGACTAGCCAGGAAAGGGTATCGACAAGTCCGCTCATGTGGTGGTGAAGGTAACACGCCCCACTACCCTGCCCCACTGTGAATACCGAGTCGATAACAGCCACGGGGATCATGACCAGATCGATCGAAGGAGACGTTCTCTCCGTCTGGTATCCCAATCCGACTTCATCGGAGCCTGACGTCGCCATTGACCAAATGCTCTATGAGGATCCGATTCGTCGTGTCGTGACCGAAATCGTTACGACAACCATCGATATATCGACGCCGATCGACGATGCGGCCGATGCTTATCTGCGATTACATCTGCTCAGCCACCGGATATATCGCCCTCACCAAATCGATATGACCGGAATCTTCGGAGCGCTCAATTCTGTTGTGTGGACCAACCGGGGCCCTTGCCTGCCGGCCGACTTCCCCGCCGCTAAAGCTCTCAGTGAAGGCCGAGGCGAACATCTTTCGGTGAGTGGCGTGGATAAGTTTCCCCGCATGACCGACTTTGTGGTCCCATCGGGAGTCCGAATTGCTGACGCCAACCGGGTTCGCCTCGGTGCCTATCTCGGTGAAGGAACCACCGTGATGCACGAGGGCTTCGTTAACTTCAACGCAGGCACCCTCGGAACCTCGATGGTCGAGGGACGGATCAGTGCCGGGGTTGTTGTAGGCAACGGATCTGACATCGGTGGTGGAGCATCGATCATGGGCACGCTCTCGGGGGGCGGGTCTGAAGTGATTTCGATCGGCGAGGCATGTCTGCTCGGGGCTAACTCCGGTCTCGGCATTTCGCTGGGCAATGATTGTGTTGTCGAAGCCGGGCTCTACCTGACGGCTGGGACCATCGTGACTCTGCCCGATGAAGAGACTGCAAAGGGTCGTGACCTCTCCGGAATCAACGGGATGCTGTTCCGGAGAAACTCGATCAGCGGGCGAGTCGAGGCGCTGCCCCAGACGGGATCGTGGGGCGGTCTCAACACCGCCCTCCACGACAACTAGCCAACCGCTTCATCAAATTCTCCACAGTCGGAGGGTACAGGTACCGTTCTTGCCCGTGCCCTATAGGTTTATCTACATCGGACTGGGACTGGTAGCGATCGCCGCTATTGCCCTCGGCCTTGCCCTCAGCGGAGGCGGTGAGCCGGTAGTAATGCCTGAGGCGATCGAATCTGTTTACCCCGAACCGGGAGATCTGGTCACGTTCCAGGCGCAACTCATTGTCGACCTCGAGGTCGGCTACGAGGCCGAGATTTTCGTCGACGGATGGCGGGTGGAGGACGCCAGTTACGTGGAAGGGACCGGCGTCTACCGGTGGTCGCCATCTCCTACAAACCCGTCGATCAACGAGTGGACTCCTGGTGAACACACGATTCGGGTGCGTTACGACACCATCAACGGGCTACCCGACGTTGGTGAGTTCGAATGGACTTTCCGCGTCGGATAAGGCCTCAACCCAGGACAGAAGGGCCTTCCTCCAAAAGTCGTTTGAACACGTCCCCATCAATTATCGGGACCCCCAACTCCTCGGCCTTCCTCGTCTTGGACGCCCCCGGCGAATCTCCCACGATCAATGCGGTGGTCTTGCCGGACACCGAGCTGGCTGCTTTACCGCCCCGAGATTCAATGGCGGCTTGGGCCTCCTCTCGTGTGAAGCCTTCAACGGTTCCTGACACAACGAATGTCGAACCTGCAAGTAGATCACCCGGGACCGCGGCATCGACCTCTTCGGTAAGACGGACCCCCGCCGCACCCAGTTTCTCGACCAGCTCCCGGTTGTCCCGGTCAGACGACCACTCCACAACCGCAGCAGCGATGACGCTGCCTACCCCGTCGATAGAAGAAATCTCCTCCTCAGATGCTTCCATCAAAGCGGGAAGCCCACCAAAATTCCTGACCAGGGTGCGCGCCATGGTGCCCCCGATATGACGGATCCCGAGAGCGGTCAACAGGCGGGCGACGGGCCGGTCCTTGGCCTCTTCGATGGCCGACTTGAGATTGTTGACCGAGATCTCGCCCCAGCCCTCCCTCCCGAGAAGCTGGTCGACTTCAAAGGTGAAGAGATCGGCCGGATCGTCGATGAAACTTTCGGTCAGCAGCATGTCAATGGTTTTGTAACCCATATGCTCGATATCCATCCCTCCTCTGCTTGCAAAGTGGAACAACCATTCCCGGAGGCGGGAAGGGCACTCATAGCCCCCGGTGCACCTCGCGACTGCTTCACCCTCAACCCGGACAATCGGGTTACCGCAGAAAGGACATTTGGCGGGCATAGTCCAGATTATTTCTCTGCCGCTGCGGACCCCCACCACCGGGCCGACGACTTCGGGAATCACATCGCCGGCACGGCGGACAATGACCTGGTCACCGATCCGCACATCCTTCAGAGCCACCTGATCCTGGTTGTGCAGTGTGGCCATCCCAACCGTGGCGCCACCGACAAAGACGGGCTCCAGGATGGCAAACGGGGTGGCAGCGCCGGTCCGCCCCACATTGATCATGATGTCTCTCAACGTGGTCACTTGCTCCTCAGGAGGAAACTTGTATGCGATTGCCCAACGAGGGGCCTTCGCCGTAAAACCGAGTCGGCCCTGATCAGCCAGGGAGTCGGCCTTGATCACCACACCGTCGGTTTGGTAGGACTGGTCGTGGCGGTGCTTTTCAAAGTCGGACACGTACGCCTCCACCTCGTCGATGGAGGTCACCACCGCGCTCGCCGGGTTTACCCGAAAGCCAAGCGACTCCAGATACTGCATGGTGCCCGAGTGCGTTGTCAGCACCGGGCCGCCCTCCATCAGCCCCAACTGGTAGACCCAGATGTCTACGCCCCGACTGGCGGTCACCGCGGCATCTTTCTGCCTCACCGAGCCAGCAGCGGCGTTCCGCGGGTTGGCGAAGAGACGGTCGCCATTTTCGGCCTGGGTTTCGTTGAGGCGATCGAATGCTTCGTAGGGCATATATACCTCGCCGCGGACTTCCATCACCGACGGGATGTCCGATCCTTGCAACCGCTGTGGAATGGAAGGGACGGTTCGCAGATTCCGGGTGATGTCCTCCCCGGTGATTCCATCGCCTCTGGTTGCCCCGGTGGCCAAGACACCGTTGCGATAGGTCAGTACCACTGCCAGCCCATCGATCTTGAGCTCGCATGCATAGGCGTCGGGGGCTTCGCCAAGCTGGCGAACCAACCTCTGTTGCCACGCCTCGACCTCCTCGATATTTTCCGCATTATCCAAAGAGAACATGGGTCTCAGATGGCGAACCGGGGCAAAGAGCTCTCCAACCGGCGTACCCACAACTTGGGTTGGCGAGTCAGGCGTGATCAGGTCGGGGTGTTCGGTCTCAACTAGTTTGAGCTCTGCCATCAATTTATCGAATTGGGCATCACTTACCGTCGGCTCGTCGAGGATGTAATAGCTGTGAATGTGCTCGCGGATCTGTTGACGGAGCTCTTCGATACGTTGGTTGGGGTCAGTCATCGCCACGGACAATACCGGCAGCGTGTCACAGATTCGACGGGCTGTGGTTCACTTTCGTCCCGTAAACACCCTTGCCTCATAATCAATCTCAAACCATCCACCTCCGGCGTCCACGGCTTCTTCCAAAGCATCGAGAAGGCGGGCCCTTCTCGGTTCCGGGATCATCATGTGATCGCTGTAGGTGGAACAAAGGTCGCGAAATTCGACCGCGCTCAGCCGCGATGACCAGGGGTGGACGAAAAGCTCGCATTCGCCGAACCCGTTGGCTATCAGTTCGGGCAACCAGCCTTTCTGGTCGCGTTCGTGGATTCGTCCATCCTGCTCAGCGAGAACTTCCGGACCGAGTTCGCGGTAGATGTCAACGAATCGGTCATAGCGGTCAAGCGGCACATTCCAAAGCAGGGCCAGAACACCACCGGTTCGCAGGTTCTCCGTCGCCTTCCTGAAACCGACCGAGGGGTCGACCCAATGCCACGACTGAGCTGCGTAGAGCAAATCGACCGGGCCCGGTTCTCCATTCCAATCCTCAAATCTGGCAATCTCGACGGTCACGCCGGGAAGCCTCTTCCCGTCCAACACCGCAGCCATTTCCGGATCTGGTTCCAAACAGGTGATCCGTCGGTTCTCGCCGACAAACGCCGCTGTAGCTTTCCCGGTACCTGCCCCAATTTCGACCGCATAACCGGGGTCGACCTTGTCGATTACATGGGCAACGACCTCATCGGGGTAACCGGGGCGAGCCGCGTCGTAACGGGCGGCATCCCGGCCAAAAATGACAGCCCGATCGGAATCGCTCATGGATGGGTTCGGGCGATCAGTGCTCCACCGAGAACCCGGTCACCGTTGTAGAACGCAACCGTTTGCCCCGGGGCAATTGCTCGCTGCTTGGTATCAAACCGAAGGACGTCACCCGAAACTTCAGCTGGAACCGGATCGCCATGGGCTCGATACTGGGCCATCACCATGCCTGAGACTGTCGTTCCGTTGGTAGAGGTTGCCGAAGTCAAGTCGGCCGAACTAACCCCTAGGTCGTCGAGCCCTCCCACAACGACTGTTGAGGTCGCAGGTTCGATTCGCACCACAAAGCGCTTCTCCCCGACAGCCACACCCAAGCCACGTCTCTGACCGATCGTGAACCCGGCGATGCCTTCATGCGCCCCAATTTCGGTGCCGGCCGTGTCGACCAAGGGGCCGGGACTGAATACTCCGGGGGCATGGTCGTTGAGGAATCCCCGGTAATCACGCTGGCCAACAAAACAGATGTCCATCGATTCCGGCTTGATCGCAGTTCGCAGGCCCAAGCCAGCGGCAACTGTGCGGACTTCCTTTTTGGTCAGCTCACCAACTGGAAGACGGGTGCGCCCGAGTTCTTTTTGGGTGAGCATCGAGAGGACATAGGACTGGTCCTTGGCATCGTCCATGCCGCGGGAAAGCACCCAATCCGACCCGTCATGGTGATTTCGGGCGTGATGGCCGGTAACCAGGGTATCGCAATCGAAGTCGTCCAATCGCGAAAGCAAACGGTCGAATTTGACAGTCCTGTTGCACTCGATACAAGGATTAGGGGTCTGACCTGAGGCGTAGTCGGTGACAAATCGGTCAACAACTCCAGCCTTGAACTCCTCGCTGTAGTCGAGGACGTAGTACGGAATGTCGAGTTGTGCCGCCACCCGGCGGGCATCTTCAGCGTCGGACACCGTGCAACATCCGGCTGTCGGTGCCTCGCCGTTGGGACCCGACCAGAGCTTGAGTGTCACGCCGACAACCTCATTTCCGGCATCCTTCACGAGGGCGGCCGCGACAGACGAATCGACACCGCCCGACATCGCTACCAGAGCTCTCATCGCAGAGAATCGACCAGGTCGACAACGATTCCGGCGGCTTCGTCGGCCTCGGCCTCGGTTGACGTCCATCCGAAGCTAAAGCGAACACACTCACGGGCTTGATCGGGACTGAGACCCATCGCCTCCAGAACATGAGAGACCGTCGCCGCACCGGACTGACATGCCGATCCCGCCGACGCGGCGACACCTGCTTTGTCGAGTCGAAGGAGAAGCGTCTCGTTGCGGACTCCGGGGAAACGCACGTTGAGGTGATGACAAGACCGGGAGAATTCGGGCGTGTTGACCTCCAAGCCGTCGAGCGCGGAGAGCAACCGTTTTTCAAAGCTGTCCCGAATTTGGCCGACTCTGAGTTCAAAGCTTTCGCGGTCTTCCGCTGCCAGCTCCATCGCCGTAGCCAAACCCACCACTCCGGCGACGTCGTGAGTTCCCGAACGTCTCCCTAGCTCCTGGCCACCCCCGTGGACCAGCGCTTCCAGATGGGTTCCTTCGCGGACGTAGAGGAGGCCGGTGCCCTTGGGACCCCCGAACTTGTGACCGGTCAGGGTCAACATGTCAACGCCGAGGTCGGCCACATCGATCCGGTTCGAACCAAAGGCCTGAACCGCGTCACTATGAACCAGGACGGCCCGGTCGGCTTCCTTTACGGCTGCGGTCAAGGCCGCAATGTCGTTGACCGCGCCGGTCTCGTTGTTGACCATCATCACGGAGACCGCCGATGTCTCGTCGTCGATTGCGTCTATGAGCTTTTGAACATCTATCAAGCCACCGGAATCGACCCCGGCAACCCGGGCACGCCTTCCGATTCGGTTGACAAAATCGGCTGCTTCCAAAACGGCATCGTGCTCGGTGGCGCCGACAACAACTGCGGTGCGCGACGACGAATTGAACACCGCACCCTTGATGGCCAGGTTGTCGCTCTCGGTGCCTCCCGAGGTGAAGATGATCTCCATCGGCGACGCTCCGATGGTGGCGGCCACTCGTTCCCGCGCCTCCTCCAGGGCGTTCTTTGCACGTCGAGACACCTCATGGGCACCCGAAGAGTTGCCAAAGGCATCGAGGGCGAACGGGGCCATCGCGTCCCACACTTCGGGTCGCATCGGGGTAGCAGCGGCATGGTCCAGGTAGATCACGATCCATATTGTCGCAGTCTCCGTGGTTTGCGCCATCCAAGACTGAACTCGATGTAGCTACCGCGGTTCCGGTGGCACAATTGGACTGTGGCGCGGATCTCTACTTCCAGAAGTTTCGATGCTTCGCCCGATCGGGTGTGGACTCGTCTCGCCGATTTGAGCACCCATCACACCTGGATGAAAGATGCTGACGCCATCCGCTTCCTCAGCTCAAAACAGACCGGCGTCGGCACCCGGATGGAGGTGCCGACCAGGGTTGGGCCGCTCCGGACCACGGACATCATCGAAGTGATCGGTTGGAACGAGGGGAAGTCGATCTCGGTGAGCCATCGTGGGCTGGTCGAAGGCGTCGGCGAGTTCACTGTTGCAGCCGAAGGTCTGGGGACAACCGTCACCTGGAATGAGGATCTCCAATTCCCGTGGTGGTTAGGAGGGAGAATCACAGCCTGGCTGTCTCGTCCCATCTTGAGACGAATTTGGGCTGGAAACCTGCGACGGCTCGATGAAAGCCTCTCAGCGGCCGACTGAGTCATCCGGAAACCGGGAGTGTTCCGAATTCGGAGACACAGAGAGAGCAAGGAGGCTCCCGAAATGAAGAAATTAGCAACTGTCGGCTTGGCGATCGCGCTGGCCGCATCAATGGCACTCCCCGCGATGGCCCTGAAGCCAGGAAGTTCGTCGATAGTCGAGATCGTTCTCGCCGACGACGGAGAATTCGACGTCCTGCAGGCCGCGGTCATCGAGGCCGGTCTTGTCGACGCGCTCAACGGGAAGAGGCAACTAACAGTGTTCGCCCCAACCGACGCCGCCTTTGTCGCCACCTTCGAAGGCATACTGGGTGGACCGCTCAGCGAAGCCGACGTGATTGCTTTCATCGAGGCCGGCGGAGTCGACGCAGCGTTCGGTGACGGAGCACTGGCCGGAATTCTCGGATATCACGTGACACCAGGGCGCCGCACTGCGAAATCAGTTCTTGCCGCTCCCAGCTACAACACGCTGAGTGGCGAGCGTCTGAGCCGTTCCGAATTGGTTGCTGCCGGCGTCAACCCGGCAAACATCTCGGCGTCAAACGGTGTCATCCACATCCTCACCAGCGCTGTGCTCCTCCCCTAAGCAACACTGCGCACAGGTGACAGAGAGAGAAGGGGCCCCCAAGCGGGCCCCTCTCTCGCGTCGCCGGAACGGGGGCTCAAACAAATCGCGCCAAAAAGCCCCATTTTCCACGCGCGGAGCGTGGTCGCCGGTGTAGGTTTAGGTACCAGTCACGCACCAGGAGGCAAATTTGGTTAATTCGAGACGTTTCGCGCGGATGTTGGTAACCGCGTGTATCGCTGCAATGATCGCAGCGATGGTTGCGGTTCCGGCAGGCGCCAAGGACAAACCAGACAAGAGCCAGGGCACCAACAACTCCAAGGAAGTCGACCTCCAGATTCTGGCGATAAACGACTTCCATGGGAATATCAACAGCTTCTCTAGTTCGTTTGGCGGTACCGGTGGCGCTCAGAACCTTGCCACCAACATCAGAAACCGCGAAGCGGGACTGCAGAACTCTGTCCTGGTGTCGGCCGGCGACCTGATCGGTGCTACACCTCTGGTCTCAGCTCTCTTTCATGACGAGCCGACCATCGAAGCGATGAACTTGATCGGGCTCGACATCGCAGGTGTCGGTAACCACGAATTCGACGAGGGTAAGGACGAGTTGCTTCGAATGGCCAACGGTGGGATCCATCCCGTCGATGGCACCCTCGACGGCGACGGTTTCGCTGGTTCGGACTTCGAGTGGCTGGCCGCCAACGTCGTCGTCGACGCCACCGGGAAGACGCTGTTCCCCTCATACACTGTGAAGAACTACCAGGGTGTCAAGGTGGCTTACATCGGCATGACCCTGGAAGGCACGCCCAGCATCGTCACCCAGGCGGGTGTCGCTGGCCTCACTTTCAAAGACGAAGCTGAGACGGCAAACAAGCTCGTCAAGCAACTTCAGAAGAAGAACATCGAATCGTTCGTGATTCTCCTGCACGAAGGTGGTTCGTCTCCCGGCGGGCCTCAGGACTGCAACGGCGGACTTACCGGCGCCATTGCCGATATCGTTCCCCAGCTCGACGACGCAGTCGACCTGGTCATCGCCGGCCACACCAACGACGAGTTCATCTGTGAGATCGACGGCAAGTGGGTGACCATGGCCGACAATGCAGGGCGCTTGTTCACCGACATCGATGTCAAGCTAAACCGGACGACGAAGGACATGACAGTTGTCTCTATCGAGAACGTCTTCAACCTGCAAAGCGCAGAGGATGCACCCGACCTACAGGCATTGATCGACAAGTACGTCACGTTGTCGGCACCGCTGGCAAACGCGGTGATCGGGACGATCACGGCGGATGTGCTGCGTACTGGTAACGCGGCGGGCGAGTCGGCCCTTGGTGATGTCATCGCCGATACGCAACTATCAGCTACAGCGAGTGCCGCCACCGGGAACGCAGTCATGGCGTTTATGAATCCGGGTGGGATTCGCACCGACTTGATATATGCCGCGTCAGGTACCGAGGCAGATGGCGAGGTCACCTACGGCGAAGCCTTCGCGGTGCAACCGTTCGGCAACAGCCTGGTCACCATGACATTGACCGGCGACCAGATTCATACCTTGTTGGAACAACAGTGGGGCGCCGTGACCAACGTCCTCCAAGTGTCATCAGGGTTCACTTACGCGTGGAGTGCAAGCGGTGCACTAGGCGATCGCGTCGACCCCGGATCGATCATGCTCAATGGAGTGGTTCTCGACCCAGCGACTGGATATCGCGTAACCGTCAACAGCTTCCTCGCCGATGGTGGGGACGGCTTTGCAGTACTGCGGGATGGGACAAACCGTCTCGGCGGAGAGGTCGACCTCGACGCCCTGGTGACCTACTTCGGGACAAATACCCCGATCGCGCCTGTACCCCAGGACCGTATCACCGTCCTGCCCTGAGGATTGACAAGTTGGACAACGGAGGTTGGCCGCAGGAGCGGCCAACCTCCTTCTACGTTGCCGCCAAATAGAACAGAGAAATAGCCCCCAGGAAGGTGAAAAGCCCAACTGCGAGGGTTGTTGCCCATCCGAAGGACCGACGGCGTACCGAGTAGAAGATCATCCCGACGGTGGTGGCTGCAATGCTGGTGATCGGAAGTGAGCTCCCGACTTCCAGCGCAGCAGGCCTCGCCAACCATGCAACGCTGCCAGACAGCAGGTAGAGGGCGAAAATCAGGACCAAAGTCCGCGGTTCGCCAAAACGCACCGCCAGCACGGTCTTGCCGGCGCGGCGATCAGTAATCGCGTCGGGAATCTCAAATACCAACATCATCGCCACATGCACGGGAAGTAGGACGGCCACCACCCAGGACAACTCGGAGGTGGCAGAGGACTGGGTTACCGATAGGCCGATGAGCGGGACAACCACGGTCACAACTATCGATGTGACCAATTCGCCCCAGCCGGTGTTGAGCAACCTCACCGGCGGCATGGAGTATGCCCAGGAAACAATGAGAGCGAAACAACCCAAGAGTGCCGCCGCTGGCGAGATCTGCCAGACCGCGACCGCCGAGCCGAGGGCAACTGCAGTGGATGCCCAGGCCGCCTTCAATGCCACTTGTGGCGTGACGTGACCCTCAGTAAGAACACCACTACCACCGGAAAAGAAGGTTCGATTGTCAACAAGGCGATCCGCCTCAACGTCGGCATACTCATTTACATAGTGCGCGGTTACCTGCGCCGAGCTCACCATCAGCTGGCCGAGCAGATACTCGCCGAGCGTAATACCTACTCCGCCGGCAACCCCGAGTCCGTACATCAGGGCGCCTCCGAAGAGGAAGTGGGGCCGACTCAGCCGGACAAAGCCCGTGAGCACGCCCGCTACCCCGTTACGAGCCGGTGAAGTCGGCTGCTCGCTTCTCGATAAAGGCGGCGACACCTTCACGTGCATCATCGGTCGTGAACAGGCGCTGAAATGCAGCGCTCTCTTTTTCCATGTCCCCGCCAAAGTCGCTGCTGGTCGAAGTTGTATTGAAGAGCTTCTTGGCTTCGGCCAGTGCCTTGGTGGGCATAGTCGCCAACCTGGCTGCATCCTTCATCGCCAGCGGAAGGATCTTGTCTGGTGCGGCCACTTGGTCCGCCAATCCGATCTCGAGTGCCTCACCAGCTTCCACCTGGTTTCCGCTGAAGACCAGTTTCTTGGCCCGTTGGTAACCGATCAGGCGAGCGAGCCGTTGCGTTCCCCCCGCCCCGGGAATGAGGCCGAGCAGGATCTCGGGCTGGCCGACCCGAGCATTATCGGCGAAATAGCGAAAATCGGCGCCCATCGCCAGCTCCAGGCCACCGCCCAGCGCGAAACCATGGACCACCGCGATAGTCGGCTTTTCTAAATTCTCCAGAACCGAAATTGCGTCGACCAGCGCCGAAGCGGTGGCGTCGGTCATCGCACCGGAGTCCATCTGTTCCCGAAACCGTTTGATGTCGGCACCCGCTGCAAAATTGGGTTCGCCAGTGACCACCACGGCGCGAATCTCGGTGTCTTCGCATTCCCGAAATGCAGCCAACAATTCTCCGGCGAGTTCTTCATTCAGCGCATTTACCGGGGGACGATTGAGCCGAACCAGTGCGACGGCTCCTTCACGGGTCAGTTCAACAAGTTCCATAAAGCCAGGGTAGCGCTACCTGGTCAAGGCCAGATTAGGTAAACCCTGCTTGGCCCATCCAGGTTGGTCGGGCCAAAGCAGGGTCTCGGTGTCGTTTACTTAGTTCTGAACAGCTAGCTGACCGCGGATCGCCCCACCGGGGTAATCAGGATTGTGGACGTTTACGTAATACGAGCCTGGATTGGCCAGGATGTCAGCAACCGTTTGGTCACCCACAAACTTGCCGGCTTCGCCCTCGGTAAGACAGTCAGCAGCATTGCCGTCACCGGGCGCGGCAAGATTGACTACGACCGGCCCATTGCTTCCGGCTTCGCCTTTGTGGATGTGCGCGGCCATAGCCGGCTGGATCTTGTCGACCAACAACACGTAGCAGAGCGTGGTCGGGTCGCCATCGATCCCGAACACATAAGCCTCCCCGCGACCATTGGGGTCCCCTGCGATTCGGCTGTTACCGGCAGACGAAACCTCGTTGCGACCGTTTAGGTCGGTCTCCAAGACGGTGTTGGTGTGTCCCGCTGAAGCGATCCCAACGGCGCCCACGACCAACGCGGCCACCATCCCTACGACCAACAGTGACCTTTTCCTCAATGAACCCATAATGCCTCCAATGCTCGGGTTACATCGTGCGATTCGGTGCGAAGCGTCCCGTGGATTGGTTTATTTCCGCGGCGAAGGCTCAGTCGCAGGCAGATCACGCATCTCGGGCCGCTGGGTAGCAGGGAGTCGCCGAACCAGCATTCGGGCATCCACCACCGACACCCCATCTCCGGGAAGGTGCACTTTCACCGGATTGAGATCCATTTCAACCAACTCCGGAATCGCCGAGATCAGTCCGGAAACCCGCAGAATCGCCTGTTCCAGGGCTTCGATGTCTCCAAGCGGTTGGTTGCGATAGCCCTCCAATAGTCGAAAACTCTTCGTCTCGCGAACCATTTCGCGAGCGTCGACGTCAGTGAGAGGATGAATGCGGAAAGCTACATCCTTGAGCAACTCGACAAATATCCCACCCAGGCCAAACACCACCAACGGACCGAAATTGGGATCCTGGGTCATGCCAACGAGGACCTCGTGACCCCCCGTTACATACTCCTGGACCAAGACTCCCTCCCAGTCCGCAACAGCAGTTGTAACCGCTTCAAACCCGGCCCTGATCTCGCTCTCGCCTTCGAGTCCGAGCAAAACACCACCGACGTCGGACTTGTGGAGGGCCGAATCTGAAATCACTTTGAGGACCACCGGACCACCGATTGCCCGGGCTGCCGCTACCGCTTCGTCGGCGGTCTTGGCGACCGAAGACTTGGGAACGTTTAGTCCTGCCGCGGTGAGAATTGCATCGACGTCGGGCGGCTCCAGCCAGGTCCCGTTCGGCGATGCGTCCTCGAGGACACCATCAACGATTGACCGGATCGC
>JBGTGL010000049.1:0-3029 GCA_041746755.1 Acidimicrobiia bacterium | reverse complement strand
CGGCCCTTCCGGACCGACCACAACCAGGTCGACCCCCTGAATCCGGGCCATCGCGGCAACGGCTCCGACATCGTTGGGCGAAATACCTTCCACGGTGGCGCCCAATGCGGCCAACCCCGGGTTCCCTGGAAGCGAGATCAGTTCCTTGACTCTTGGCGATTGCGCCAGCTTCCAACCAAGGGCGTGTTCGCGGCCGCCGCCACCTATTAGAAGAACCTTCACGGGAGCGTGATCAACTGACTTCGTTCCGGGCCAACGGACACCCAGCCAACGGGCACTTCTACTTTGGTTTCGATGTAGCGGACGTAGTCGCGGGCTTCTGTCGGAAGATCTTCGAACTTGCGAATGCCGGTGATGTCGGTCTTCCAACCGGGCAACTCGTCGTACTCGGGTTCGCAGTGATAGAGGACGCTCTGCTGCACCGGGAACTCGTCGTATCGCTCCCCGCTCGAGGTGTAAGCGTTGGCGACCTTGATGGTGTCGAAGGCGGACAGTATGTCCATTTTTGTCAAGAAAAGACTGGTGAAAGTATTGACCCGGTTCGAATAGCGGAGGGCGACCAAGTCGAGCCATCCACAACGACGACGCCGGCCCGTGACAGTGCCGTACTCCCCGCCGAGCTCGATCATCTGATCGCCGATCTCGTCGTGAAGTTCGGTGGGAAATGGGCCGGTGCCCACCCTGCTTATGTAGGTCTTGGCCACCCCGATCACTTCATCTATGGCTTTGGGACCGATGCCAGAACCCACGGATGCGCCACCGGCGGTGGGGTTCGACGAGGTGACAAAGGGGTAGGTTCCGTGGTCGATATCGAGCAATGTTCCCTGCGCGCCCTCGAAGAGGACTTGTTCACCCTTCTGTAGACCTTTCCAAATCAGAAGCGAGGTGTCGGTCACATGGGGTCGCAGCTGCTCGGCATAACCCAGGTATTCCTCGATGATCGCGTCGGCGTCCATCGGGAGTGTGTTGTAGACGCGGGGGAGAACCTTGTTCTTCTCCTCAAGAGCGGCCTCCACCTTCTGACGGAAGATCTTGGCGTCGAAAAGGTCCTGGATCCGGATACCCACCCGGGCGTATTTATCGGTGTAGGTAGGCCCGATGCCCTTTTTGGTGGTTCCTATCTGGTTCTCGCCCAGGTAGCGCTCGATCGCAACGTCGAGTTTGCGGTGGTAGGGCATGATCACATGGGCGTTGGCGGAGAGGCGGACCCGGGATGGGTCCATTCCCTTCGCTGCCACTTTCTCCATCTCAGCAAGGAGAACTTTGGGGTCGATGACGGTGCCTGAAGCGATCACCGGTGTGCAGTCGGGATAGAGGATTCCGGAGGGGATCAGGGAGAGGGCGAGTTTCTCTTCGCCGACGACGATCGTGTGACCGGCATTGTTCCCGCCTTGGTACCTGACGACGTAGTCGGCCGACTCCGCGAAGTAGTCAACGACACGTCCTTTACCTTCGTCGCCCCATTGGGCACCCAAAACAACTGTGGCTGGCATGACGTGTGACGACGGTAGTCGCCTCCTGGCTAAGCAACCCTTTCTGTGAAGGGAAAGTGCGGCGGCACCAAACGGTTCAAGTGGAGCAGCCCCTTTGTTCAGTCGTCTTCCGCCTTGTTCCTGGGATCGAAGTACTTCACCGTCGAGCCGACGCCAGACGCGATGGCCTTTACCGGGGCAGTGCTGACGGCGACAATCCCGAGACCAACTGCTCTGGGGAGTTCGCGCAACTTGGGTCCACCTACAAACCGGCGCTTGACAAAGTAGAACCACAAAGCAATGGCCACTCCGGCCATAACTCCGGTCCAGGCCCAAAAGCCCCATGACTCTGATGATGTCGGGATGAAGTCGAAGTTCATCCCGAATATCCCAGCGATAAGGGTCAACGGAAGCACTATTGCCGAGAAAACCGTGAGGATTCGGACGATTTCGTTGGTCTGGTCCGCCACGGCGCCACGATAGGTCTCCAGTACCGAAGCGAGAAGATTCCGCGTTGACTCAAGCGAATCCACCACCCGGGCGGTATGATCAGCGGCCTTCTCGAAAGCCTCCTTCCCGCCGGACCCGATGGCGAAATGGACCGAAACGGCCAGGTCTTCGAGGACGTCGCGTTGCCTGCCCGCTATTCGGCGGAGGGTGATCAGGTCCCGGCGAAGGACGTGGATTTCGGTAAGGGTCCGCGGGTCGGCAGCGAAGGCCAGATCCTCGAGGCCGTCAATCCGAACTTCGAGCTCCTCGATCAGCGGAATCATTTGCCGGCTTCCCGACTGTCCAATGCCAGCGGCGAGAGCGGCGGGACTCGAAATTTCGCTGGTATTGAGAGTCTCCGGGTCCCATAGGCGATCAATGGCCGCCACCGGGTCGTCGTGTTGGGTGACCAGGACTCGTCGCCCCATCGATACGGCGACTTGGTCGACTGCGAGGCGATTGGCGGTACCGGCCTCCGGTACGGAAAGGACGAACTGGACGGAGTGTGAACCTTCGCTGATGCCGCGAAACAGGCCGTCGATGCTCTCGACAAAGGTCGGCTGAGCGATGCCAAGATCGGCGAGAGTCTGATCGAAGTGGGAATGGTCTTCGGCGGCGATGTCGATCCAAACCAAATCGTGTCGCGCCAGGGATTCAGCATCTTCAGATTCGATGCTTCTAAAGCTATCGAGCGGGTGCTGGCGCGTCAGGATTCGAATCACGCCCCGGATTATCGCAACCGGCGTCGCCCACTCCGGTCTTTCGCATCGGGTCCTCAGAACCGAGGCGCATTTGGTGCCACTATTGGCAGGCTGAGCCGCCGGTTCAGGATCTTCGAAACAGACAGTTCACAATTCTGCAACTACGGTGAAATGGCGTACCGATACAAAGTTTCAGTTCACCGGCAAGCAACAAGGAGGCCAACAAGTGAGCAAGACGGCTGCTGACGTCTTATCCCTGATCAAGGATGAGGGATATCAATTCATCGATCTGAGATTCTGTGACCTGCCCGGCCAGGTACAACACTTCACAGTCCCATCCCACCAGCTCACCGAGGACTCTTTCGCC
>JBGTGL010000048.1:0-5891 GCA_041746755.1 Acidimicrobiia bacterium | reverse complement strand
CGGATGGGGCCGGTTCCCAACAACTCAAGAATCAAAGAGAGTTTCCACAAGGTCTTCAAAGCTTTACGCGCGGGCTCACGGTCCCCCTCCGCCTCGACCCAAAGCGGTCTCGGCACCTCCCCCCTCGTTCCTCCGGGGGAGGAGTAAGAACGAGGCGGAGACGGATGGGGCCGGCACCCACCAACTCAAGCTTCACGCGCGTTCCTTCCCCGGAGGGACGACGGGGAAGGTGGCGCCGCCGAGGAACGAGGCGGTGACGGATGGGGCTGGTTCTCACCAACTCAATCTCCAGGCGCGTGGCTTTCAGTCCACCCCGCCTCGACTCAAAGCGGTCGAGCCACCCCCTCCGTTCGACTTCGTCTCCGGAGGGGGAGTCCAGTAATCTTCCAGATGCCCCTCTGGGGGATGGTGTAACTGCGAAGCACCGTCAGGCGGGGTGGACCTGTAAAGGGCGGGTTCTGATTCGGAGTTGCACTTAGTAACCTCATCGATGTCCCTCTGGGGGATGGTGTAACCGGAAGCACGGCAGGTTTTGGACCTGTAAGAGCGGGTTCGAGTCCTGCTCCCCCAGCGATTCACCAGGAAAGGCGAATTTGCCAACCCATGTGATCGTCCTGGCCGCCGGTCAGGGCAAGAGAATGAAGTCCGATCTGCCCAAGGTCGCCCATGCTGCCGCTGGTCGATCCCTCATCGGTTGGGTGGGCGAGGCTGTTGCTCCATCCAATCCCGACTCGTTGGTGGTGGTACTGGGCCATGGATCTGACCAGGTGAGACCCCTGCTGCCCGCTAAAGCCGTCGTCGCGATTCAGGAAGAACAAATGGGTACGGGGCACGCCACCAAGATCGGGTTGAATGCCCTTGGCGAACTCAGTGATGATGACACCGTCTTGGTCCTCTACGGAGACATGCCGCTACTGACCCCGGAACTCATCAGCTCGCTCGCCTCCCGAGAGTCCGGCGTCGCGATGGTGATGGTTACCGCCGAGCTCGACGACCCGAGCGGTTACGGACGGGTGCTCCGGGATGGTGGGAAAGTGGTGGGTATCGTCGAGGATCGAGATTGCACTCCCGATCAGGCACTGATATCGGAGATCAATGCGGGAATTTATTCCTTCCAGGCAGGGGCTCTGAGCCGCGCCCTCGCTGCGATAGGCTCGGACAATGCACAGGGCGAGGAATATCTGACCGACGTAATCGGGATTCTTGCCGCCGAAGCTGTAAAACTGGAGGCTGTCAAAGCCGGAGCAGAGGAAGTGATCGGAATCAACTCCCAGGATCAGTTGGCGGAAGCCGGGCAAGTCCTACGACGACGGATCAACCAGGGCCACATGGATGCGGGGGTTCAGATCATCGATCCCGACCGTACCTATATCGATGCGGACGTCGAGATAGCTTCTGGCGTCACGATCTACCCGGGGGTCCATCTGGAGGGTTCTACGACAGTAGGGCGCAATTCCCAAGTTGGCCCCGACGTCTTCGCCTTGGACTCCTCGATCGGTGAGGATTCGCTGGTTTGGTACTCGGTTCTTCGCTCCGCGGTGGTCGGTTCTCAATGCGAGGTCGGCCCCTACGCGTCACTTCGGGCGGGAACCGTCCTCGCCGACCGGGCCAAAGTGGGGACCTTTGTCGAAACAAAAAACACAACATTGGGCGAGGGCGCTAAGGCTCCTCACCTCACCTACCTGGGCGATGCCACCGTTGGGCCGCGAAGCAATATCGGGGCGGGAACGATCACGTGCAATTTCGATGGCTATGAGAAGCACGCGACGGTGATAGGCGAAGAGGTGTTTATCGGTTCGGACACAATGCTGGTCGCGCCGCTGACCATTGGAGATCGGGCAATCACCGGGGCTGGGTCCGCTATCACCAAAGATGTCGAGGCGGATGCACTGGCTGTGGAACGAAGCGACCAGAAGAACATCCCTGGCTACGCTCGACGAAGAGCAGAGCGGCAAGCTGCCAAGCAGGCGGAGGAGTAGTCGTGGACGTAGTTTCCCGGAACCGGATGCTGCTCTTCTCGGGTGGGGCGAACCTGCCACTTGCAGACGATGTGTCAGAAATGTTGGGACTTGCCCTGGGCAAACTGGAGTTGTCGCAGTTCGCCAACGGCGAGTTGTATGCCAGGCCTCTAGAGTCGGTACGGGGAGCGGACTGTTTCGTGATCCAAAGCCACTCGTCGCCGATCAACGATCACATCATGGAGCAGCTGATCACGATCGATGCGCTGAAACGCGCTTCGGCACGCCGGATTACCGCAGTGATGCCCTTCTACGGGTACGGCAGGCAAGACAAAAAGGTGCTTCCCAGAGAGCCGATTACGGCGCGTCTCGTCGGTGACCTTTTCATGACAGCAGGCGCCGACCGCCTGGTGTCGGTCGATCTTCACACCGGACAGTTACAGGGATTTATCCAAAAGCCTTTTGACCACCTCACCGCGATACCGATGATCGCCGACTATGTGGCCGACCAGATCGATGGCCGGATTGCCGTGCTGTCTCCCGACGCTGGCGGTGTGAAAAGGGCTGAGCGGTACGCCCGGCGTCTCGGGGACGCATCGGTGGCGTTTATTTATAAACGACGAGACCCCAACGAACACAATGTCTCTCAGGCGCTGTCAATGGCGGGGCGCGTAAAAGACAAGCATGTGGTCATTGTCGATGACATGATCGATACCGCAGGGACTGTCTGTAATGCCGCCGAGATGATGCGGGAGCACGGAGCGTTGAGTGTCCGCATTGCCGCGACCCACGCCATCCTCTCCGACCCGGCCATAGATCGACTCAAAAACGCCCCGATCGACGAAGTGATTGTGACCAACACCTTGCCGGTCAGCGCAGATGCCCTTGCGCTGGACAAGCTAGTTGTGCTTTCAATTGCCCCGATCGTGGCGGAGGCCCTTCAAGCGATTTTCATGGATTCTTCGGTCTCTGAAATCTTCCTGGGCGACAACGTTTGAGTAGTGGTCTAAACATTCCGCTTTCTTCGAAGCCTTCCTACACTCCCCATCTGTGAGCGCCCGCCATAGTCAACCGCCCTCGCCCGCTCAGAGCAGGGCCCGAGCAGTTTTAATCGGTCTGATTGTTCTCTTTATTGTCGGCTTTTTCTTTCTGCGGGGGCGCGGTGAAGGTGGATCTAATCCTCCGGTTGCGGGTGATACGACGACCACCGCGGCGGTCGGCAGTGAAACCACCACTACGCCAGGTGACGGATCGACCACACCGACCGATCCGGATGGGTCTACATCTACCTCGACTCCATCGAATCTCGGCCCGCTCCAAAGCGTGAAGCTCGAGTTGGTCTATGACAGTTTGGCGCTGCCCGACGATGCGAAGTTCCGTCAACCGGTTTCGCTTACTTCGCCACCGAATGACAATCGCCTCTTCGTAGTCCAGCGCGGAGGTGTGATCCGGATCCTCGACGAGAATTATCAACGTCTCGACCCGGCATTTCTCTCTATCGACGACCGCGTCCTCGCCGGAGGTATCGAACAGGGTTTGCTCGGGATGGCCTTTCATCCTGACTATGCGAGCAATGGACGCTTCTTCGTTTATTACACCGATAAGGGTGGTAATCGTCAGCTCTCCGAGTTCCATGTATCACCCACCAACCCCGATCGCGCCGACCCCGACTCGGAGCGGGTGATATACGAGTTGGAACAGCCGGAAAACTCTGTTGACATCCGTCACTATGCCGGCCAGTTGGCGTTCGGGCCGGACGGGTATCTCTACAACTCGTTGGGGGACGGGGCTGATTCTCGGGCCCAGGGCCAGGACCCGACCACCATGTTCGGCACCATTTCCCGACTCGACGTCGACAGTGGAGACCCTTACGGCATCCCGGCTGACAATCCCTTTGTCTCCGGTGGGGGCGCTGAAGAGGTGTGGGCGTATGGGCTCCGCAATCCGTGGAGGTTCAGCATCGACTCCGTCGACAACATGATCTATATCGCCGACGTTGGGCATGCCGATCAGGAGGAGGTCAACGTCGTGTCGATCTCTTCAGGCGGCTACAACTTCGGCTGGTCTGACGTCGAAGGTACGAGATGCTTTCACGTCCAGGACTGCGATCTCTCCCTTTACGACGCACCGGTCATGACGTATCTCCACGGTTCTGAAGCGGACCAGGGTTGTTCGGTTTCGGGTGGGTATGTATACCGGGGCACAGAGATCCCTGAAATCAACGGCACCTACTTCTACAGCGACTGGTGTACGCAGTGGGTCAAGTCGTTCAAGATGGTGGATGGTCAGCTGACCGAACCGAAAGACTGGACCACCGAGCTGGGTGGCCCGATCGGCCAGATCAACACCTTCGGAGTTCGCGGCGACGGAGAGCTGTTCGTGGCCACGTACGACGGCCGCATCGCAAAATTTACGGCTGTTCGATAGGCGGAAGGGCGACCTCTTCGCCCGGGTAAATGAGGTCTGGGTCACCTGATCGGAGCCGATTCCTGTTGGATTCGATGGTTTCGCGCCAATACGGGCTGATTTCCCGGTTTGATGCCGGCCGTTGGTAAAAATCGCCCAGGTGTCTCGCTGAAATCTTCCAAAGATGATCGCCCCGTTCCACTGTCACCGTTTCGGTTGATTGAGCATGGGATCCGACCACCACCGGCGGATAAGTCGTCTCGCCGGCGGTTTCTGCCAGCGCCAACGACATGACTGCGAACATCACTGCCACCGCGCCGCAAATGATGATTGGTTGGCCGTGCATGCCTCCAACGTAAGGTGTCGGTGGAGCGATTGGAAGAGGGTTACGATCCTGTAGTAGTCAACAAATGGATGTGTGAATTGTGAGAGTGCGTATTGGAGTGGCTGACTCCGCCAAGACTATCGAGATCGATGTCGACGATATGAAGAGCTTCAAGAAGACGGTGGTCGACTCGGTCAAGTCGGGTGAAATCGCCTGGTTCACCGATTCCAAAGGACACGAGGTGGGGGTTCCGGCGGGTCGGATCAGCTACGTCGAGATCGAGGCCGACGATTCAGGACGGCGGGTCGGTTTCGGTCCGGCCGTTTGAGCTGCCCCAATCCGTTCTATGACGGAAAACCGCCAACATTTGGTGAGAATGCGCCACGGAGCGATCAAACACCCTTGGTCCAACAAAACAGGGCCCTCCAGATGGAGAGCCCTGTTGGTAAGGAGGGGGCGTTGGTTAGACGGAGCGTCTCCGCCTTTCGGCCAACCACCGCTTGCGGAGTCGACGACGATCATCTTCGGCGTACCCACCCCAGACACCAGACTCCTGGTTGGTCTCGAGGGCGTATTGCAGGCAGTCTTCTTGGACCATGCAGGTAGAGCAAATGGCGATGGCGGCATCGATCTGGTCGATGGCCGGGCCGGTGGTCCCGACCGGAAAGAAGAGGTTGGGTTCGGAGTCCTTGCATGAAGCAAGGTCTCGCCAGTCAGTTGTAACGGTGGTTGTTAGCACAAAATTTCCTTGGGTTTGTGATCTTTTTCACAAGGGTCGGCGGTTGTATAAACCGAGAGCCGATGGATTCAGTACCGAATTTAGTGTCCTGAGTCCAACTTGTAAACGAGTTTTGGGGAATTCTTTTCTTGAGTTCTGAAATTTCTGTCGTTGGTCATCGTGGATGGCCCTCCCGATTCCCGGACAATTCATTGCCGGGGTTTCTCGCGGCGGCCACGATTTGTGATCGAATTGAGCTCGATGTTCGCCGCTCCCTCGATGGCAAGCTCGTGCTTTCGCACGATCCAAACATCGGTGACCTGCCGGTTGCCACGACACCATGGTCTGTTCTCGCCGACGTCGATCTCGGAGCAGCTGTCAAACCGTGTCTGTTCGACGAAGCTCTTGCCGCCCTACCGGATACACCGGTCATGATCGAGATCAAGAATTCGCCAGCCGACCCCGGATACGAATCCGATTCGCG
>JBGTGL010000047.1:0-23409 GCA_041746755.1 Acidimicrobiia bacterium | reverse complement strand
AGTTCCGGGTCGGCGAGAACGAGTATGCCTTCGACGAGGACCACCGGAGCTGGCTCGATGCGGACCGTTTCCATCGATCGGACGTGATTGGCAAAATCGTACACAGGACGATCCACAGCCACCCCGGTCCGTAACAATTCGAGGTGTTGGATCAGGAGTTCTGTCTCCAATGAGGAGGGATGGTCGTAGTTTACCCGGGTCCGCTCCGGGTAGGAGAGCTCGGGCATGTGTCGGTAGTAGGCATCGTGCTGGAGATAGGACACAGAGTCGGCGAGCCGGCCTATCACATTCTCGGCGACCGTAGTCTTCCCTGAACCCGACCCGCCTGCGAGTCCGATGAACAGAGGTCGATCGGGAACCCACGGACTTCGGTAAGGCATCCGAAGACGATACCGCTACTCGGAAGCCTTGCTCCTCAAACGTCGGATGTCGTCGTATACGCCGCCGGTGAGAGTGGTGGAGGCGTCCGCGGCCAAGCCACGAATTGTCCCTGCCTCGACCGGCTGGCGCGGGGACTCTTTGATTTCGATCTCGACGTCGACAGCGCCGTCCCAATCACCGGTTTCAGGTGTCGACACCTCGTCTGCCAGCTTCTCCAGCCATCCGGACTCATCGGCGGTCTCCGGGTCATCCGATTCTTCGTTCGGGACAGCCGTAGCGAGAAGACCCAGATTGTGAAGCGCATGCATCGTCCGAACGGCGGAACCGCGGCCGAAGCGCTCTTCGAGTTCGTCGATGGTGAGAGCAGGGATCAACCGGGCCAGGTAGTGCCAGCTGCTCGGGTCCAAAGTGATCTTGGCATCCACGGAGTCAACCAGCCTGATATCACCTTCCATCACACCGGCATCGGAAATTTCGGTCTCCAGGGCGCGAAGCTCAGTGACACTGGCGGTGATCTCCTCGGCCGGGTGGCCGTCTGATTCAGGCCCCTCCGACGCCCCCATGGCGAACGTTCCTGATTCCAGCCTGCCAAGAACAAAAATAACGTCAGCGATCGTGTCGGCATCGGCGCCCGCATACACCCCTTGAGCGCTATGAAGCTCGGCGCCGGTGAGCAGCCCGTCCCGAAAGTGGATCCTGCCCTGACGGTCTCCGCTGATATCCAGTGAACCGGTCTTCTTGGTGACTTGAACAATCTGGATGAGATCGTCGACGGGCCAATCACTGAGCTGACCAGAGAGATTCATACCATTTTCCATCGCTTTTTCTCTACCTTCCCGCGAGCGTTCAATATCGGCGGATCAAGCGGCGGAGTTGAGCGAAAAATGGGTCTAGAAACCCAGAAGGAGTGTCAAACCTTTTTGGCCTGCTTCATCAGCCTTTTTTGTTCTCTGAGTTGGAGGACATCGTCGAATTGGGCGACATCAGCGATGCTTGGCCAATCCGCAGCCGCTTCCTCCCACCCATCCGGTCTCACACCGAGCCGCTTCCCGAGGAGGCCCACGAAAATCCGCGACTTCCCATCACCGAAACCGGGCAACGCCTTGAGACGGAGAAACAGCTCTTTCCCACTCTGGGCCGTTTCCCATATATTGGCTGGGTTTCCCTCATATTCATCGACGATGACCTGGCAGATGTCCTGGGTTCGTTTCGCCATTGCAGACGGATATCGGTGGATGGCGGGTGGACCTTTGAACAGCTCTTCGAGGCGGGTCAGATCGGAGCGGGCGATCCGCCCTGCATCGAGATCTTCACCGAGTCGGTCTTTGAGAAGTTGCGGTCCGAAAAAGGCACGCTCCATCGGGAATTGTTGGTCGAGCAGCATTCCGATAAGAAGGGCGAGATCATCGGTGGCCAGGAGACGATTGGCATCGTCTGATTCGGTGAAGTTGAGTCTATCGGGGCGTTCCATGACCCAACCGTAGCGAACAACCGAATGTCAGCTATCGCGGGATAACGGACTCAGGCGAAGATGCGAACCAGGACGTAGAGAACAAGCATGCCGGCCGGGACGTAAGCTATCACCTCTAATGGTGTTTCCCTCTTGAATCTGGTGCCATCGATCATGCCAACCCCCTTGCCAACATTCCCCATCAAGCTAGTTCAAGCGGCCATTGCCACTATGGGACTGTCGGCCCCTATTGCGCATCGGAAACCGATTCGCGGATTAGCAGATCAGCACTGAAAGGACTGGCGTGACTGATGTCTACATAGTCGACGGGTGTCGGACACCGATGGGCAAACTGGGTGGCCAGCTCGCCCACGTCCGACCCGACGATCTGGCAGCCCACGCCGTGGCACGTTTGCTAGCTCGTAACCCGGAGGCCCCACCGCAACGGATCGAGGACATCCAGTGGGGCGCCGCCAACCAGGCGGGCGAAGACAATCGCAATGTCGCCCGCATGGCCGCCCTGCTGGCGGGTATGCCCGTCGAAACCTCGGGCGTAACGGTGAACAGGCTCTGCGGCTCCGGGATGCAAGCCGTCATCTCCTCGGCACACGCTCTCCAAGCCGGATGGGGTGACCTGGCCATAGCCGGTGGCTCCGAGTCGATGAGTCGTGCTCCCATTGTCCAGATGAAGTCGGACCGCCCGTTTGCGACGGGGACGCCTGAAGTTGTTGACACCGTGTTGGGTTGGCGGCTCGTCAACAGCGCTATGTCGGAGATGTATCCGCCGATCACTCTGGGAATGACCGCTGAGCGGGTCGCGGAGATGTTTGAGATCAGCCGGGAGGATCAGGACGCGTTCGCTCTGGAGAGTCATCGTCGCGCGATCGCGGCACAGGAGGCAGGGACATTCAAGGATGAGATCGAACCCATCGATGCCCCCAAGGATGCTCGGCGCCGAGAATCGGTCACCGTCGATTCGGACGAAGGCCCCCGCCCCGACTCCAGTTTGGAGTCCCTCGCCAAGCTCCAGCCGGTATTTCTCAAAGGTGGCACGGTGACCGCGGGCAACTCGTCTCCTATGAACGATGGTGCGGCCGCCCTGCTCCTGGCGACAGAGGCCGGCATCGAGGAGCACTCACTGCGGCCCATGGCACGGGTGGTGAGCTCGGCGGCAGTCGGGGTTCACCCCGACATAATGGGGATTGGACCGGTGCCCGCGAGCAAAAAGGCCCTCCATCGCGCCGGGCTCAGCGTTGACGACATCGATCTGGTCGAACTGAATGAGGCTTTCGCCTCCCAGACCGTTGCGTCGATGCGCCAACTCGGGCTCGATCACGGTCTGGTGAATGTCAACGGCGGCGCCATCGCCATCGGTCATCCGCTTGGTGCTTCCGGGGCGCGCATCGTCGTGACACTGGTCCATGAAATGGCGAGGCGAAAGGCCCGCTACGGTCTGGCCACCATGTGCATCGGGGTCGGGCAAGGAATCAGCCTGGTACTAGAGCGTGCCTGAAGGTCCGCTTCATGGAGTGACCGTTGCCGAGTTCGGCAATCTCATCGCCGCCCCCTACGCGGGGATGCTGCTAGCCGACCTGGGGGCAAGAGTCATCAAGGTAGAACCCCCGAGAGGTGATCTGGGTCGGCGTTTCGGCCCGTTTCAGAACGGGGAGTCCACGTTCTTCATGGCCGTGAATCGGGGTAAAGAGTCGTTGGCACTCGACACCAAAGACTGGGTGTCGAAGCGAGTTCTCGACAATCTCGTGAAAAAGGCGGATGTGGTGTTGCACAACCTGCGGCGGGGAGCGATGGATCGGCTATCTCTCGGAGAAACCCGATGCCGGGAGCTCAACCCATCTCTCATCTACACCGAGATCTCCGCCTTTGGCGGCACCGGGCCATACGCCGATCGGCCCGGCATTGACATCGTATTTCAAGGTGAATCCGGAATGATTTCGATCTCCGGGGACCAAAAGGACGGGCCCAGGAAAACTGCAACGACGATCGGCGATTATGTTGCCGGTACCAACGCAGCACTGGCCACATCGGCCGCCCTGGTGGAGTCTCCGGTCGAGGGGAGGCGGATCGATATCTCGCTGCGTGATGGAATCATGGCCGTCCAATCGGGGTGGAATGCCATTCACTTCTCCACCGGGGAGCAGCCGGAACGCATCGGCACCGCCAGCCCTTTCCTGGCGCCGAACCAGGTCTTTGAGGCCTCGGATCGCCCTTTCACTCTGGCCATCGTGTCCGACTCTCATTTCGAGATCCTCTGCAACGTGCTGGACCTGCCCGAACTAGTGGATAAGTATCCAACCAATGAACATCGGATGGAGCACCGGGAGAAGCTGGCAAAAACCCTCAACCGGCATTTCGTTACGGGGACGGCAGCCGATTGGATCGACCTCATCGACTCCGCAGGAGTTCCAGTCGGACCGATCCTGACCCTCGCCGAAGCGTTTGACGATCCCCAGGCCCGTCACAATCAGATGCTTGTCGAGTTCGACCATCCGGTCGCGGGGCTGGTACGAACAACGGGTAGCCCGATCATGGTCGATGGTGCTCCGGCCCGGACCGAAGCGATGCCACCGCTCCTCGGAGCCCACAGTCGCAACCTTCTGATCGAACTGGGAGTTGACACCGACACCGTCGCCAAAATGATCGAAGACGGGAGGGCGATCGAACCGTGATCCCACCCTCCCGCATCCCGGCTTCAGCCGGAGTTGAGGACCCCGACGATGGCGCCGGGTACATATTCTGGATGGATGAGATCGGCGATGAGTGGCCGGACGCGAAGACCGAACTCACCTCAGCTTTCACCGGATCCCGCGATGCGGCCCGGGCCGAAGTGTCGTTCGTGTACATCGTCAGTAACGACGACCTTTTGGGTCGAAATGGTCCCACCCGGGCGATGGTTGCCTCCGGCCTGGTCTCGGCGGCAAGGACTGCGGCATTGGAAGGCGCTTCCAAAGGGTGGACGGCCAATGTCATTGCCTACGACCTCGGCGTTGAACCACCGCACGTGTTGGAGCGGGCCCGGTTTGTGCTCGGCAACGGGGTCACCACCGGCGAAATCATCCACATGGGCCCGGGGCACATCGGGAAGGCCCTGATTTGAAAGGGACAATCGTTGTCACCGGGGCCGCCCGGGGAATTGGACGGGTCATCGCCGAAAAGGTGGCCGAAACCGGTCCCTTCACTGTCGTCGGGGTCGATCTTTCGCCGGATTTGGCCATGTCCGAGACGATGGTTCCGGTGCAGGTAGACCTGACATCTGAATCGGGACCGCAACAGGTTCGGAGAACGGTCGAGGAGCTTGGGCTGCCGCTGCTCGGTTTGGTCAACAATGCCGGGGTCACCCGTGACGCCCGACTGATCAACATGACCGACGGAGACTTTTCTTCCGTCCTCGAGGTGAATCTCGGCGCTGCGTTCCGATTGACAACACAACTCGCTCCACTGATGGGTGAGGGTGCTGCGGTGGTGAATATCGCTTCGCGGGCATATTTGGGGAACTTTGGACAGTTCAATTACTCGATGTCCAAAGGTGGACTGGTGGGAATGACCAGAGCCCTCGCCATTTCCCTGGCACCCGAAGTTCGGGTGAACGCTGTTGCCCCCGGGTTGATCGCTACCGAGATGTCGATGGCCATTCCTGACGACATTCGCGAGAAGATGGTGTCAGCGATTCCCCTGCAACGAATGGGAACTCCCGACGAAATCGCCAACACGGTGTGGTTCCTCCTGTCGCCGCTCTCCTCCTACATCACCGGAGAAGTCATCGTCGTAGGTGGCGGACGAAGTCTTACCTGAGAGGCAACTCTTCCCCCATGAGCGACGACGCTGACCTACTTAGGCTCCTAATTTGAGGTTCATGACTTCGAGAACGGTGGAAACCTGTCCTACGAATATGTCGCCGCCCTCAATTGCCTCCAATCGGGACATCGACGCCGAGAGCGCAGCGTCGGCTCCATCTTCACCGCGGGCAAGTCTGGTGACTGCATCGAAGGCGACTGCTAGCTCTGCCTCGGCCCTGGCACCGGCACGCTCACTGAATTCGCGGGACGAGTCGAACGCCGTCAGTGCACGGTCAAAAATTCCAGACGTCAACAAATGTGCGCCGAGCATCCAGTAGGCCCGGGAGACTGCGAGGTCCCCACGACCTAGCTCCACCGCCATCGCCAAGTTGGTCTGGGCAGCCCCCAATCCTGCTGATGCGTCAGCGTCCGTTAGCAAGAGGCCAGGCTCACCCCAACCGACCCAGGTGAACGACGCCAGGTCGTACATCAGAGCCTTGGCCCGGCATTTCAAATCAAACGAAGCCTCCTGGCCGGCGCTACCAGCAGCCGACAGAAGTTGGCCGGCACCGGCGTACGCCAAAGCCGTGGCCAGGGCAAGATTTTTGTTCTCCCAGTAGGCGGTTTTCATGGCCTCCCCGTATTCGACAGCCGCCTCCGACGGGTCGGCTATCTCTGCAACGGACCGAATGGCTTCGAATGCACCATCCGTGAGACCTCGATCTATCACGATTTCTGTCTGGCTCATTCCATACTCCTTCTCCTGGACGAGACTGCGCAACTCCTGCACGGTTCTTCTTTGATGGTCGAGGAAACGCTCAATCCGATACCAATACTGGCCAATCAGAGCAGGTTGATCCGCCGCTGGGGCGGCGAGCACGTCGGCGATATCGGACAATGGCATGTCAATCGCTCTCATCATCGCGATGAGCCGACCGTCGGCTATTTGACTCTTCGCATAGTGTCTGTAACCGGTACGCGGGTCGACGCTCGCCGGTGAAAGCAGACCTTTCCTGTCGTAAAGTCGCAACGCTTTCTCGGTGAGACCGGTCTGGCGGGCGAATTCGCCAATCGAAAGAAGTTGTCCCTTTTCCATCGCCCTCGATTATGCGGCATGACCCAGGGTCAGAGTCAAGAAGTTTTAGTAGTACGCCCGGCTCACGGTTTCGGCGACCATCGCTGGTTTGTCCTCGCCTTCGACTTCGATGGTGACCAGCCGGTTGACCTGGAGGCCACCGCTGACCTCGGCGACCGACACCAGCTTGACCCGCGCCCTGATCCGTGAACCAACGGGCACCGGTGCCGGAAAGCGGACCTTCTCCAACCCGTAGTTGATCCCCATCTTTGGCGAACCCAGATCGAGGTCGACCTGTCCCGCCAGGGTGACTACGAGAGAAAGAGTGAGGAAGCCGTGGGCGATCGTTCCGCCGAACGGTCCAGCTTTCGCCATGTCCGGATCGACATGGATCCACTGGTGGTCGTCGGTGGCGTCAGCAAACTGGTTGACACGATCCTGGTCGATCGTCATCCAATCGCTTACGCCGATTTCCGAGCCGACCAGGTCTACGAGATTTTGGGGGATTTCCATCTGGCAATTGTGCCATGACCACTCAAGGCGTGAATCGATACTAAGTTTGTGTCATGGCCAAAGAGACGAAGCTGATGGTCTGGATTGACCAGGACCTCTGCACAGGTGACGGAATCTGCGAAGAGATAACACCCGACGTGTTCGTCGGACGCGACGATGGACTCTGGGTAGTCAAGGAAGAGTCGAAGTATTTCGATGCGACCGTCGTGTTTGACGGGGAGCAGGCACCAGATGGGGCCCGGGGCCTCGCCAGGGTGCCCGACGAGTTGATCGAAGATACGATCGAGTCCGCCGAGGAGTGTCCCGGCGAATGCATCATGATTGAGCCTTACTCGGCCGACGCCGTACATCAAGGCTGACACCCGGTACAGCTAGCCTGCCGGTAGTGCCCATACTCGAGACCAAAGTCGACCCCAACTCGGAGGCATTCGCCGCTAACCGAGATGCCATGCTGAAGATCCTCGATGAGTTCACTGAACTCAATGCTCAGGCCGAGGGGGGCGGTGGCGAAAAGTACATAGCCCGCCACCGGGAACGCGGAAAATTACTGGTCAGGGAACGGATCGAGCTTGTCCTCGACCGCGACTCCCCTTTCCTGGAGTTATCGACCCTCGCTGCCTGGGGGACCGACAAGAATCTCGGAGCCAACCTGGTCACCGGGATCGGTGTCGTCAATGATGTCGAATGCGTGATCCTGGCCAACGATCCCACCAGCCAGGCCGGATCTTTCAACCGTTACTCGCTGGCCAAGAGTCTCCGGGCTATGGACATTGCGCGAGAGAACCGGCTGCCACTGATCAATCTCATCGAGTCGGGGGGAGCCGACTTACCCGACCAGGCGGCAGTGTTTCTCACCGGCGGCAAGTGGTTCCGAAATCTCACCCAGCTTTCCAAACTGGGTATCCCCACCATCGCAGTGGTTTTTGGGTCGTCGACCGCGGGCGGGGCCTACTTCCCGGCGATGTGCGACTACTCGATAATGGTAAAAGATCAGGCCAAGGTCTTCTTAGGCGGGCCGCCGCTGGTGAAAATGGCCACCGGTGAAGAGTCGACCGATGAGGAGCTGGGCGGTGCCGAAATGCACTCGCGCACCTCCGGCTTGTCGGATTACTTTGCCGTCGACGAGCACGAAGCGATCAGGATGTGCCGTGACATCGTCGCCCATTTCAACTGGCGCAAACTGGGGTACGGTCCCACCCAATCAGCCGACGATCCGATTTACGACGTCGAGGACGTCCTCGGGGTAATTCCCCAGGACCTCAAGGTGCCATTCGACCAACGCGAACTCATCGCCAGATATGCCGACGGGTCGCGGTTCGAGGAGTACAAGGCACTGCACGGGCAGTCGATTCTGACCGGGTGGGCTTCGGTACACGGGTTCCCTGTCGGCGTAATCGCCAATCAACAGGGTGTCATCTTCAGTGAAGAAGCACAGAAAGCCACAGAGTTCATCCAGCTTTGCAACCGCCACGACACGCCACTCATTTTCATGCACAACACCACGGGGTACATGGTCGGCAAGGATTATGAGCAAAGGGGAATCATCAAGGACGGCGCAAAGATGGTGAACGCAGTGGCCAACTCCGAAGTCCCCCACATCGCCCTGATGACCGGAGTTTCCTACGGTGCGGGCAACTACGGGATGTCGGGCCGATCGTTCAACCCTCGCTTCGTATTCGGATACCCGAATCACAAAGTCGCGGTGATGGGGCCGAAACAACTCGCCGGCGTGATGTCGATCATCGGACGGGCCGCGGCTGACTCCCGGGGGGTCGACTTCGACGAAGAGGCCGACGCCAAACAAAGGGCCGAGGTCGAAAGTCAGATCGAGTACGAGGAGCAGGCCTACTTCTCGACGGCGAGAGTGCGCGACGATGGCCTTATCGACCCTCGTGACACCCGCCATGTGCTCGGAATGGCCCTCTCCGCCGTCCACTCGAATCTGGTCAAGGGGACATCGGAGTTCGGCGTCTTCCGTATGTAGCGGGCACCCTTCCTCGGGCTGTCAGCGTCGGCGACGGCCGCGCCAAACCCATCCTTCACAGCGTTGCCGGGCCGGGTTAATTCTCGAAACTCACGACCACCTCGGAATAGCCCAAGCTGGTGAAGAAATTGGTGAGAACAGTGATCGCGTTCTCATCGGCCTTGTCAAGAATTCCTTTTTCGATTGCCCCATCGAGTAGCACCGACTCAGCCACTCTGCGAGCCTCGGATTCGAGTTGGGGGTCACCCTTGGCAAAGATCCCCAGGTCCCGGTCCAGTATTTGGGTCGCCTCATTGTCGACATCCACATACTGGATCTCCGCGCGGGGAATAGTGATCTCAACCACCCCGTCGTCGGAGACATCGAAACTCGCCGTCGAGATACCCATAAGGTCGACCCCGGCGCCGATCTCGGCCACTGCGATCATGCGGAGACTGTCGCCCCTGGCCCAGTCCAACCACCCTTCGTCGGTCCCTTTTTCCACGATGGTGTACTCGACCACTTCGACTGTGGTCAACGCCGCCATATCTCTGACGGACTGCACGATCGCCGGGCCCACCTCGAGGTAAGGCTTGGGTGCTATCGCTGCAGCCACGTCTGAAGGTGTTGGGATACCGTCGACAAAGCCGAAAATCTTCGAGGTGACGAATATCCCCATGCCGATCAGGGCGGCGAGCAAAAAGGCACCGATCCCCAACCAGATCTTGCGTCGCGGCCTGGCGGAAGACTCCGGTTGTGGGGAGGATTGAGGTTGCACGGCGAAATCACCTGTTGTCACTGTGGAGGAATTCCTTGTTAGTTGTAAGTTTAGACGTCAGCTTCTCACCGCAAGTTCCCTGCGTTAGCCTCCAATCCCGATGATCCAAAGACTTCTCGTTGCCAACCGGGGCGAAATCGCCAGAAGGATTTTCCGCACCTGCCATCGACTCGGTATCGAGACCGTCGCTGTCTTTTCCGATGTCGATCGGTCGGAACCACACGCGCTGGAAGCTGACCACTCGCTCCACTTGCCCGGTGTGACTGCTGGCGAAACTTATCTCAACACGACAGAGATAGTACGACTGGCCTCGGATTCGGGTGCCGATGCAGTGCACCCGGGCTATGGATTTCTCTCCGAGAACGCTTCCTTCGCAGAAGCGGTCGTGGAATCCGGTCTGATCTGGGTGGGGCCAACTCCTGACTCGATGCGGAGAATGGGCTCAAAAATCGAAGCGAAGACCCTGATGGCAGCAGCTGGCGTCCCCATTCTGGACGGAGTCGACCTCAGCAAGATGTCAGAAGACACAATCCGGGCCAGTGCCGATCAGATCGGGTATCCAATTCTGGTGAAGGCGAGCGCAGGCGGTGGGGGCAAGGGAATGCGGGTGATCGACTCCCCGGCCGATCTCATGGCCGCGGTCGAAGGAGCATCGCGAGAAGCCGTCGGTGCCTTTGGTGACGGCACCCTGTTTTTGGAGAAGTACCTGACTTCACCCCGGCACATCGAAGTCCAGATCTTGGGCGATACCAACGGAGAGGTCATCTCCCTGTTCGAGCGGGAATGCTCGATACAAAGAAGACACCAGAAGATCATCGAAGAGAGCCCGGCCACCTCTATCGATGTGGCCACCCGGAAGCTGTTGAGCCAAGCCGCGGTGGCTGCGGGTAAGGCTGTCGACTATGTCAGCGCGGGAACTGTCGAGTTCATCTACCAGGACAATCGCTTCTATTTCCTCGAGATGAATACCCGTCTTCAGGTGGAACACCCGGTTACGGAGATGATCACCAGCCTCGACCTCGTCGAGATCCAACTCGACATAGCGAACGGTCAGCCCATCCCTGACGCGGCCCGGAACGCTGTTTCCACCGGCCACGCCGTCGAAGCCCGGCTCTACGCGGAAGACCCGGGCAACGATTTTCTCCCGGTGACCGGGACCGTCGAACGGTTCCATTTCAACCCGCATCCTGGACTGCGGATCGATTCCGGTGTCGAGGACGGATCGGCGATCTCGGTCCACTACGACCCGATGATGGCCAAGGTAGTTGCCCACGGAGAGAGCCGAGAGGAAGCGACCCGGATCCTTTCCGAAGCACTGCGGTCGGCACACATCCACGCCCCGACTACGAACCGAGACCTGCTGGTACGAATCCTCGAGGACCCCGAATACCTGGCGGGGAACATCGATACCCACTTTCTGGAACGACGAGACCTGGCGGAGTTGAGCCACCCTCTCGCCACCGAGGCCGACGAGTTGAACGCTGCCCGCGCCTGTGCCCTGTCGGACCAACTCGTGGCCAGACAATCTGCGCGGGTAGCGACCACCATCCCGTCCGGGTGGCGCAACCAGAAGTCACTTCCTCAGAGCCGCGCCTATTCCAGCCGGCACGCCGAACATCATGTTTCCTACCGATTGGAGGGCACCGCGGCACTCTTCGACGGTAAGGACCCGACTCGCATCGTCACCCTCGAACCAAGCCGGGTCGTCCTCGAACGAAACGACAACCTCTCCGAATTCGAGATTTCCCGCTATGGCGACCTCCGATTTGTCGATACGCCGGAGTGGTCGGCCAAATTGGTCGCAATTCCCCGATTCCCCACCGCACGGCATGTTGAATCCAACGGGTCGCTCCGCTCCCCCATGCCAGGGAAAGTGGTGCGCATCGAAGTTTCCAATGGCGACCGCGTCGAGGAGGGCCAGGCGCTTGTTGTTCTCGAGGCGATGAAGATGGAGCACACCATCAGAGCCCCATACCGGGGGACAATCGAGGCGGTTCGGTTCTCGGACGGCGACCAGGTGGAGGCCGACGCCGTTTTGGTGGTCGTGCGCCCGGACTAATCGGTGAAGGTGCCCAACGCTTCCAGCACAAAGTCGATGTCGCCCTTCGTGTGATTGGCATTGACCTGGAATCTGATCTCCTCATCCCCCTTGGGGACGACCGGGAAATTCAGCCCGGTAGCAAGAACGCCTGAGTCATAGAGATGCGAAACCAGTCGGGCAGTCCGCCCGGTGTCGCGGACCATCAACGGGACGACGGGGTGGGGGCCGGGAATAGTCTCCAAACCCCGCTCGGCAAGACCATCCTCGAATCGGGCGGTCATCGCGGCGAGTTGGGCCAATAGGGCCGACCCTTCAGCCGTATCGACGATGGCGAGTGCGGCGGACGCCGACGCTGCCTCGCCCACCGTTATCGGGTTGGAGTAGATGTACATCGGGCCACGCTCGCGAAGAAATCGGGTCATCGTCTCACTGCCGGCCACGTACCCGCCGTTCACCCCGAAAGCCTTGCCCAGCGTTCCGATCAGGACATCGGCCACCCCTCCGGTGACCTCCTCGGTCCCCCGCCCCCGAGCCCCATAAGCACCCACACCATGGGAGTCATCAACGACCAGGACGACGTTCTCCTCGAACTCACCGTCATGGCGGTCTACGACCTCAGCAATCGCCGCCAGATCAGCGAAATCCCCGCGCATCGAAAAGACACCATCGGTGACCACGACACCTCTTTTTGCCTTACCGTGGGCCAGCCCGAGGCTGCGGTCCAGCTGGTCGTAATCGAGATGGCTGTACACACCACGAGTACTCGGCCTGGTCATTCTCAACCCGTTGATAATGCAGTTGTGGTTGAGCTCGTCGGACAGCACCACAGTCTCGGGAGTTACCAGAGAGGCCAGGGCCGACACCACCGCTGCGTACGCAGAGGAGTAGATGGTCGCCGACTCCCGACCGTGGAAGTTGGCCAGATCCTGCTCCAACTCAACATGAGGCTCGAAGGTCCCGGAGATGAACCGCACGGCTCCGGGACCGGCCCCGAACCTGGCCACCGCTTCCTCGCCCGCCGAAATCACCGAAGGATGTAAGGACAAGCCGAGATAGCTATTCGAGTTCATTCGCAGGTATCCGACATCGGACCCGTCGAGGACATATCTCGGGCCAAAGCCCTCGGTTGCGGGGCGAACATCGACAACGACTAGTTCGTCGCCTTTGGCCGTCCCGGCTGCAACGAGATCGGCAACCTGTGATGCGAGAACGAGATCCAAGCGGTCATGAGGCATGAACACGGTTTAGCAGATCTAGGGTGGGCTCCATGACTCGGATTGGATTTGCTGGTATCGGAATCATGGGACACGGGATGGCGTCCAACCTGGTCAAAGCGGGCCATGATCTGTTGGTTTGGAACAGGACCCCAGGCCGGGCTGAAACCGTAGAGGGGGCCAGCGTGGCAACGAGTTTGGGAGAACTCAGCGTCTGCGACCTGGTCTTGATCTCTGTCTCCGACACGCCCGATGTGGACGCGGTGGCGGCTGGCCTGCTCCCGACCATGAGATCGGGGATCATTGTCGACCACTCGACAATCGCACCTGCGGCCACCCAACTCCTGGCCGGACAGGCAGCTTCGCATGGTGTCACCTGGCTCGACGCCCCGGTCTCCGGGGGATCAGAAGGTGCCGCCCGGGGCACCCTCTCGGTGATGGTCGGTGGCCCATCGGCCGCTTTGGAACTCGCCCTCCCCTACCTCAACGCGTACTCCGACAATGTCACCCATATCAGCGAAGACCCTGGATCAGGCCAGATGGCGAAAATGGTCAACCAGATCCTGGTCGTGGTCAATCAACTCGCTGTTTCCGAAGCTCTCCTACTGGCATCATCGGCGGGCCTCGATCTGGGACAAACCATCGCTGCTGTCGAATCCGGCGCCGGTGGTTCGTGGATGTTGACCAATCGTGGACCGCAAATGGTGAGGGGCGACTGGCGTCCCGGGTTCACCATCGATCTCCAGCAAAAAGACCTTCGCCTCGTCCTCGACGCCGCCGACCAACTGGGAGTTCCGACGCCGGGCACCGCGCTGGTTTTTCAGATGTACCGCGCTCTACAGAACCGGGGTCTGGGCTCAGAAGGCAATCACGCCCTGATCAAAGCGTTGGAGTCGATGGCCGGGATCGACTTCGGGGAATCAGGAGCCGAGTAGGTCGGCAGCGACCCGGGCCACGTGGCCCGTCGCTTTGACATTCCGGTACTCGGCCACCATTTCGCCGTCAGGGTCGAAAACGAAGGTAGATCGGATCAGACCCATTGACTTCTTCCCATAGTTGTTCTTCTCTCCCCAGGCCCCGAGTTGGCTGGCGAGAGCGTGGTCCTCGTCAGAAAGAAGATCGAATGAAAGCCCCTCTTTTTCCCGAAACTTTTCGTTTCTCGAGGGTGGGTCTGGGCTCACACCCACAACCTGATACCCGGCTTGCTCAAACATTGAATAGTTGTCACGGAAGTCGCATGCTTCCGTGGTGCATCCAGGGGTCATCGCCCGCGGGTAGAAGAACAGCACGAGCCCGTTGCCCCGAAAGTCGTCAGAGGTCACCGATTCACCGTTTTGATTTTGGAGAGAGAACTGAACGGCCATCACCGGCAACAATACCAGCGGGTCACTGGTGCTCGGCGGCGACCTCTTTCGCCGCCTGGGACCGGAGGAAGGTCGACCCTCCGGCAAGGAGGCTGATGGCCACGGGTAGCCAATAGGAGACGATTCTGTACACGACGACCGGTGCCACTGTTATCGATGCGGGATATCCATAGGCCCCGAGCACAAAAACCAAACCTGCTTCGACGACGCCCAAACCGCCCGGCGTACCGGGCAAACCCCCAACTAACTGGGAGACACCAAAAACTGCGAGGGTTTCCAGGGCGGAGACATCGATGTCAAAGGCATGAAGGACCAGGTAGAGGGCTGCAGCTTCAAACAGCAATCGGAGCCAGATAAACAACTGCGATTGCCATCCGGGGAGGTGGTTCACCATCGTTGGTTCCAGCTTCTTGCGGAGAAACTCCGGAAAGAACCGGTTCAACGAACCGAGCATTCCCGAGCCAAACATCAGAACCAGGCCAATTCCGATGGCAATCGGTGCTGCGATCGTCAAGCTGACCTTGAGCACCTGCCCGGTAGGCCGCTCCAGGAGAATTGCTCCACCCGCCAGTATGAGCAAACCCGAGTAGTTGAGGAGGACCGCTCGAATCGCCGGGCCTGCCGAAGACTCGACCTCATCGCGCACGGTCCACGACATGGCCACCGGGGTAATCGCGCCACCCGCAGGAATCAACCGGGCCACGCCAGCTCCAACCATCGCGGCCTTGAAAGCCGAGAATTGCTTCAAGGTCTGACCCGTCTCTTCGACCGACTCGCGAAAAAGAGCCCCAAAGAACCACATGGCCGCAATCTGTGACAATGCGGCGACACCGATCAGCGCACCTGCCGACCCGCTGATCGGCGGAATCTCGTAATTATTGAGTACCCAAATCAATACGCCGGCATAGACGACACCGGCGATCCCAGCGATCCAAAGCACTTTTTTGATGTTCATGTGGTGGAGGTTTCATCGACGGGTTGACCAAAGTCCTCCCGTAAGTCAGTGTCGAAAATGGCCCTGCGAACCGAATTGTTCAAACCCGGCAGATCGTGGGGATTCCCCTGCATTCTCCTCCCGACAAGAAGCATCGATAGGAACACCAGGAAGATGATTTCAGTAGGGGGTCGACCCATGGCGAGGGCGGCAAGTGGGAGCAAGCCCCATCCCAGAAATCCGGCAAACCCGCCGCCAATCTTCCATCCGGCCACTGCCCAGCCACCCACCCAGATCGCCAGAAATGGGTCCAGCGCCACGATGAGGCCCGCCGCAGGGGCTAATCCACGGCCGGAGCGACCCTTCAAAAATATCGACCAGTTATGCCCGGCCACGGCCGCCAACCCGGCCATACCGCTGGCACCAAGACCGAGGCCCATCCCCTGCCGGGCGACCAGCACAGGAACCAAACCTTTCAGACCGTCGAGGACGGCTGCGGCGACACCCCATGATCGCCCAACCGAACGGGCCAAATTTCCGGCGCCAACATTCCCCGAACCGACAAGACGGAGGTCAACCCCATTGGCAAGTGCTAACACCTGAGCGAACGGAATCGATCCCAACAAATAGGCGCCAACAATGAGTAATGGCAGCGACAGATACGCGAACACCTCGGACATAGCCGTAAAAACTAGTGCGTTGGAGGAATCGTGCCTAGTTCAAACAAACAACGACTCTTCCGCTGACGCCAATTCGAGCCTGAAGACGCTCTCACCTTCGTCGCGGAAGTAGGTCAAGGACCCGCCCATCAGCTCGGCAAGTCGGCGTGCCACGGACAAACCAAGGCCAACTGAGGATGAGATCCCCGTGTGCGCCGATGCATATGGTTCGAAGATCCGGGCAGCGTCATCATCGGAGACTCCAGATCCATCGTCGCGAATCTCCAGCCATACTCGACCTCGGTTGGCACCTCCGATCACCCGGCGATGCGCCCCTCCATACCGCTCCAGGTTGGTCAGGAGATTTCTCAAAATCTGACGGATGCGAGGGCCATCGCCTATCGCAGTCGGGAGTTCCGTAGGAATCTCCTCCAGATAGATCCCGACACCCTCTACGGCGGCTTGCAATTCTGCACCAAGATCGACCTCGTTAAGCGCAACGGCGACGGTGCCCATCTCGGAGCGCGCGGCCACGAGGAGGTCATCGATTATGTGCGACATCTCCTGTGCCTGACTCGCCACGAGTTCGATTAACTCGTCGCGTTCGGCGCCACCCAGGCCGCCACTGATCATTTCGGACGTGAGGCCCACCACCGCGGTCAGCGGGGTACGGAGTTCATGGCTGATCGATGCCACGAATTCATCCTTGGACCGGATCAACTCGTTCATCGCGTCCTCTTTCGCCTTGAGATGCGTGGTGTCGGCCAATGCCACCAGAACGCCATCGGCTTCGCCGGCCGTGGCCACATTGACGCATCGGGCATTGAGCCACTTGCTGCCGCCATTGAAAGTGACCGCACGAAACTCGAAGTCGAGGAACCGCTCGCCCTGGAAAAGGTTGATCAGAACTTCGGTATATCCATCAACCCACTCCTGGGGGAGGGTGTCTTCGTCGACAGACCCGAGCACCATCTCCGGGTCTCGGGCGTTGAGGAGATCGATCGCCGCCTGATTGGCCCGGACCACCTTCACCAGCGAAGCCGCTTTGCGGACTATGTCGGGATAAGCACCGAGAAAGCCCCGAATCCGTTCCGGACGCCCCGAAAACTCGGAGCGGGTGTAGTTGAGGGAATCGGTCCAGTCGAGCTCGAGGACCGCGGTCGGCGAGTGCTCGAAGAGGACCTGAAATCTGCGGTTCAGCGTTGTGGCCGCGTTACGGACAGCGAAGAAAATCGCCGCGGTGAGTCCGAAACTGACAGCCATCACCGATCCCAACGGGATTGCCTCGCTGACGGGCACCCCCCAGAAGAGAGGAATGACAAACATCACAGCCGAAAGCCCGATCGTCAACATGAGATGGCGGGACTGGATGAAGAGCATTCCGATCGAGGCGATGATGACGACACCTAGGGAAGCCGCCAACAAGGTGGTCTCATCGCCGATCAGGAGGAAAGATAAGGTGACGATGACCGCGGCGCCAAGTAGGGCGACGCCGGCGTTCTCGCGATGCAGGAGTACCTGAACAGACATGAGTGTGCCGGCCAGGATTGGGCCCACAGCGTCGAGATAATACGAACTATCCCCGGTGATCAGGCCAACCAGGATGAACAGGGTCGCACAGAACCAGCCCGCAACGGCGCCGACCCGGACCACGCGCTTGTGCAGTCGCGCCATATCCCCGGGCGACCCGAGGAGAGTCTCCGCTATCTGAGATTCCATAGCCATTTCTTCGGTAAAACAACCCCTAGCCGATACTGGTCTATCGGCCCATTAAGCGTCCGACTGGAGAACATCACCCGGAAGTTGATATCGTCAGATAGAAGAAGAACCCTGCTGGAGGACCTGCCTTGGCCATGAGAATCACCTACGCCACCATGTCAGCCGACAACGCCGAACTCAACGAAGGCTTCGAGAGCGCGGTCGCCGGTGTCGCCGACCAATTAGGACGGAGTCACGGAGTGTGGGTCAATGGCGAAGAGCGGACAGACCGCGACTTTTTCGAGGAGTTTTCTCCGGTCAACCGCGACGTCCTGGTGGGCAGATACGCCCAGGCGACCATCGCCGACGTCGACGATGCAGTGGCTGCCGCCAAGGCATTTGCACCCGAATGGGAAGCTTGGGGGTGGGAAAAGCGCCGCGATCTGATGGTCACGGCGGCAGCGATTATGGACGAGAGGACATTTCAACTCGGCGCCCTGATGACCCACGAGATTGGTAAGAATCGGCTTGAAGCTCTCGGTGACGCCGCCGAGACAGTTGAGTTCCTCAAGTACTACGCCAAACAGATCGAAGAGCACAACGGGTTTGTCACTCCCCTGAACGCCTTGAGTGAGCGAGAGCACAATGTCTCCGTACTTCGACCATGGGGGGTCTGGGCTGTCATTTCGCCATTCAACTTTCCACTTGCCCTCTCCGGAGGCCCATCAATCGGGGCACTGCTCACCGGGAATACCGTTGTCCTCAAGCCCTCGAACACCGGAGCGCTGATGGCCCTCGAGTTCTACAAGATCATGCGGGAGGCCGGTCTGCCCGCGGCGGCGTTGCACGTCGTAACCGGAGGTGACGAAGCAGGAGATCACCTCGCCCACCACGACGATATCGACGGTCTCACTTTTACCGGTTCATACCCGGTAGGAATGCACCTTTACAGGACCGTCAACGAACAACGGCCCAAGCCGGTCGCATGCGAGATGGGAGGGAAGAACCCGGCAATCGTCACCGCCTCAGCCGACCTCGATGTCGCTGCCCAAGGCGTTGTCCGAGGATCCTTCGGTCTGAGTGGCCAGAAGTGCTCTGCAACCTCCCGGGTTTACGTCGAGCGGCCGGTCTACGACGAATTCGTCGACCTTCTGGTGGCGAAGACGGCCGAGTTGACAGTCGGTGATCCCTTCGAACTCTCGACCTTCATGGGACCTGTCATCGACCGCGCCGCAGTGGACCGTTTCGAGAAGGCCGTAGCCGAGGTGGAAAGCACCGGCGGCAAAATATTGGTCGGCGGCAAGGTCCTCACCGAGGCTGAGCTCGCCAAGGGCAACTTTGTGGAACCCACGGTTGTCGAAGCGCCCCTCGACTCATGGGTGTGGAGCGAGGAGCTATTTGTCCCCTTCGTGGCCGTGGCGCCCGTCGATTCGCTGGACGAAGGCCTCGAGCTGGCCAACAACACCGAATTCGGACTCACCGCGGGGTTGTTCTCCGGCGACGAAGCAGAGATCGAAAAATGGTTCAACGAGATCGAGGCGGGCGTGACCTATGTCAATCGAGCGGCGGGCGCAACGACCGGTGCCTGGCCCGATATCCAATCCTTTGGCGGGTGGAAAGGCTCAGGGACATCCGGAGCCGGAGGTGGCGGCCCGTGGTACCTGCGCTTATTCCTTCGGGAGCAATCCCGCACGCAGGTGAAATAGCCGCTATTCGAATCTCACCGTCAGGCCGCCGGGCCCGGAGACTTCCAGGCCGGCCAACGTACCGCTGGTGGCGATTCCTTGCGACTCGAAGTGAGACTTCCACAGGTCGATGTCGTCGACAATCAGTGTGATAGTCGCCACCTCAGAGCCTTCTGCACCCTGTACCAACTCGATCTGTTGTCCTTCGCCGACCTCAAGCACAGTTCCTGAAACGCCACTACCAGGGGTGCGCAACCTATTGAGGCCAACCTGGTTCTCGAGAAACTCGAGAGCCTCCTGGCCCGAACCCACCACCACGGACTGGCGAGAGGCGACTATGCCTCCCGGGGCGCGGTTGGGGCCGCCACCGGCGAGGACTTCGGCCGCCTCCTGAATCGTAAACCTTCCGGCCGTAACCTCGCGGCCCACAATCACGCCGGCAAGGCGCCGCCCGGAGGCCTCCAGGGAAACTAACCGACGAAGATCTTCGAGATTTCGGACTCCGCCCGAGGCTATAACCGGCTCCTCGACAGTGGTAAGGGCCGAGGCAAGAAGCTGATAGTTGGGAGGATCCTCCAGGGCGTCGCGTCCAACTTCGGCCACCATGAAAGCCACGACTCCCGCCGACGACATTTCGATCATGACCTCCTCGAGGTAACGCCCGCTGTTCTGGGTCCAACCCCGGGTCGCGATCTCTTCGTCGGGACGAACATCGAGGGCAACGACGATCTTGTCTGGATTCTGCCGACAGAGGTCCCACACCATGTTCTGGTTTTCAATGGCTGCAGTCCCCATCACGATCCGCCAGGCACCCTCGTCAATGAACGACTGGGCTTCGGCCTCGGATCGGATTCCACCGGCAACCTGGATTCTGGCGTCGGTTGTTGCCAGCAGCTCATGAATCATCGGTCGGTTTCGCGGATCGCCATAGGCAGCAGCGTCGAGATCGACCACGTGAACATGGTTAACGCCCTGCTCGACCCAATGTCTCACCCGGCCAATCGGATCGTTATCGAGCGGGATCGCGTCGTCCAAACCACCATGAGGCAGGCGAACGGACAGTCCACCGAGAATGTTGACGCGGGAATACAGATCCATTGCCGCAAACCTAGCGATTCAAAATGAACTGTGGGTTACAGGCCGGGAGACCGACAACCCGGAGGACGTGTCGACTACGCCAGTTCGCAGCGGCTGGAAATCTCGTCCCTGCGCCGAGAACTCGCCACCAGGATCAAAGACCCCCCGAGCGCCAGCATCGCTCCGGATATGCCCAGCCCGAAGACTTCACCGCCCGTGAAAGGCAAGGAGTCGACTGCAACCACCTCGATTGCAAGCACTTCCAATTCGTATGGATAGACGGCGCACAAAGCGGGTTCACCGTCGTCGCACACCTCGATCTGTAGCTCGAAGACGCCGCTGGTCAAGGGGATACCGCTGAACGTCCCATCGGGGTTGAGCGAAACGCCTGGTGGCAGAATTCCGGAGACCAACACGTAGCTGGCCACTGCGCTTTCCGAATCAACAGCATCGAGGGGTTGCAGCAGACCGCCCGAGTTGACCGACTGACGCCGCGTGACCAGGACCGGCGCCGAATTGGCGAGCCCGAATTCGTTCCCCGAACTGACCGTCCCCGACTCCAAAAGACCCAAATTCAGCTCGGTGGGAGCACTAGCAGTCCAGCCAAAGGGCAGATTGCCTGCGACCCGGACAACATATGAGCCTGGAGCGGCGACGAAGTCATACGAGCCACCGGAGGACGTGGTGGTTGAAGCTACGACTGCACCATCTCCGTCCACCAGTTCAACCGCGACGCCGGAGGTGCCCGAGTCTGCCACACCGAAGCCCGGCATGCCATCGAGGTTGTAGTACACATTCCCTGAGATCTCGACTGGATAAGCGGCACCAAAGTCGACATTCTCGAGAGTCTCACCTTCAGTGAGTTCGGCTGAAGTCACGAGTGAGGTTGTGGGGTTGATCCCTGGAAAGACCGCCGCGGGATCGGTGGAGACCGTATAGGTCCCGGGCCAGAGATGTGTGAACTCGTAGGAGCCCGCCACTGTTGGTACCGCGGTGGACATACCGAGGTCGTCTGTCAACAGAACGGTTACGCCGTCGAGGCCGGGTTCGCCTGCATCGTGGACACCGTTTCCGTTTCGGTCCTCGAACACCACACCGGATACAGACGCCGCGTCCACCAGATCGATATCGATCGAACCTGAAACGGCTACTTCCTCATCATTCCGATCAAATCCGGCTGCCCGAAGCGAGACGTGCAGCGGATCGGCGTCGCCGGGACCCGATTCCACGGTGGCCGAATAGATCCACGTTTCACCAGGGCCCATGACGCCATCGTCCCCGGTGTCACCACTCTGGTAGTCCACCGTGAGGCAAATTCCGCAGGTAATGGTCAAGCCGTCGATAGCGGTGCCGTCCGAGTCGACGGCATGGCTCACGGAGATCGTGACGGTGGCGTCGTCTCCCCGGAGAATCTGAGATTGACTGTCGAGGGACATCTGCAACTGCGGGCGGAAGTCGACCACATTCGAATCCGAACCGTGGACGCTCTCAAAGCCGTTGCCCAGTGAATCCCCGTAGTCGACGGTGACGAGATTGGTAACTGGCGAGTCGACCGTGCCCACCACGTTCACGGCGACGTCGAACGATGCGATGGCTCCTGGCTGGAGCGGGGTCGGCAACGTCGCGGTCACTGTCCCGGAATCCTCCACGCATACAAACACGGCGGACGTGCAACTCACGAACTCGAACCCGGCTGGAAGCGAATCGGTCGCTACCACCTCATAGGCCGCCCCTGGCAAGGTGTCTTCGTCGGCGACGTTGTCTACCACGATGGTGTAAGTGGTTTGCATGCCAACGGTTAGCTCGTCCACACCGTCTTCCTTGGACACTTCGAGTCTGGGCGCAGGCTGTGGCTCGGGGAAAGACGGCCCCGCCGACGGTGCTTCAAATACGTACTGATTTGTGCTGCTGATGCAGATTCGAGCCGACCACCAGCCGTTGAGATCGGGAAGGATGTCGCCGACCCGGCTGACGGTTGAGCTGTTGTTCCATTGTCCGTTGCCGGAAACGGTGCCGGCAAGTGTGGCGCCGGTGGGTGCGGTGTAGGTGACAGAGCCGGAACCATCCATGTCGAAGTTGTGGGCACGAAGCGGCCTGGCCGTCGAGCTATTGACATAAAAGACGTGGTCCTGGCAACTCGTCCCTCCCGAGGCGTGCTGCCAGCTGGTGCGAATGACCCCAACTGCCAGAGGACCGGAGCCACCGGGTGCCCGGGCAACCTCGTTGCCGTTCACGACTCCAGCGCCGCACGGAGAGCCCACCACGCAGTCGGGGTCGTGAGAGGCGTCGACCCGCCAGGAGTTGTCGTCATCGTCTGAAGTCGAAACCCTGAGCTGATAGGAACCGTGGCCGGTAACACCCGGATCGAAGGTTGCCAGTTCGACCCATAACCCGTTGGTGGCCGCGCCCGAGTACGAGGTGCTGGCAACAGTGGAACCGCCCGGAGAACGGAGGGTGAAACTCGTGGTGTCGGCGCCGCCGCGAATCTCGTCGGCAGCCGTCGGAGACGCCGGATCAGGGGTGGCCATCTCCGGGTCGAAGAGAGCGATGGTCACCGGGACTCCGGCTGGCCAATCGGTGGGGACACGGACGACGAAGAGATGATCGGTGTCACCTCCGGCCGGAGAGGTGTAGAAGTCTCCGATGCCTATTCCGGCGTTGGGGCCGGAGGTCTGGACGAAAAGTGTCGAGCCGGGTCGCGGGGCCTGGACCGCCCCGGCGCTGAGGGTCGGGACGAAAACTGCGACGGCCACCAGCAGAGCAAGAACTCGAGGCCTTCTTGA
>JBGTGL010000046.1:0-1611 GCA_041746755.1 Acidimicrobiia bacterium | reverse complement strand
GACACTCCAATCGAGGTGGAGTATCTCCGCAATGGTGGGATCCTTCACTATGTCCTCAGACAAATGGCCGGAACCTGATACTTCGCAGGAGCCATTGCCAAACCGGCATCTGCGACTCAGCCTTATTTTTCTCGTAATCATTGGATCAGGGCTGTTGGTCGCTTGGCTTCTCAACGATGGCACCGCACCACAGGTCGCCACGATCGGTGAACCGGCGCCTGAGTTCGAAGTCCGCAATATCGTTGGCGACGAACCACTTACGCTGACTGATCTGGTCAATGACGATGGCAAGCCGATCGTGATCAACCTGATGGCATCGTGGTGTGGACCATGTCGGGCCGAGATCCCCGAGATCTCCGCTTTTGCCGATTCCAACCCGGATGTTGTAGTCGTAGGGATCGCCGTTGAAGATCGCTACGAAGATTTCGAGCAATTCATCACCGAAGTCGAACCCACCTACGCGGTCGGATTCGATGAAGGTGAGATGCGGGCCGCCTATCAAACCCTCGGACTACCGGCCACGTTTTTCCTCGACTCGAGTGGCCGGGTCGTGAGTGTCTTCAATGGAATCCTCGACCGCGACGTTCTCGAAGAGCAGGTCTCGGATATCAGCTGAGCTCGGAAACCCGGCCCTCGAGCAAACGGACATAACCGAGGTTGGGACCATCGACCAGTTCGGCCGTGACGATCAAACGCTGTCGCGCCGAAAACTTCGGGTTGCAGGTGGTCAATGTGAGCCAACCACCAGGCTTGTCATCGGTGACCCAGACATCGGTTGGTTCGACGATGAAAGACGGATCCATCATCTCGTAGGTATGAGTGCCGATTGCGGTCTCCACCTCGATCAGATCACCCGGCAAGAGAAGATCGAAGTCGAAGAAAGGTCGCCCGTAAGTGGTGCGATGCCCGGAAACGACTGCGTTGCCGGGCTGGCCAGGGATCGGCGTGCCGGGCATGTGTCCTGGGCCCTTCTTGAGTACGTCGGTATCGACGCCTTCAAAAAGTACGACCTCGAGTCCAAGACGGGGTATACGAAGAATCGCGAACTCCTCGCCCTCGCCAGGTAAATCCTCGGGATGAAACTCCACCGTTTCCGGCCCATCGTCCACTCCGGTCTCGACCTGTTCGATAGCAGGCAGGTTGTCCCGGGTCGAACCCAGATTCTCCGCCAACTGCTCGGCCGCAACGTCCTGAGTGCGCGCGTTGATCAGGTCAGTGACAAACAACTCAAACCCGACGTAGCCGAGAATGAACGCCCCCGACCAGATCAGGGTCCAGCCCAGTATTTGAACTTTTCGCCGCACCACAAAAGGCTAAACCGACCGGGCCAGTAGATAGGGGGTCTCCCGACCCACTCTTACTCCTCCCCTAGAGGCGGAGCTTGCGGATTCTTACTCCTCCCCCGAAGGCGGAGCTTGCGGAGCCGCACGGGGGAGGTGCCGAGACCGCTTTGGGTCGAGGCGGAGGGGGTGTGAAAGCTCGCGTGTAATGCTTGAGTTGGAGAGAACCCGCCCCATCCGTCCCCGCCTCGTCCCTCGGCGGAGCCACCTTGCCCCGTCGTCCCTCCGGGGAAGGAATGGAGGGGGTATTCAGCTCCAGTTCGGCGGGCGT
>JBGTGL010000045.1:0-4430 GCA_041746755.1 Acidimicrobiia bacterium | reverse complement strand
CCGGCGTGCTCTCCTCAACGAGATTGCCTCCGACGTCCTCGGTTACGGACCGATCGACCCGTTGCTCAACGACCCGGATGTCACCGAGGTCATGGCCAACGGTCCTTACGACGTCTACATGGAAAAGAACGGAAAGATCACGCTTTCCGACGTCAAATTTGTCGACGAGACCCACCTACGCCGCATCATCGACAAGATCGTCGGCCAGATCGGCCGTCGTGTCGACGAAGCCACACCCATGGTCGATGCCCGTCTCCCTGACGGTTCCCGTGTCAATGCGGTTATTTCGCCGCTAGCCATCGGCGGGCCATTCCTGACAATTCGTAAGTTCTCGGTCGACCCATACCAGGAAGCCGACCTGATCAACTTCGGGACCATGACCCAGCGGACAGCAGACTTCGCCAGGGCCTGCGTCCGGGGTCGTCTCAATCTGATCATTTCCGGTGGTACCGGTTCCGGTAAAACCACCACTCTCAACGTCATGTCGAGCTACATCCCCGGCGACGAGCGCATCGTCACAGTGGAAGATGCGGCCGAGCTTCAGCTCCATCAGGAGCATGTCCTCACGCTCGAGTCTCGCCCGGCCAACATCGAAGGCAAGGGTGAGGTCGCCATTCGAGACTTAGTGCGTAATACCCTGCGTATGCGTCCCGACCGGATCGTGGTTGGAGAGGTTCGTGGCGCCGAGGCGCTCGACATGCTCCAGGCCATGAACACCGGTCACGACGGCTCTTTGACCACGGTCCACTCCAACAGCCCACGTGACACCCTGTCTCGTATCGAGACGATGGTGTTGATGGCAGGATTCGACCTGCCGATCAAGGCCATTCGTGAGCAGGTGGCCTCAGCCGTCGACTTGATCATCCACGTTTCCCGTCTCAAAGACGGGACCCGCCGTGTCACCCACGTCACCGAGGTCGAGGGTATGGAGGGCGACATCATCACTCTCCAGGACCTGTTCTTGTTTGACTACGGAATGGGTGTCGACGACGAAGGCGTTTACCAGGGCCGTCTCAAGGCCACCGGTATCCGTCCCAGCTTCTCGCAAGATCTGGAAAACCAGGGGATCAGGCTTCCGGCCGACCTCTTCGATCCGGAGCCCTTTGCCCGGAGCGGCCGGTGAAGCGACTCTTTTTCGTAGTTCTCGCCCTCATTCTGGGAGCGGGGACCGCACTCGCTCAGTCGAGCGAGCAGGAAATCGAGATTATCGATATCAACGGGGCGCGGTATGCCGAAGGCGGCCAGACCACGATGATCGTCGAGTTTCGCAATTTCCCAACCGCGCCAGTTCCTGCTGATGTAGCCATCACCGTCGACGGCCAACCAGTGTCCAATCTCGAAGTTGCCAGCCTGGGTGAGTCGGCGGTCCCGGTGCAGATTGCCCTCGTGATCGACGCCTCGGGGTCGATGCAGGGCGCACCGATCGACGCAGCCAAGGCGTCGGCACAAGCTTTTGTCGACCAGAAACGCAACGAAGACCAGATAGCAATCATCACTTTTGCCAACGAAGTTACGACTCTGGTCGGATTCACTTCCAACCCAATCGAATTGACCAGCGCCATCGCCGGTATCGTGGCCGATGGCGAGACCGCATTCAATGATGCTGTCATCCGCGCCGTCGATGTTCTCGGTGCGGCGACGGGCAACTTCGTCCAGTCGGCCATCATCCTCACCGACGGTGAAGACACTGCGTCGGTGGCCACCTTCGACGAGGCTCTCGCCGCCGTTTCCGGTTCAGATGCCCGCTATTTCGGTGTTGCACTCGAGTCGCCTGACTTCAATCCCGACCCGGTGCAGCAGATCGCTGAAGCGGGCAACGGGTTGTTCCTCTCTACTCCTGACCCGGCCCAGCTCAACACCCTCTACGGGCAGATCGGCCAGGAAATCAACAACACGCTCGTTGCCAGGTTTGTATCTCCGGTCTCCACGCCCGGACCGGTGACCTTCGAGGTCACCTATGCGGGAGCACCGGGACTGGCATCTAGCCAGGAATTCCAGGTCTCCGGGTATGCCACCACAACAACGGCCAACTCGGTCCAGACGACTCAGGCCTCTTTCGCCCCGCCGTCGACTGTCGTGGTTGAGAGCACCCTGCTTTTGCCGGCCAACATGTTGATCCTCATCGGGGCAGTTGGACTCGGGCTCACTTTGTTCCTGTTCCTCATCATTCTCTTCGGTCGTGACGAGGAGGAGGGTGGCAATCGCTTCGCCAAGCGTCTCGAGGCCTATGGGCGCAAGGGTCCCAAAGAGGAAAAGGTTCCCTTCATGCAGCGGATCCCGCTGATCAACAAGTTCTCTCAGGCTGCTGAAGAAGACGTCAAACGTCGGGGTTTGCTCTCTGGCATCAATGCAGTGTTGGAACAGGCCAACGTCCCGATGTCGCCGGGCGAATTGATCCTTGCGATGTTTGGTCTAGCCACCGTTGGTGGGATTGTCCTCGGGATCTTCAATGGATTGCTCTGGGGTTTAGTGGTTTCCGCAATCCTTTTGGTGGTTGTCATTGGCTTCATGAACTATGCCGGGGCCCGAGAGAAGCGGAAGTTTGAAAAGCAACTCCCTGACACACTGACCCTGATGGCGACATCGCTTCGTGCGGGCTATTCACTGCTTCAGGCCGTGGAAGCAGTCGCCTCCGAAGCACAGGATCCGACAGCACGTGAATTTGGACGTGCCATGGCAGAGGCCCGGCTGGGGCGTGCAGTGAGCGATTCCCTCTCGGGGATTGCTGACCGAACCCAATCTCAAGACTTTGAATGGGCGGTCATGGCAATCGAAATTCAGAGAGAAGTCGGCGGTAACCTCGCCGAGGTCCTCTCCACCGTGGCCAACACCATGTTGCAGCGAAACCGTCTCCGTGGGGAGATAAAGGCGCTGACGGCCGAAGGTCGTCTCTCCGCCATCATCCTCGGCGCCCTGCCCTTTGTGATGTTCGGGTTCTTGTTTGCCACCAACAAGGAGTATCTGGAACCGTTGTTGACAACACAGTTCGGTCAGATCGCTATTGGAGTCGGGTTGATATTGATCGCTGCCGGGATTCTCTGGCTCAGAAAGATTGTGGATATTGACGTATGATTTTTGAACCACTCACTCTCGCCGTTATCTCGGTATTTCTGATCGTTCTCTTCCTTGTCGTATGGATCGGCTTCGGCGTGACCAGGGAGCAAGAGGATGTCTCCCAGCGTCTTGCCGTCTATGGGCGAAGCAACGCACCTCAGATTCGCGATGACCAGCTAGCGAAGCCTTTCGCGCAAAGGGCAATAGCCCCGCTTGTCCTCAGAACAGGCGGGCTCCTCAGTCGTTTCACTCCGGCCGGCTACATGGACAAAAAGCAACACCAGTTGGTCCTCGGCGGCAGCCCAGCCAATATGGACGCGCCGGCATTCACAGTTGTCAAGTTGCTTGGTGCTCTGGCGGGTATTGTCCTCGGTTTCCTTATCGTCGACTTCGGGGCATCGTCCTTTCAACGGATCTTTCTGTTCGTTATGCCCATCGTGCTCGGTTTCTTCGGGCCCGATGCCTGGCTGAGACGGAAAATTGACGAACGGCGCGTCTCGATGCAGAAGGCGCTCCCCGACGTTCTCGATCTAATGGTGATTTCCGTGGAGGCCGGTCTCGGTTTCGACTCCGCCCTGTCTCGGGTAGTCGCCACGGTTCCGGGCCCACTTTCTGAGGAGTTCTTCCGGATGCTCCAGGAAACCCGGGTTGGTGTTAGCCGAAGAGACGCGATGCGGCACCTCATGGACCGCACCGACCTCGATGAATTGCGTTCCTTCCTTCTGGCCATGATCCAGGCCGAAGCGTTCGGTGTCACCATCGCCAATGTGCTCCGGGTCCAGGCCGATGAGATGCGGATCAAACGACGTCAGAGGGCCCAGGAGAAGGCTTTCGCCGCCCCTGTCAAGCTGGTCTTTCCGCTGGTGTTCTGTATTTTCCCCGCGCTGTTCATCGTCCTTCTTGGCCCGGCGGCAATCCAGATTTCCGACGCCTTCTCACAGACCTAATGGTTGAGTCGGGCCTCCCGACGGAGAAGCGGCGATACTCGATATTCCACCTTCTATGGGTTGTCCCTTGGATTGCCCTGGCCATTGATGCATGGGCACCGATAGGGGACAACTCCTTTCTCTGGCATATCCGGGCCGGTCAACTCCAGATCGACGCCGGAAGCGTCCTAACCACCGATCCCTTCTCTTTCACCAAGGGAGGGGAGATCTGGCTGACTCAGAGTTGGCTGGCTGACGCCTTCTACCGATGGGGGGAGATCCACACCGGTCTCGGGTTTGTCCCGTGGATGCTCCTGGCGATATCCGGCTTGACTTTCGTCGGGATCGGTTTGATCGCCTATCTGGCCAATCCCAACCCCGCTGCCACTGCCCTGATTCTCATCCTGGCGACGATCTCATTGCTCAGTTTCCTGGTGCCCAGGCCGGTGT
>JBGTGL010000044.1:0-6511 GCA_041746755.1 Acidimicrobiia bacterium | reverse complement strand
CGCCCCAGACGTGGGTGACTTCACGGTCAGCCAAGCGGGGGAAGTAGCGGACCAAGGCGGAGCGAAGATCGGCGGCACTTCCAGCCAGTGGAAGGCCGGTCTTCAGGTTGCGGCGGCCCCCGATCAGGATCCGGTTGTCCGGGGTTCTCCTCATATAGTGGAGGAGACGCCGTTTGGTATAGGTCATCGCATTCTTCGGAAAGACAGCCGAGGCCTCGGCCTCAGGCAACGGTTCGGTGACGATGATGTAGGAGCCGATCGACACAACCTTCTTCCTCAGCTCCGGAATCGGCTCACCGGTCGTATATCCGTTGGTCGCCACTATCACGTTGCCACTGCGAGTTCTCCCCGACGGAGTCGTTATCTCGAAGCCATTGCCGTTCTTCACTATCGATGTTGCCGGAGTGCGGGCGACGAGCAGTCCGCCTTTGTCTTTTACTGCGGTGGCCAGCCCGAAGACGAAACGAGCCGGGTGGATCCCAAAACCCTCCGGTTCGTACATCGCGCTGGAGAATGAATCGGAACCGGCGATTTCGCCGACACGGTCATGTCCGAGAACTTCCCATTCCACGCCATATCGTTGCCGGTAGAAGTCCGCCGTCTTCCTGAACTTCTCGATGTCGCGGCTGTCCAGTCCGAGGGCGGCTAAACCGTTGCGGTTGGTCTGCGCGTCAATGCCGTGGCGATCGCAAAGCTCGAGGACGATCTCAATGGAGCGAACCGATGCTCGCCAAATCTCGTCGGCGATTGCCGGGCCGTAGCTCGACTCAACAGCCCGAATTCCGGCTTTGACGTCAGGGGAGACCATGCCGCCGTTGATCGAAGATGCTCCTCCGGCAATTTCACCTCGATCGAGAAGCACCACCGATTGGCCCGCTTCGATTAATCTGAGGGCTGCGGAGAGCCCGGTGAGGCCGGCGCCCACCACTACATAGTCTGCTTCGGAAGGGAGTTGGTCTTGGCCGATGTGGCTGGGTCGGGGAAAGTCTTCGACCCAGAAAGGCGCCTCGATCACAGCGAGGTGAGGCCCTTCTTGAAGAGTCCCGCCATCTCTTCGACCTGCTCCGGAGTCATAGTCAGCGGTGGAGACACCTGGAGTCCGCCGCCGCCAACCGCCCTGGTCAGAACACCGGCCTGGCGGCACGCCGCCGCCGCCCGAGCGGGGAGCGTTTCGTCGTCGCCAACCTTGAGCTGAATCGCAGCAAGCGCGCCTACGCCACGTCGGACGTGGTCAACCAGGTCGAGTTCTTCCAGCGGGACGAGGGCGTCGTAGAGCTCGCCTTCGAGCTCGGTCGCCCGCGCCAACAAGCCCTCACGCTCGATGATCTCCATCACTTTGATACCGGCGACGCATGCCGTCGAGTGGCCTGAATACGTATAGCCGTGACGGAAAATCAGACCCGCCTCGTTGAAGAACGGCTCGGCAATCTTTGAACTGGCGACTACCCCGCCGAGCGGCGCATAACCGCAGGTGACGCCTTTGGCAAAGGTCATCAGGTCGGGCTGAAGCCCGTAGAGGTTGGCGGCGAACCAGTCACCGATCCTGCCAAAGCCGGTGATGACCTCGTCAGAGATGTAAAGCCCGCCAGCACCATGGATCAAATCCTGAACCGTCTTGAGGTACTCGGGAGAAACCGGCCGGATCCCGCCGGCTCCGATCACGGCTTCGACGAAGATACCCGCAATCCGGTCGGCGCCGATGTGGTCGATCGCCTTCTCGACGGCCTCGGAGTCATCGTGAGGCACAAAAACGATATCAGTCACCAGGTCGCCGCCATAGCCGAGGCGGTTGGGCTCCATGCCGCCCATAGCGGTCCCATAGGTGTGCATGCCGTGATAGGCCCACTCCCTGGCGATGAAGACGGTGCGGTCGGGCTCTCCTATTGCCGAAAAATAGCGACGGGCCATCTTGGCCGCAGTATCAACGGCATCGGAGCCTCCCGATCCGAAGAACACCTTCGATCCAGGGTCGGGAGCGACCGCGGCGATTTTGTCGGCCAGGTCGATAGGCGGGCGGGTGGCGTAATCGATGAACGAGTGAAACGCGGGAAGCTTGCGCGCCTGGGCGTCCATAGCGTCGACGATCTCGTCTCTGCCGTAGCCAACATTCATGTACCAGAGGGAAGCCGCAGCGTCGAGATAACGGTTGCCGTCTTCGTCAAAGGCGTATATGCCTTCGCCATGGTCGATGATGAACGGAGCCTCTTTGACTTTGGACATTTCCGCGAATGGGTGCCAGTAAGCAGACATCAACGGGATCGTAGCGTCCTGATTAGTTTGGCTGTGGGCGACGGGGGTTGTTCGGGTCAAGGTAAGCTCCTCGCTCGATCGGCCCGCCCGGTTCGTAATCGGAAGTGGGCTCCCATACGAGGTTTTGGAGGACGAGGAATGGCAGAGCAAGCCGTCGAACTTACGGGTGTGACCAAGAAGTTTGGCGACGACTTCACCGCCGTCGATGGGCTTGATCTCGTAATCGAGGATGGCGAGTTTTTCTCACTTCTCGGACCTTCGGGCTGCGGTAAGACCACCACTTTGCGAATGATCGCCGGATTTGAATATCCGACTTCTGGTTCATTGCGAATCCACGGAGAGGAGATGGGCCTGAAACCGCCGAACGAGCGACCGGTCAATACCGTTTTCCAATCGTACGCGCTGTTTCCCCATATGACCGTGGCAGAAAACATCGCGTTTGGGCTGCAAATGAAGAAGGTGTCGAAGAACGACATCGGCGATCGGGTCAAGCGTGTGCTCGACCAGGTCCAACTGAGCAAGAGGGCCGATGCCAAACCCAATCAACTCTCGGGGGGAATGCAGCAGCGAGTCGCCCTGGCCCGCGCCCTGGTCAATGAGCCGGAGGTGCTGCTCCTCGATGAACCGCTGGGCGCCCTCGATCTCAAGCTCCGTCAGACGATGCAAGTGGAGCTGAAAGAGCTGCAAAATCGGGTCGGTATAACCTTTGTCTATGTCACCCATGACCAGGAGGAAGCCCTGACGATGTCAGACCGAATTGGAGTGATGAGCGACGGAAAGCTGCTCCAGGTCGGGAAGTCTGAAGACATTTATGAGCATCCCAATTCGCGTTTTGTGGCTGACTTCATTGGCGACATCAATCTGATCGCGGTTTCGGTTGTGGGTCCCAACCGGGTGAAGTTGGGTGGGGGACAGGAGTTTCCGGCGCCCACGGATTCGTTGACCAGCGGTCCAGCGACACTGACGCTGCGTCCCGAAAGGCTATCCCTATACGACCTCGACGAGCCGATTCCCGACGGCTTGAACCGTCTCCAGGTGCGGATTGCCCGCAGGGTCTACTACGGCGATGTCTACTACTACGGAGTTGAGGGCGGTACCGGCGAACTGGTCGAGGTGAAGGAGGAGAATCGTCCGTCAGTCGAGCGGTACGAGCTTGGCGAGGATGCTTTCTTGGTCTGGCACCCGGATGCGGCGAGCTTGGTGGTCGACTGATGGTTGTGGATGAAAAGGCTGCTGCAAAGGCCGCTGCAAGGGAAGCCACTCCGGAGTTGGAAGCGGCAGCGGAGCGAGCAAAGAGTCGGAGGGGTTTTCGCATCTCCCTCCCCGCCTATGCCTATCTCATCATCTTCTTCGTTATACCGCTGTTTTTGGTCCTGGTGTATTCGTTTGCCAGCAGGTCATCGACCGGTCTGACCGTTCTCGAGGATTGGAACCTCGACTCCTATAAGAAGTTGTTCACGCCTCTTGTCGGTGAGATCATGCTGCGATCCCTCTTTCTGGCATTGACCACGACGGTCATTTGTCTTGTCGTTTGCTATCCGTTTGCCTATTACATCGCCACCAGGGGAGCAACTCTCCGCAACGTACTGCTGGTGCTGGTCATGATTCCTTTTTGGTCAAACTTTCTGGTCCGTACCTACTCCTGGAAGTTCATCCTCGGCTCCGACGGCCTGGTCAGCCAGGTCAGCCAGTTCTTCGGCGGGGGAGAGGTGAGACTCCTCTTCACCAACACTGCGGTGCTGATCGGGATGGTCTATGGGTTCATGCCTTTCATGGTTCTCCCGTTGTACGCCGCACTGGAGAGGATGGACTGGAGTCTGGTTGACGCGGCTCGTGACCTCTACGCCAACGGATGGACCGCATTTCGTAAGGTGACCTTCCCTCTCTCGATGCCGGGAGTTATTGCCGGATCGATTCTGGTATTCATCCCCTCGATTGGTGCGTATGTGACACCTGCGATCCTGGGAGGGGCCACGACTACGTTGATCGGTGATTACGTCGTGAGCCAGTTCCTCACGGCACGCAACTGGCCGTTTGGCTCAGCCCTTTCAATCGCAATCATGGCCGTCATGCTCCTCGCCACCCTTATCTACTTCCGCTCCGGGGCGAGGAACGTATGAGTGAGAACCGGGCGCCACGAGGTCCGATCGACCGACTTCTCGCGGCAAATGCCTGGCTGGTATACATATTCTTTTATCTCCCGATCGGGCTCCTGATCGTTTTCAGCTTCAATGAGAATGAGAACGTGTCGATCTGGACCGGGTTCTCCTTCCGTTGGTATGAGGAGATGCTTCAGGACGATCGAATTCTTGGAGCTTTGCGCAACTCGATCATCGTCGCTTTCGTCTCCACGATTGTCGCCACCGTCATCGGCACCATGCTCGCCCTCGCCCTGGAGCGCTATAGGTTCCGTGGCCGGGGTGCCCTCGACGGTATTGCCTATATGCCTGTGATCATCCCGGATGTGACCATGGGCGTGATGCTCCTGATCTTCTTCTTCCAGGCCATCGGACTGATCGACAGTTGGTTCGGAATCGGGTTCAAGACCGGCCTAGGCACAATCACCCTGGCTCACATCGCGTTCAACATCTCGTTCGTGGCAATTGTGGTGCGAGCGAGGCTGGCCCAATTCGATGATTCGCTCGAAGAGGCCGCCGCCGACCTATATGCCGGTCGATGGCAGACGTTCTACAAGGTCACCCTGCCCCTAATAGCTCCCGGGGTGGCCGGGGGTGCCCTGCTCGCTCTAACCCTTTCTCTCGACGATGTCGTTGTCACCCAATTCGTTTCCGGACCAGGATCAACAACGCTCCCCGTTTATGTATTTGGATTGGTCAGAAGGGGCGTCACCCCCCTGATCAACGCGGTAAGCACGGTGATGTTGGTCGCTTCGATGGTATTGGTGGGGATATCCCTCGGGTTGCAGCGGACCAGGAGCAGTGGCGGCGATAGTGACCTCGAAGAAGACGTTCTGGCATCATCTGGAGCCACGGTTCGCCAGTAACCGCGTTATCGTGACCAAGTCGCTGGTGTTACACCGCGCAACTTAGGAGGAACAATTCATGAAACAAATCGCAAAGGTCGTCGCCCTTTTTGCCGTCATCGCTCTGGTGCTGGCCGCCTGTGGCGACCCGGCTGGTGAGAGCTCGACCACCGTCGCCGGAGAGACACCGACAACGGGTGAAGGCGGATCCGGGGAGACCTGTGCCCCCGAAGCCGTCGATGGAGACCTCAACTTCTACAACTGGTCCGAATACATCGACCCCGATCTGATCTCAGCCTTTGAGGAGCAGTATTCCGTCGACGTGGTGGAGGACTTCTACGACTCCAATGAGGCGATGCTCGCCCAACTCCAGGCCGGCGCCGTTTACGACCTCATCGTTCCCTCGGACTACATGGTGGGGATCATGATCGAACAAGGTCTCCTCGCGCCGCTCCAAGCAGACGCCCTGCCTAATTGGGGCAACCTCGATGAGCAGTTCGTCAACCCGCCGTACGACCCCAACGGCGAATACTCGGCTGCCTACCAATGGGGAACCACGGGTCTTGGCGTGAATCTCTCAGTTGTCGGCGAAGACTTCGAGCCCAGTTGGGCGTTGGTTTTCGATCCTGAATTGACAGCAGGCTACGCCGGCGGCGTCTCGTTGCTGAACGATCCCCGGGAGACAATGGGTGCCGCGTTGAAATACCTTGGATACTCGTTGAACTCGACCAGTGAAGCCGAGCTCCAGGAAGCGGCCGACGTCATTGCGGCGGCCAAGGAGAATGTCACTGCATTCGACTCCGACCAATACGACGAAAACCTGGTCAACGGTGAAACGGCCGTTGGACACGGTTACTCGGGTAACTTCTTCACGGCATTTGCCGACACCGACGACGCGGACAACTGGGCCTACGTCATTCCACAAGAAGGTGGAACCGTCTGGATCGACAATATGGCGATCCCCACGGTGTCGGAGCACCCGTGTACGGCACATACCTTTATCAATTACCTGCTTGATGCGGAGAATGGTGCGGCGTTGACCAACTGGAACTATTACGCCAGCCCCAATGCAGCCGCTGAGCCGTTCATCGATGAGGAGGTCCTCACTGATGAGACCATCTATCCGTCGGATGAACTGAGGCAAAAGTTGGAAATCATCACCGACACCGGTGATTTCGAAATCCAGTACAACGACTTCTTCCAGCTAGCCAAGAGCTAACAAGGCAGAACTCAAGGAAAAGGGGGCCCGCCCTGCGGGCCCCCTTTTTAGTCTACTCA
>JBGTGL010000043.1:0-13218 GCA_041746755.1 Acidimicrobiia bacterium | reverse complement strand
CCCCGCCGACACCGCTCGCAAGCAGATGCTCGTCAAAGTTCGGGGAGACCAAACCCAGGTGGTGATTCTCGAAGGACCGGTCCTGGTCGAGCACTACGTCGCCCGGGACAGCGCCGGTTCAGTCGCCGGGAACATCTATCTCGGCAAAACCCGCAACGTCCTTCCCGGAATGGAAGCAGCCTTCCTCGACTTCGGTGTCGCCAAAAACGGCGTGCTCTACGCCTCCGACGTCTCCGTCGACGGGGTGTCTAATGGCAAAGCCCGCAAACGTATCGAGCAAGTGCTGAAAGAAGGCGACGAGGTCCTGGTCCAGGTGACCAAGGATGCCATGGGAGCCAAGGGTGCCCGACTAACCGGGATGCCGTCGTTGCCCGGTCGATATTTGGTTCTGGTGCCGGACTCTGACAGTGTGGGAATCAGCCGTCGGCTCCCCGACGAGGATCGCAGCCGACTCCGAGAGGTCATAAACAAGGTCCGCCCCAAAGGATTCGGTGTAATTGTTCGCACCGCCGCCCTCCACGCCTCCGCCGAAGAGTTGGCCGCTGATATCTCCCGGCTTGTCAAGCAGTGGGAAGCCATTGTCGAGGTGTCGAAGAATGGCAACGCTCCCCGGTTGATCCATGAGGAGCCCGAGCTGTTGATCAAAGTCATCCGCGAGCATTTCACCGCAGACTTCCGAAAACTGCTCATCGACAATAAGTCAGCCCACGACAAGGTGATCAACTACCTGCAGTCCACGGCTCCCGATCTGGTTTCCAAAGTCCAGCTATATGAGGACGAGACGGTCTTGTTCGAGCGATACCACGTGGATGACCAGCTGAAAAAGGCTCTGGATCGAAGGGTATTCCTTCCGTCTGGCGGACACCTTGTCATCGACCGCACCGAAGCACTCACCGTCATCGACGTCAACACCGGCAAGTTCGTGGGATCCTCGACGCTCGAGGAAACCGTAAAACAGAACAATCTGGAGGCGGCCGAGGAAATCGGGCGTCAGCTGAGACTGCGCGACATCGGGGGCATCATCGTCATAGACTTCATCGATATGGAATCGACTGCCAACCAGCAGGCGGTTCTCCGACGGCTCAAGGAAACGCTGGCGCGGGACAAGACCCGGACTCAAGTCTTCGATGTATCCCACCTTGGACTGGTCGAGATGACCAGGAAGAATGTTTCGGCGGGCCTTCTCGAGCAATTCTCGACCAAGTGCGAGCATTGCGAAGGTCGTGGTGTCATTATCAACGACCACGCAGGTGCGCATGTGGAAACAACGGTGGAGGACTACGACTGAGCCTGGTATTCCTTGCTCCGGCCTCCATCATCGGCCTGCGGCCTTCTGCTTCGGTCTCCATCGTCGGCATGAGTCCTTTTGGTCTTGATGTGACGAACCGGTACCATTGCCACTCGATTCTCCCTTTCTAGAAGAGGTTTTCCTATGTATGCCATCATTCGCGCCGGCGGCAAGCAGGCCAAGGTGCGCTCTGGTGACGTGATTGACATCGAGCGTGTCAAAGGCGACCCCACCGAGTTGACCTTCGAGCCGCTGCTGGTGGTCGATGAAGACGGCAATGCCGTCTCCGATGCTGCTGCCCTGGCCAAAGCCAAGGTCAGCGCCAAGGTCCTTGGTGAGTCGCACGGCCCCAAGGTCGACATCTTCAAGTACAAGAACAAAACGGGTTACCGGCGTCGTCAGGGGCACCGTCAGAAGTACACCCGGATTGAGATCACGGGTATCGACATGGCCGGATCGAAGAAGAAAGCTGCGGCACCAAAGAAGCCGGCCAGCGCTAAGAAGGAAGCTGCGGCGCCAAAGAAGCCGGCCAGCGCTAAGAAGGAAGCAGCGCCCAAAGTGGCGAAGGCTGCTTCTGAGGAGGAATAGTCAATGTCTAAAACGAAGGCTGGCGGTTCTACCAAGAACGGCCGCGATTCGAGGGCAAAACGCCTCGGGCCCAAGGTTTTCGATGGTGAGTTCGTCAACGCGGGTGCCGTTTTGGTGCGCCAACGCGGAACCAGGATTCACCCCGGTGAGAATGTGGGTAAGGGGAGCGATGACACGCTCTTCGCTCTGAGTCCAGGAACCGTCAAATACGGTGCTCGTGCCAACCGCCGTCTCGTCAACGTCCTCCCTGAATAGAAGTTAACCGGTCGTGTTTGTCGACCGCGTACGCGTCAACCTCCGCGCCGGCAACGGCGGTGCGGGGGTTGTTTCGTTTGTACGTTCCAAGGGCAGGCCAAAGGGCAAGCCGATCGGCGGAAACGGGGGACCGGGGGGGTCGATAATCCTTCGGGCCGATCCCTCGGTAGCGACCTTGCTTCGCTATCACCGCAACCCTCATTATTCGGCGGGAGATGGGACCCATGGCGAAGGCGATGTCCGTCATGGTGCCTCGGGGGCTGACCTGGTGCTTTCGGTACCGCTGGGAACTGTTGTCTACGACGACGAAGGCACGCTGCTCGCCGATCTGGTGACGGCCGGGGAAGAAGTGGTTGCTGTCGCCGGTGGCCGAGGAGGTCGCGGGAACGCAGCTTTTGTCAATCCGTCAAACCGGGCACCAGCGCTCGCCGAGCAGGGGGAATACGGTCGAAATGAATGGCTGGTGATGGAGATGCGGCTGCTGGCCGATGCCGCCTTGATCGGATTTCCCAATGCCGGCAAATCGACATTCATTTCCAAGGTCTCCTCAGCAAAACCGAAGATTGCTGACTATCCGTTCACCACCCTGCAGCCGAATCTGGGCGTGGTCAACTTCGACGGTCGGGAATTTGTCCTCGCTGACATCCCCGGACTGATTGAGGGTGCGGCCGATGGGCGCGGTCTCGGCCACGAGTTTCTCCGTCATGTCCAGCGGGCGAGGGTGTTGGTCTTTTTGCTCGACCCATCCCCGATTCAGGAGCACGAGCCCGAGGAACAGCTCCGCATCCTTTCCCGGGAGATCGCCACATACTCCGAGGAGTTGGCCCGGCGGCCCCGGATCATCATCCTGAACAAGATCGACCTTGCCGGGTGGTCGGAGATGGACGGGGCCATTGGTGTGTCGGCGGTCACCGGGGACGGAATGAAAGACGCCCTACACGCCATCGCCGATCTCGTCGACGCCGCCGAGCGGGACGCCCCGGAACGTCATGGATATGTGCTCCACCGGCCATTGGGACCGGGGTTTTCGGTCGCCAAGGAGGGGGATGGTTGGCGTGTTTCGGGGCTTGCCGCGGAAAGAGCCGTTGCATTCGCCGACCTGACAATTTCGGAGGCTGCAGATATGGCGGCGCGTCGGCTTGGCAGAATCGGTGTAGATGACGCGTTACGTTCGGCTGGTGCCAGACCCGGCGACGAAGTCCACATCGGCGATCTGAGCTTTGAGTTCCTTGCCGGTGACGAAGAGGAGTAACCGCGTTTCGGGCCGTTGGTTATCGGCGCCAGAGGTCTTTGGTGAACAACACCAGGACCGGGAAGATTTCGAGTCGTCCGACGATCATGAGACCCGAGAGCAGCCACTTCCCCAAATCGGGGATGGCGGCGAAGGTCCCCGATGGCCCGACTTGACCCAGGCCGGCACCCACATTGCCCATTGAGGATGCAACAGCGCTGGTGGCGGTCACCAGGTCGAGGCCCTCGGAAATATTGGCGTCGATAAATGTCAGCAAAAATGTCGACGTCATGAAAATCAGCATGTAGAAAAGAAAGAAAGATTGGACTGCTTCGATGACTTCTGGTGGGATGACACCCTTACCAAAGCGGGTAACGAAGACTCCCCTGGGACGCACGATCCGGCGTAGGTCGGCGAATGCTGCCTTAGCGAGAACACCGATTCGAAAAGTCTTGATTGCGCCGGATGTCGAGCCTGCCATCCCGCCCAGGAACATCAGACCAATTAGAACAATCTGGAGTGCCGGGCGCCAAAGTCCGATATCCGCCGTCGTAAAGCCGGTCCCGGTTGCGATTGAAACGGTATTGAACACACCAAGTCGTATCGACGCTTCTGCATCCAGATCCTTGATTAGCCCGCCCACTACGACGGCGCAGGCAACCAGGAGAATCAAGGCGTAGAGGCGAAATTCGGAGTTCTTTGCATATTCGCTGGGTTTCGTCCAGGCCCGGAAGTGGAGCGCAAAGGAGACTCCCGCCGCGACCATGAAGAACGTGATAACCCACTGCGTGTATGGACTAAACCCGCTGATTGAATTCGCCTCCGTGCCGAATCCTCCGGTTGCGACCGTGGCAAAACTGTGGAGCAACGCCTGGAATCCATTCATGTCGCCGATCCAGAGCAGGACCACCTCGAGACCGGTTATCGCCACATACACCCCTAATAGACGTTTGGCAGTATTTTGAAATCGTGGAGCGAGCCGCTCGACGGTGTGCCCTGAGGACTCTGCCTGTGCTAGCTGGGCGCCTCCGGTGCCCAAGAACGGAAGAATGATGACCCCGAGGACGATCACGCCCATTCCTCCCAGCCACTGGGTCAGCGCGCGCCAAAACAGGATCCCCGACGGCAGCCCGGCCGGGTCGATCACCACTGAGAAACCGGTTGTCGTAAAGCCCGAGGTCGACTCGAAAACGGCTCCGGTCAAAGAGGGGATGGTCCCGGTGAACAAGAAGGGGAGGGCGCCAAAGATTGATATCACGAACCAGGACATGCCCACGGTCGCGAAACTCTCCTTAATCGTGAGTGACTTGGGCTTCGGGACCACCCATCTGGTTAGCAAACCAGCAGCGGCAGTAGCGAGCGCCGCAAGAAAGATCTTTACCGAAACGGATATTTCGCCAGTCACCAGGGAAACAAGGGCGGCAATGGCCATCGCGGCCGATAGAAAGACCAGAACCGAGCCCAACACATATCCAACCGTCTTGGCGAGCTTTCGGACCGGTGACCCACCCCTCCGGTATCGCCTGGTGGTGGTCATGCCGAGAAGAGAGCTGTCGATTCCGGAATATCCCGGGGAAGGGAGAAGAAAATGATGTGGTCGCCGGCCCGGATGACCGTCGATCCATCGGGAACGAACGTGGTGCCGTTGCGGGAGACCCCGCCAACAATCACGCCCAACGGGAGTTTGAGGTTGAGAAGGCTGCGGTCCACTGCTTCGGCGCCCTCTGCCACTTCCATCTCGATAGCCTCGGCGTCGGTGTCACTGAAGGTCACCACTCGTTCTACTTCCCCGAATCTGACGAATTGCAGAATGGCGTTGGCCGCCATCAGACGGGTGGAGGCGGCGGCGTCGATCCCGATCCCGGCTAACAACCCGACATAGGCAATGCGGTGGAACCGCGAAATCGTCATTCCTGCACCGCTCGCCTTGGCAACCAGGCAAGCGAGCAGATTCACTTCGTCCCAGCCGGTGAGAGCCATTGCGACGTCCTCAGGGCCAAGATCGAGGCTCGAGGCCAGATCGGGGTCGGTGGGGTCACCGCACATCACCAGAACACCGGGGTGCTTGTCGGCAAGCACGAGGCAGCGCGCTTTGTCCTCGTCGATGAGGACCACCTCCAAACCCGACTCAAGCATCTTGTCTGCTGTGAGCTGGGCGAGTCTGGTCCCGCCAAAGATGATGGCCCGGTCATAGTGAGTTCGTTTCAACCCGATCATGCGCGCCCCCCGCTCGACATTGTCGTCAGTAGTCATGATGAGGGCATGGTCCCCGGCCAGCACCTCGGTGTCACCATGGGCCACGATTGTTCTGCCGTCACGGACCAGTGCGGCAATCACCCAACCCCATTCCGCCGATCGCAGCCGCAGTTGCCGTAGCGGTACCCCGGTTATCGGAGCGCCCGATGTGACATTGCCGCCGACCATTACCAGTTTTCCATCGGCGAACTGGATCAATTCGGAAGCGCCACCGAGACCGACGATGTCGACGATTTCCTCGGCGGCAGTGGCCGATGGGTCGATGACGACGTCGACACCCAATTGCTCGGACCCCTCGCGAATCTCCGGGTCTTCGATTCTGGCAATGGTCATCTTGGCCCCCAAGACCTTGCCGGCGTGGCAGGCGAGGACATTGGCGCCGTCTGAGCTCGTGACCGCAATCAAGAGGTCGGCGCGGGAAGCGCCGGCCTCTTCGAGAGTCACACCGCTGGCACCATTTCCCTGGATAACCATGGCGTCGATCGAGTCTTGCAAATCGGCCGCAATTGTTGCGTCGTCCTCGATCACGACGACATCCTGGCCATCCTGGGAGAGTCGCGCTGCGAGATAGGAGCCGACTGCCCCTGCACCGACAATAATTATTCGCACGGGTTGTGAGGCTAACCCTCAAATCGTCCAACCGTGGGAGGTGCTCGAATTCTTTGGAGGGGGCTTCCCCCGTACAATGTGGTGCTCTATCAGGAGAAGTATGGAATTCGAAACCCCACATGCAGTTGGTGAGGCCCTGCGGGCCACCAACTATCTGCCGGATGAGCGCATTGCCCAAGTGGTCTATCTGGCGATAAGGCTTGGAAAACCGGTCCTCGTTGAGGGACCGGCAGGCGTAGGCAAGACCGAGCTGGCTAAGGCCCTCGCCGAGGTCATGCGCCGCCCCCTGGTACGTCTTCAGTGTTACGAGGGGCTCGACGAGGCCAAAGCCCTCTACGAGTGGAACTATAAAAAGCAGTTGCTACGCATCCAGGCCGATGCCGACCACGACTGGGAGAGCATCGAACATGACATATTCTCTGAAGAGTTCCTCCTGGAGCGACCGCTCCTTCACGCTATTCGCTCACCGGAACCGGTGGTGCTTTTGATCGATGAGGTCGATCGCGTCGAAGTGGAGACCGAAGCCCTACTGCTGGAGTTACTCTCCGATTTTCAAGTCTCTATTCCTGAATTGGGGACCATCGAAGCCTCTTCGATGCCGATGGTCATTCTCACGTCCAACAACACTCGTGAATTGAGCGAAGCCCTGAAGCGGCGATGTCTCTTCTTGCACATTGACTATCCCGACCCGGCCCGGGAAAAAGAAATACTCGAGGCGCGGGTGCCTGGTCTCGGCGACCATCTCGCCGACCAGATTGCCCGGGTGGCCCGCTCGATCAGAAATCTCGATCTGAAAAAGTCCCCTTCCGTTTCGGAAACCATCGATTGGGCCCGGACATTGCTTGCCTTATCAATCGAAGACATTGACGAGGCCGCTCTCAACGACACTCTCCACGTCTTGCTCAAATATCAGGCCGATATCGAGAAGGCCGCCAAGGAAATAGCCACTTCAGCGGGCTGAAATGATTGGGACTCTTACCGGCTTCATCGATGAACTCCGGGGCGTCGGAGTGCCGGTGTCCATGGTTGAGACCATCGATGCCATGCAGGCTGTCGAATCAATTGGCCTGGGGGATCGGGTCGGACTCAGGGAGACTCTTCGGGCGACGCTGATCAAGAACCTTCGCCACGAGCGCGCCTTCGAGACTGCCTTCGATGTCTACTTTGCAACGGTCCTCCCACCGGGTCCGGACAGCGATGCAGCGGGTGGTTCCGATCCCTTGGTGGACTCGGCCCCGCGATCGGCTGGACCAAACGAAGAGTTCGATATTGACGCGCTTCTTGAGTCCTTGCTACACGCCCTGGAGAGCTTCGACCGCGAAAGCTTGCGATCCGGGGCGCGATCTGCAGTAGACCAACTCGCCGGTATGGAGCCAGGGCGACCGGTGGGAGGCACCTATTACCTGTATCGGACGCTGCGCCGGTTGGATATGTCGGCTCTGGAAGCTCAGTTGATGGAAGCTCTCAGCGCCGATCGCGATCTCAGCGACTTCGAGCGAAGACTGCTCCGCGAGGATGTGGCTGCCCGACTCGAAGAACTGCGCGAGGAGATACAGGAGGAGATCCGGCGGCGTCTGGTGGCAGACCGCGGCCGCGAGGCTGTCGCCCGAACTCTCCGGAAGCCGATGATCGAAGACGTCGACCTGATGCATGCGACCACTCTGGAACTCGCCGAGATGGAGGCTGCCATCGGCCCCCTGACGAGGAAATTGGCCGCCAGGCTGGCCCGTCGACGGAAGCGGCGTAGCGGGCGCCTCGACTTCCGAAAGACGGTGCGACGGTCGCTGGCGACGGGAGGAGTGCCCGCCGACCCCCAGTTCCGCCATCCCCGACCTCATCGGCCCGAAGTGTGGTTGGTTTGTGACATCTCCGGCTCGATGGCGACCTTTTCTCGATTCACCCTGCAATTCACTCATGCCATGTCTGCCCAGTTTTCCCGACTTCGATCGTTCGCTTTCGTCGATACCGTCGACGAAGTGACCGACTATTTTGGGCCCGGAATCGATTTCGGATCGGCGCTTCACAAGGTCACAACCGAGGCCGAGGTTGTTTGGATGGACGGCCATTCTGACTACGGCAATAGTTTTGAGGTTTTCCTGGCCCGTTATGGTTCCCAGATCACCCCGAGGACCACGATCATCATTACGGGTGATGCCCGGAACAATTACCGGCCAACCCGCGACACGTCCTTGGCTGACATCGCCAAACAAGCCCGTGCCGTACTCTGGCTCAACCCGGAGCCCAGCTCATATTGGGATACCGGTGACTCGACGATGTCCCAATACGGACGTCACTGCGATTCGGTCCATGAAGTGCGGACGTTGGCGCAGCTGGAATCGTTCGTTGAAGAATTGAGCGTCCCCGGCCATCGCGCAATTGTGTGACGTTTGGCTAAACCACACCACCTTATGGACCGATAGACCTATATCAAACCGGCACCAAGCCGGTGGAAGCAAGGTGATTCGATGGGTTCGCGCATTCTGGTAGTTGAAGATTCAGCGGTCATCCGACGGCTGATCGAGGTCTGCCTCCGCGCCGCCGATCTGGAAATCGTCACCCGTGACGACGGAAAGAGCGGTTTGGCTGCGGTCGGCGCCGAGTCTCCGGACCTCGTTGTCCTGGATATCGGCCTGCCCGGTATGGATGGGTGGGAAGTTCTCGACCGTATCCGTAAGGACGAGACCACACAGAATCTCCCGGTTGTTGTGCTGACAGCACATGCTGAGGAAGAGTCGAGGCGGCGAGCCAACGAAGGTGGAGCAGATGCCTTCGTGACAAAACCGTTCCAACCCAACGACTTCCGCACGACCGTGCTCTCCCTTCTGGAGTAAGCCGACCGCACTCCCCGCCACTAGGCTCTCGCCGGTGACGACAGAAATGACCATCCCTTCCTTCATCGGCGCGCCCGTTCAGCGTCGTGAAGACCCATCCCTGATCAATGGCACGGCCCGTTATGTCGACGACATCGCCCCCTCGGGTACGTTGTTCCTTGCCATCGTAAGAAGCCCGTTTCCCCACGCTCTGGTCACCTCGATCGATACCGACTCGGCCCGCGAAGTCCAAGGACTCAGGGCGATCATCACCCCGGAGGATGTCTCTGATGTATTGATGCCGCCGGCCCCAAATCCAGAACGAAATATTCCCCGGCGCTACCCCCTCGTCCAGGGACGGGTTCTCATGCCTGGTGATCCTGTAGTTGCTGTCATCGCCGAATCGGCGGCAGCGGCCCGCGATGCGGCCGACCTCATATTTGTAGATTATGAACCACTCCCCGTTGTCGGCGACGTGGAACAGGCGATCGCCGCGGCTCCGATACACGAGGGCCAGGAGTCCAATATCGCTTACGACCGCAGTCGGGGCGATCGGGAAGCCTTCGACGCTTTGTCCGGCCCGATCCGTCTTTCCGGAGTCGTCGAGCATCCCCGAGTCGTGCCGGCTCCAATGGAGCCGAGGGCGGTCCTCGCCGAATGGAAGGAGGACGGGTTGACCGTCCATCTCTCCAGTCAAGCTCCCCAGCTGATGCAGGAAGAGCTGGCGGCGTCTTTCGACATGCCGCAAGCGTCGGTGCGGGTTATAACCCCGTTTGTCGGCGGTGGTTTCGGATGTAAGTTCGATTTAGCCGAGGAGGAGTACCTTGCGGTGATCGGTGCCCGCCTCACCGGTCGGCCGGTTCGTTGGACTGAGACCCGGCGAGAGCACATGCTGACGATTGGCCACGGCCGGGCGCAGCGCCACAGGTGGGAGGTAGTTGCCGACTACGCGGGTCGGATTCAGGGGCTCTGGGTCGACTCATTCGTCGATCTCGGATGTCGGCACCGATACCTGTCGTTCATGGAGATCACTCCCCGAATGGGAACAGGAAACTACGACATCGGGGTCTATGGATGGACGATGAAGGGGGTTTGGACCAACCGCGCCCCCCGAGGGATCTACCGGGGAGCGGGACGTCCGGAGGCCACTCTTACCGTGGAGCGGGTCATCGACTCCATTGCTCGGGCCACTGATATCGATCCTGCCGAGGTGCGCCGACGCAACTTCGTCCAACCGGACCAGTTTCCATACAAGTCCGGTGGGGGATATGAGTTTGATACAGGCGAGTATGAAAAAACGCTCGACCGCCTCCTCGAGTTTGTCGGATACGAGGCTTTGAAAGTCGAACGGGACGCGGCTCGGGCAGAGGGGCGCCTGGTCGGTCTGGGGCTTGCTGCCTATGTCGAGGTGTGTGGATTCGAAGACTGGGGCGCGGCACGAATTCAAGTGCACGGCGACGGTTCGGTCTCGGTGTATGTCGAGACCCTGGACCAGGGCCAGGGTCATCGGACTTCTTACGCCCAACTTGTTGCCGACCAGCTAGGGGTTCCAATCGAGAAAGTGAAGATTGAACAGGGGGACAGCGCCACCTCTCCGTACGGTTGGGGCACCTCTGGTTCTCGATCGTTGGCCCAGGGTGGCTCTGCTTCTTTCGTTACCGCAGGAAAGGTGGCGGAGAAAGCTAAGAAGATTGCTGCGCACCTGATGGAGGCATCCGAAGCCGACATCGAGCTGGCAGGATTCAAGGCGACGGTCGTCGGCACCGACGTGAGCGTCAGTTGGACCGACATCGTCGGCGCGGCTCTTTCCGGAAACGTCCCCGAGGGGTTGACTCCCGGACTCGACGAGGAAGTCCACCTCAAATCGGGTGGGCTCAACTTCCCGTACGGGATGCATCTCGCCTGGGTCGAGATCGATCGGGAGACGGGAGCGCCAACGTTGGAGCGGATGTGGGCTGTTGACGATGCCGGAAACATCGTCAATCCGATGCTGGCAGAGGGCCAACGCCACGGTGGATTGGCCCAAGGAATCGGCCAGGCCATGTGGGAGGCCGCCCGTTACGACGACGATGGAAACCTGGTCACTTCTTCTTTCCTCGACTACCTGATCCCCACAGCCGTATCGCTTCCCCTTTTTGGGCTCAGCGGAACGGTGACAACCACGCCCACCAATCCCCTCGGCGCCAAGGGCATCGGCGAGGCCGGTGCAATTGGCTCGACACCTGCAGTCCTCAACGCCGTGTGTGATGCCCTGGGACGAGACGACATCCAGATCCCGGTAACCCCGGAACAGCTCTGGTCCAAAATCCATTAAAACCCCGAACCGGCGGATGTGAGTGCCACATGTGGCAGCTGACGAAGGTAGAACGCGGGACTAGTCCTTAGCCAGGACTTCACCAAGACGTTCGATGAGATCGACGACCCGGTTGCTGTAGCCCCACTCGTTGTCATACCACGCCATCACCTTGACCAGGTTCCCGCCCAAAACCTGCGTCGCTCCGGCGTCGAAGACAGAAGAATGGGGGTTTCCAATGACGTCGGTGGAAACGATGGGGTCTTCGTTGTACTCCATGATTCCCGACAGCGGGCCTTCTGCCGCCGTCCTCATTGCGTCATTGACCTGTTCAACGGTCACATTCTGATTCAACTCCACGACCAGGTCGACGGTGGACCCGTCGGGCACCGGGACTCGCATCGCCATCCCATCGAGTTTTCCGTCTAGCTGCGGAAGTACTTCGCCGACTGCTGCGGCCGCTCCGGTTGTAGTGGGAATGATGTTTTCAGTTGCGGCCCGGCTCCGCCGAAGATCGGAGTGAGGTACGTCGGCGAGTCGTTGGTCGTTGGTGTAGGCGTGAACGGTCGTCATCACGCCCTTCTTGATGCCGAAATTGTCATCGAGGACCTTGGCCAGCGGTGCCAGGCAATTGGTGGTGCAGGAAGCGTTCGAAACCAGGATGTCGTCCTCGCCGAGATCCTGATCATTGACTCCGAGTACCACGGTCTGATCGACCGGATCTTTCGATGGGACTGTGAGAATTACCCGCTTCGCCCCGGCCTCGATGTGCTTCGTCAGCGAGGCCCGATCCCGGAAGACACCGGTGGACTCGATCACGACATCGACCCTGAGTTCATCCCAGGGGAGGGCGGCAGGGTCACGCTCCATCAACATCTGCACCCGGTGCTTTCCAACGGTCATGATGCCGTTCGCAACACTCACTACCTGGCCGAACGGCCCCATCACCGAGTCATACTCGAGGAGATACGCCAGGATGTCGTCGTCTGAAAGGTCGTTGATAGCGACGACCTCGATCCCCGAATCGGGTCTACCAGCCACAATCCGAAACACCGCCCGCCCAATCCGTCCGAAGCCGTTGATTGCTACGCGGGTCATGATTGCTCTCCTTCCAAGAACTCAGCCACGGTCGCGGCCACCTCGACGGCCCTATTCGAGTATGCCCAACCGTTGTTGAACCAGGTGATCGTCTTCACCAGGTTTTCGCCCGTGACCATGGTGGCCAAGCTGTCGAAAATTCCAGAGTGGCTTTCGTCGCGGACATCCGAGGAGACAATTGGATCGTCAACGTAGGCCATTACTCCCTGATACCTGTCGGCGATCGCTGAGCGCATGGCTTCGTTGACTTCCTCGACAGATGGTGTCGAAGCCACCTGGGCTACGAGATCGACTGTCGAACCGTCGGTGACGGGAACGTTGAGAGCTACAGCTGACAGTTTCCCCTGGAGTTCAGGAAGAACGTCGCTGAGAATCTCGGCCGAGTTGGTTGTCGCCGGGATGATGTTTTCGCCAGCGGCCCTGCTGGTACGGAAATCGTCCGTCGGCACATCGGCAAGTCGGCCGGCATTGGACATCGCTTTCACGGTGGTCAGGAAGGCGCGATCGATTCCGAAAGCCTCATTCAGGGTCTTCAGCACTGGAGCGATGGCATTGGAGGTATTGGAACCAAGAGCGACCATGTCGACAGTGGGGGTCAGCACCGAATCGTTCACTCCACGGAGTAGTAGGGGCATCTCGCCGGGAGTCTCCGGGCTCGACGTGAGAACGACCTTTCGGGCCCCGGCGTCGAGATGTTTGTTCAGCCACTCGACGGATCGGTACTTGCTGGTGGTCTCAAGAACTACGTCGACATCGTGGGCTGACCAGTCGGCCTCTCCGGGCTCGCGGG
>JBGTGL010000042.1:0-16542 GCA_041746755.1 Acidimicrobiia bacterium | reverse complement strand
ACAACTCGTCCGGTCGTTGCAGGCCGGTTTGTTAGAAGATCTTGAGTTCTTTGACCGGGCTCAAGTGTTCACCGCTGAGGGTTCGCGGAACCTTTCGGAGTGGGCTGCGCAGAAACTCGACGTCGGGGTCGATACTGCTCGGGGTCTGGTCCGGACCATGCGCCGCACCGCTGATAAACCGTGGTTGCGGGAAGCGTTGGCGGCTGGTGTGATCTCGTTTGACCGTGCCGAAGCCCTCTCCCGGATCCCCGAGAACGTGGGGACAATGGCCCATCTCGATGTTGCCGGGGTCCGGCGTGCAGCAGCCGATTTGGTTGAGATCACCGGCGAGGACGAAGTCCGGTCTGCTGAAACCATGTTTCTGATCATGCAACCGTCTTTGGACGAGTCGTGGTGGAAGCTCCGTGGCGCTCTCGACGGTGTCACCGGTGCTGCAGTCGACCGTGCCCTCACCGGGAAAGCAGATGCCCTACCCGACCTGCCTGATGGGGAGACGGGTTCGGCTGCGTGGCGGCGGGCCATCGCCTTGGGTGAACTAGCCACCGGAGGACAATCCCCACACGCCAACATCACTGTTTTCGTCAACGCCGACCAGGCGGTCGAAACCAACGGGACCACCGGGATCCGATTAGAAGCAGGACCACGGGTCGGACCACAAGCACTATCCGCCATTTTCTGTGATTCGGTGACCGAAATCACCGTGACCACCGGCGACGGTGTCCCGATGCGATACGGGCGGAGAAGTCGGGGGATCCCACCACAACTCCGCCGAGCCATCCTCGCCCGGAATCATGGGTTCTGTTGGGCCGACGGGTGCAATTCGAGGTATCGGGTTGAGGTCCACCACAAAACCCCTTGGAGTGAAGGTGGAACCACCGACGCGGGGAACCTGGTTGGGTTGTGTTGGTTCCACCACCAAATCGTGGTCCACCAACGAGGATTCCAACTCTACGACGACCCCAAAACCGGAAGGCTCCGATTCGGAAAACCCAAACACCACGAACACGACCCAGAACCGGAACGACAAACAACGGGGTGACCCTTCCCCACACCCCGTAACCAACCCAAGCAAACCACCCGCCAACCCAAGCTATCTGCGCGCAGCTTTCACACCCCCTCCGTCATCGCCCCTATTCGGGACGATGCCACCTCCCCCGTCGTACCTCCGGGGAAGGAGTAAAACATCGCTCACGGCACCTCCCCGGTCGTACCTCCGGGGAAGGGACAAGACAACAAACCCGTTCGTTACGCCGGTCGCATTCCCCTACGTGTCGAGGACTTCGGAGAGTTCCAGGATGTTGCCGTCGGCGTCCTTGAACCATGCGGCCTTATATGGCCCCATGGCGAAGAGTCCATTGACCGTTTTGAAATCCGGCAGGTCATACTCTTCGAAAACCACACCTCGATCGCGGAACTCGTCCATCACTGATTCGATGTCAGAGACCTGAAAGCTCGCCGCCGTGTTCTGTGCAGTGCCGGCGAACCCACTTGGGGTCACTACAAACCAGGTGCCGCCCGCACACTCGTACCAGAGTCCACCGGGATCCTCTTTTGCTGGAACCGATCCTGTCTTGGCCTCAAACCAAGCGCGTGCTTCTCCAAGGTCGTGAGAAGGCAATATGGCATAGACATTGAAATCTGTGAGCACTTTTCCTCCAACGGATTTAACTTTCGAAAGCTACTCCGTGATCCGCCAGTGGTGGAGGCAAAAGCTGCTTTCAGATTGCGGCGAACCAGCCCATAGCGCCGCGGTCGGCGAGCCAATGTTGGTGGGGATGAAACATGTACCGGCCCACCGTAGGAAGGGTGAATTCAATGATTGCTCGTTGGCCCTGGCCGAGGACGATGGTGTCATCTCGAAAGGCAGGGCTCTCCCCCATCCCTGCCGGATAGACATCGAAGGTCTGGGCATGGAGGTGGAACGAGGCCACCGACTCGTACTCCAACATGTTGACCACATAAGCCCTCACCAGCTCACCCGCCGGAACCTTGATCGGGAAGTGGTGATAGAAACCGGCGACGCCGTTCCAGGCGACAATTCCGTTGCGGCCGATTGTGTCATTGGAGAAGCCAGACAAAAGCAGGGCAACTTCGGTGGCCTTTGGACGCCCACCAGGCGGATCGACGATCATCAATCCATACAGGCCGCGGGCAACATGTTCGGCAAGTGGGGCGGTGTGGCAGTGGTATGGATGGACACCGGCTGGTCCGGCCTCGATCTCATATGTTGTCGAACCGCCAGCGGGTACCGGCTCCCAACCGTCGTGTTCGGGACGATGGGCGCCGTGGAAATGCAAACTGTGGGGATGTGCAGTGCGGTTTTCGAAGTGGATTCGGAGCAGATCACCTTCGTTGGCGCGGATTATTGGCGCCGGAACAGTGCCGTTGTAGGTCCACGCCTCAAAATGGACGCCGGCACCGACCTCGAGTAGCCGCTCCTCGACTGCGATGTCAATATCCCTGGTTGTCCCGGCAATCTTTCCGTCGGACACCGGAGGGAAGGTGGCAGCGTCGAGAGCCGTCATCGCAATTCCGGGGGGTGGTCCCAGTCCGTGGCCATAGACGCTGGCGAGGACGTCCTCACCGACAACCATGTGATCCTCTGCGCCGACCCCATACTCATCATGTCCGGCCCCGGATTCTGTCGCTGCGTCAGCGTGTTGGACGGTATGACCCAACACCGAACCGCCAAGGAAGACTGCCCCTCCGAGACCGACCTTCTTGAGTAGATCCCGACGGGATACATCTTCGGTCATGAATCCTTAGGCAATGCCGCCGACAAGCAGTCCGAGGGCGACGAACAGGAGATATACCCCCATCCCACCGGCGAGGAGAGTCCACTTGTACGCGGTCGGCAACTGACTTCCTCCGAATATGTAGTAGGCGATTACGCCGAGGAAAGGAACGATCAGGATGATGAACATCCAAATTATCCCGCCGCCTGTAGTCAGGTCATCACGTTTCATGATTTCCCAAAGGGCAATCCCTACCCATGCGGCATATAACGCAAGCGGCAGAACATAGGCATATAGGCCGAGGAATCCTCCGATAATCGAGGTGAATGTCACACCCATGATGTTGAACCCTTTCTGTTGAGTGACTTGGAGATCTGATGGCATTGGTGGAACTTGAATAAAGTCGAGATTCGTATCCACCGTGGCGTACACGTTGACTGCGGGTTTGACCGGGGCTTCAGCCCCGTCGGGCATCTGCTCCTGTGGCTCGGGGTGGGGCATGTCGCCGTAGAAGACCTCAAAATCAAGATCGAGATTGGCCTCAACTAGGCGGCCGAAAAGCGCCGAAAGCGAACCCATCTCAAAATTCGAGGGAATTCGAATCCCGGAGCATTGCTGGCGCGATTGGAGAGGTGCGGGTAGCGATGATTGGAAACTGTTTGCTGAGAAGCAGTTCCCATCCTGTGAGGGCCCTGCCATGGTCATATCAGCGAGACCCGAGCCTTCGACGACGTTGCCGTGCACCCAATTGTCGCCCGCCATCCAAACGTTCTTGTCGATGTTGGGGTGGAGAAAGATTCCATTCATCTCGTGGTTGAACACCCGGTTTCGCATCACGGTTGAGTTCTCAGCGCCGCTGAGGAGAATCCCATTCCCCTGAATTATGTATTGGGCGGCGTGGTGCGGGAATGGGACCGATCCGTTGTCATGTACGAGGTTCCCCGCAATCACGACATTCTCGACCGGAGGCAGTAGCTCCCCATCCCAGGAGTTGGGTGCCACACCCGCGCCGTTGTATCGGAAGACGTTTCTGATGAGGTAGATCTCCGTTGACGCATTCGACCCGGAATAGCCGAGACCGCTGTACTCGCCGACTGAGTCGGTGATGATCGCATTGCACGGGTTGCATTGCCCGATGTAGAAAGCCGCGTCAGGCGAGCCGGTTCCGTAGGAGTGTTCGAACAGGCCATCACCCGAATCAAAGGCATATATCCCGTAGTCGCCGTTATTGATAGCGGTGAGATACGAACCCCGGTACCCACGAACACCGGTCCAGAAGAATCCATTGATTCGGTAGTTCATAGCGGTCATGTTCTCCACAACCACGCCGTCTGCAAACAAGACTTCGACACCATTGGATCGTTCGAACTCGCCATCGAGGATGACTTCGTTGCGGTCGACTCCACGAATAGTCAGCCCTGGAGTAGTCACATTGACGGTTTCTTTATAGGTTCCGCGGTCGATCAAGATCAGATCCCCGGGATCAGCAGCGTCAACGGCGGCCTGGATCGTCGGGAAATCTGCGGGGACGTCTCGGGTTACGCCGGTCCATTCAGCTGGAGAGTCTGTCGATGCATCGCCAATTGCGGCCGGTGAGGGGTTGCCGACTGGTGGACCGGCACAGGCGCTAAGGAACAAGACGCCTATTGCCAGCGGCACCAGCCACCATCGCATCAGGATTCGTCACCGACTATCAAGGTACCTGCCATCCCCGCTCCTTGCGCATTCCCGTGGAACGTACAGAAGAATACGTAAGTGCCGGGATCGTCGTAGGTGAGAACGGCGGAATCGCCTTCGAGTTGTTCCAGGCTCCCAAAAACATCTTCGGTCGACCAAGCGTCGTCGGCATCGACAGCATTGTGTGGATTGCGCCCGGCGTTGACGAAGTCGACCGAGCCTCCCACAGGGATGCGCACTTCGGTGTATTCGAAACGGTTGTCGAACATCTGCAATGTCACGTCGGTACCTTCGAGTACGGTCACCTCGTCCTCGCCACCGCAGGCTACCGCGACGATCGCAATCAATGCCACGAGACCTAACAATCTCATTTTCACTTGTCCGATCCTCCACCGAACAGATTCGTGAACCAGGCCCACAGGGCCGAGAAGAAGAGCGATAGCCCCTTCACTTCCTTCGCTTTGATCTCTTGAGCCTCGTCGACCGATCCGGCGGCCAGTTTGCTTTCAAGGCAATCGACGAATTCACCGATGAGTCGTTTGGAGATCTCACTGATGAGGCCGGTCCTGCCGAACTGCGCCGCCGGTCCGGACAAAGTGACATCGGCATCGATCTCGACCAGCGATCCTCCCTCGGCAGCAGATATCTTGTAGTCGAGCTTTACCTGCCCACGGGAACCGCCCTTTTTGTCTACGCCTTTTCCTTCGATCCTCGCCGTCATCGAATCTGGATCTGGAGTCACGGTCGCGGTTCCTTCGAAAGCCGCTGTCATCGGGCCGAGTTTCACCGACAGCTTTCCGTCGTATGTGCCGTCGTCGTTTACCTCGAGGAGCTCCGCGCCCGGAAGACACTGGGCGACCGAAGGTACATCCTGGAAGGAGTCCCATACGACCGACGGCGGGCTAGCCACGTTGAACTGTTGCGAAATCTTCATAGAACTCCCAGGTAATTTTGGAAAGTCCGATCGTAGCGATCTTCCCCAATGAAGCCGATGTCAGTGCTCAGTATCTCCCGCCAACAGATCGAGAATGTGAGGAATCAGCGAGAGAATCGCCCTGAGGTTCTCCTCCGCACCGCGAGGCGATCCGGGAAGGTTGACTACCAAGCAAGACCCGATCACACCCGCTCTGAGTCTGGAAAGTGCGGCCTTAGGAGTCGATTCGAGGCCTTTAGCGATCATGAGTTGAGCTAGCCCGGGAGCCTCGCGTTCCAACACCGAGATAGTGGCTTCCGGAGTGACATCTCTCGGCCCGAAACCGGTGCCTCCGGTGGTGACCACGAGCTGCGCGGTGGCTGCAGACTCCAACAACCGCGCGGCGATGAGGTCGCTCTCGTCAGGCACCACCGACCTCAAGACTTCAAAACCTTCGCCAATGAGCAAGGCTTCTAGTGCATCGCCCGACTCGTCCCGTCGATGGCCGGAAGCGACGCCATCACTAATTGTTATTACCGAAGCTAACCCCACAGTCGTGGATCTACCGAGACGCCGTTGCGCAGCACAACGACGTAGAAAACGAGAAGCACGATCAGAGTTACTCCCAGCGAATACGGCCAGGGATAGATCCGCTCATCCTCCGGCCCAGTGACATTGGTCGTGCCGGGGGCGGCTGCCACGGTAAACAGAAAGAGAATCGCCGTGAGCGGCAAAGCAGGCACCACGCCACTACCAGCATCGGGGCTGAAGTAGGGGATCGCAAGAAACACGGATGCGACGGCTGGAGCCAGCACCACCCAAACGACGAATAGGAACCGTTTGCGACCGTTGCTTATCTTGCGACGTTGCGATGCATAGGCGAGAAACGCCGACGCTGATCCCAGACCCACGAGAATTAGGCCAACCCCGCCGGCTGCGGAAATGACCACGTCCAGACCTGGGGGAAGATCAAAGGTGTCGTATGCGAGTCGTAGGCTGCCGCCATCTCCAAACGACAACATCAGAGCCTGGGTAAGAGCCTGCCGGAGCATATGAATGGTTATCCACAGGAATGTCAGGCGTGAGAGGCTCTGACCCTTCTGTGCGGGGTAGGAAAAGAGCATCAGCAGGCCCAGCGCCAGGGTTAGGAGGAATCCTCCCGCCCAGGCGACATCGGTGGCACCCGTGAATTCAACGCGGTTGTTGAAAAGGACGGCATCGCCGCCCAAAATCTCCGCAAACAGACCGACGCCGAAGTCGTCAAAGAATTGCGCAAGGACGATCCCGAACACCGAAGCAAGTATCGACGCCGTGACCAGCGGAAAGCCGATCGAACGGACCACATCCCCGATTGAATTGCGCTCGCTGGTCGTTTCGGTAGTCACTGGTGGGAAAGCCTAAACGACATCAGGCGAGATTCCAGTAGGAGTCCGAACTCACGCCACGATCAAGGTCACAATCGCCCAAACCACGAATAGTCCGATCGAACCCAGCAGGACAATGGTGGTCTTCCGCCAATTGAGTGCGGACCAGATTCCGAAAGCTCCCAAGGAAACGGCCATGACTGCAGTCCACCACGGCGGAGTCAAACCAGCGGTAGCTGCGCCTATCACGAGCACGGCGACCACCAGGAGGAACCCACCAGCGACAAAGGCATAGAGCACCTGGCGGGGGCTCGGCTCGCTCACTGGATATCGGCCGCCTCGGCCACCCGGCGAAACCAGTCAGCGAGGCCGTCGATGGTGACGTGGGCGTTGAGACCGCTTGGATTGGGCAACACCCACCACTCGGGTGGTCCCGGGCGCTCCTGCCGACCCAAAACGGCCGTCTTGACGCCGAACGCGGTCCGAAAGGCAGTCACCCCGGCGACTGCCACCACGGACGGCTCGACCCTCTCGACGAGGCGGGAAAGCTTGTCGCCGCCCTCGACCAACTCGGCCGCGCTCAATTCACTGGCGCGGACCGTGGCCCGTTCCACGAGATTAGATATACCCAGGCCACGGGTTGTGAATTCGTTGCGTTGTTGAGCGGTCATACCAGTGTCGGTATCGATCTCGAAGTTGATCAGACCGGCTCGGCGAAGCGCGGGATAAAACCGGTTGGAGGGATGACAGAAGTGGGTTTGGGTCGCCGCCGTCCACAGCCCCGGATTGATCCCCACGAACAGCAGGCGTGTGTTGGGCCCGGTCAAGTCAGGGACGGTTCCGTCACGGAAGTGATCCAACTGTCCCTTGGTAAATCCCACGCGGCGACTCTAGAGAGAGTCGGAACTTGAACGTTCCAAAGGGAGCCGATCGTTAGTCAGCTCGCACCCACCCGTTCAACTCAGTACTCAACGTCATCTCCTCCACGATTCGGAGCATACGGGGACAGTCGGGAGCGTGACGAAATCGTTACGTCCAAGCCGACACGCGAATCAGGGGGGATCGGTCGTCGTGGTAGAAGACGACGGAGGTGGCGGATCGGTCGTCGTGGTGGGTTGGGTTGTCGGTGTGGTTGTGGTCGGGGGTTTGGTGGTCGGCGTGGTCGAGGAAGGTGGAGGCGTGGTAGTCGTGGTAGTTGTTGTCGGAGTGGTCCGACCCTTGCGGGGCGGCTTGGGTGGCGGCGGCGCTTGGAACGCTGTCGTGGTGGTCTCACCAACCGAGGTCGTGGTCAATTCCACAGAAGAAGTGGTGGCCAAAGTAGAAGTGGTCGTCGATTCGGCAACAACTGCCTGCACATCGGCAACGTCGCAATTTTGTGCGGCGACCACGCTGACCACACCATCGAGCGAGACAAAATCGGAATGGATGTAGACCGTTTCGAAGCCAGTGGCATCTGCATGGACCACCATCCAATCCCCGGTTCGACCGCTGACTTCAACGGGTTCCCCGGCTCCCAGGTTCCCTAACTCTCCAACGCCGGGACAGGCGTAGTAGGGAACCTGGCCGCCTTGAATGGTTCCTGCAATCGCGCGGCCTCCCATCAGGGACGAAATGCCGAACCCGGTGAGCAACAACAACACGACGGCCATGCCAATGAAAAGCGGGCCGTTGCTGGGCGCTTTCTCCAAGGACTTCGATTTCTTAGACTTCTCAGGTTTCGGCGTTTTCTTAGCTGGGTCCGTCGGGGCGCCGGCCGAAACTTTGGACATGACTTCACTGACAAACCCCTCACTGCGGCTGGGGGGTTTTGGACGCGACGATGGGCTGGGAGGTTCGTTGCCGTTTTGAGTCATGTGGTTACCTCAAATACAACACCGCTATTGACGGGAGTCAATATCCATTTACGGAAATAGTGCTTGCGAAAGTCTCCCCGGCCACTAGGGGCTACTTCTTCTGGCTCTGGTAGTAAGGGTCATCACCAGACGCATGGTCGGTGACATCGACGACTGAGGTCAACTCGGGTATCGACTCGAGGATGATCCGCTCGATGCCTTGTTTCAGGGTGACCTGGGCCAGACCGCAACCCTGACAACCGCCGAACAAACGCAGGTAAGCAATAGTTCCGTCAACCGATACCAATTCGGCTCCGCCGCCGTGTGAGGCAATGGCGGGATTGACCTGTTGTGTGATGACCTGTTGCACGCGTTCCACCAACGGCCCTGCGAGGTCGCCGGCGGGAGCTGACATTTCAGGTGGCGCGGGAGAGTTTGGGTTGTTCATTACCAAACCCTGATCGGTCAATTCGAGTGCGGCACCGTCGAGCTTTTCCCGATCCTGTGCCGGAAAGATCACCGCCATGTCCCCGTGGCGTTCTTCCACCCATCCATCTTTCATGTCCGCCAGGGCCACAAAAGCCAGCTCGTATGAGAATTGTGGGCCCCGAAACCCGGTCACTTCGATGGACAGGGCGAATTCGTCTTCGCCAGGCTCCTGGTCGCGGAGTTGGCGGATCATGTCGAGAGCGTCGGCGGCAATTGAAATTGTGGTCGAATCAGACATCTCCCACAATGGTAGCCCACCTCTAACCTCAATCCTGATGCCCCGAGTAATCGTCGTCCTTCCCAGCCAAAGCTATCGCGCCACCGACTTCATGAGGGCGGGCGAAGAGCTTGGCATCGACCTGATAGTCGCCTCAGAGGTGGATCCGCCAATCGAAATGGGAGACCGATATCTGAAAATCGATTGCGATAACCCGGAAACGGCATCGGATGCCATAGTCCGAATCGGGGATTCCCTCCCTATTGATGGCATCGTTGCGGCCGACGATGGAGGAGTCGTTGTCGCTGCACTTGCCGGGAGCAAGCTGGGTCTGATCGCCAATGATCCCGAAGCCGCCCGGGCAACCCGAAACAAAGCAATGCAGCGGAAGCTGCTGGGCAGAAACGAGGTTCCTCAGCCGAGCTGGGCACGATTGGATGCCGGCGCCAATCCCCAACCGATCGCGGCGACAATTGGCTACCCCCTCGTGATCAAACCGCTGGATCGGTCGGCCTCACAAGGTGTGATCCGGGTCAACCAGGAGAGCGATCTCGGCGATGCTATCGGTCGGGTCAGGGAAATCTTTGACGACGGAGAGACCCGGTCGCTTCTGGTTGAGGAGTTTCTCGACGGGACCGAGGTCGCTGTCGAAGGCATCATTTCATCTGAAGGTTTTCTCACGCTGGCAATTTTCGATAAACCCGATCCGATTTCAGGCGAAGGATTCCAGGAGTCGATTTTGGTCACTCCATCGAGACACTCACCAGAGGTACAAGACGAGTGTGTCAGAGTGGCGACAGCTGCTGCCAGTGCGCTGGGACTCACCCACGGGCCTGTCCATATCGAGCTCATGGTCAACAACGGATCGGTGAAGGTGATCGAAGTCGCAGCCCGTTCAATCGGTGGACTCTGCTCCAAAAGCCTCAGGTTCGGCCTCATGGACACTTCTCTCGAGACTCTCATCCTCCGCAATGCCCTGGGCCGCGACAAGCGGGAACTGCGCCGTGACGGAAGGGCCAGCGGAGTTCTCATGATTCCAATTCCCCGAAGTGGCGAACTGGTGTCGATTGACGGCCTCGAAGACGTTCGGAAACTGGATGGGATCACCAGCATCGACATCACCGCAAGAGCAGGTGACGAGGTGGCACCGCCACCGGAAGGCGATCGCTACCTTGGCTTCGTTTTCAGCACCGGCGACACACCGGAACAGGTCGAATTCGCCCTCAAGAAGGCAATGAACCGAATCAGGGTCAAGGTCAAATGAATTCATTGATAGTGTGAGAAATCCAACTGTTCGCTTCCGAACCCAACCTTCAAGTTCATGTTTAGGGTCGATTCTTACCCGCGCGATCGCGCGTAAGACGATTTTGTCATTTACATGACCACTGTCCTTGTCTTCGCCGGTGGGAATCCAGTGCCAATCGCCATTCGCGATGACCTACCCGAGCCTGATCGGGTGATCGCCGCCGATAGCGGGCACCAGAATGCGGTCGCCCTGGGATTCGATGTCGACGTCATCGTGGGTGACTTCGACTCGCTGTCCCCCGGATCACCGGTGGCTGGTGGGACGAAGAGGGTCCGGCACCCCGAAGACAAAGATGCAACCGATCTCGAACTAGCCCTTGAATTGGCGGTCGCGGAAGGGCCGCAGCGCGTCGTCCTGGTCGGCGCTGAAGGCGGCCGATTCGATCACGAGCTGGCTGCTCTTGCGGTAATCGGCTCCCCTCGGTTGGCCGGCGTCCCCGAGATCGAGTGGGTGCGGAGCGACGCTCACGTATACGTCATCCGCCAGACCATCCGCATCCAGGGCGACCCCGGGGGATACGTATCGCTTTTGGCCGTCGGAGGGGATGCAGTCGGGATAACCACTACCGGGCTGGCCTGGGCGTTAAATGGGGAAACTCTGCGCTCCGGGTCCACCCGGGGCGCAAGCAACCAGTTTGGGAGCCCGGAAGCGACGATCCGGGTCGAGGAAGGGACGCTGGTAGCGGTCGTCCCCAGACTGAATTAGCCGAGACCTGCCAGTACCGAATGATCGAGCGCGGTGAAAGCCTTCAGGTATTTGACCCGCTCGGAGCGAAGGCGTTCCACCACCTCCCGATATTCACTCTCACGTCCAAGCCGCTCGTAGAGCAGTGCCGGATTGAGCAACTCGATGTCTTCGACGCCGGGCACATGACGAGCGGTTTGATACCCGAAATCTTCATCGTCGGCCCACTCGATGGTGCCTTCCACGATTCCCTGCACAATGTCTGACGAGTCGGGAATGGTGATCTTCTTCGAGTCCACGCCCTCGCCCCCTACCCGGCCAGTGTTGAGTACGTAAGCCTCCAGGTCGGGCATCGTATCGAGGAGCTCCAACAGGCGATTGCCCTGCATGGCATCGTCATTGAAAAAGAAGGGGTTGGTTCCCGGAACGCGGAGGCTCTTCCCGGCCTCAGCGGCACCGCCCGCCGACGTACCTTTGGTTTCGCCGAGCATGAAGTACGCCGCGATTTGAGATCGGCGGAGACGAGAAACCGCTGGAATAATGTGGTCCGAGCGGTTGAGGATCAGCAGGTAGTTGGCATCCGGGACACCCAATGGGTCACGGTGTTGGATCACTGAGAGCGGGAAAGTGCAGCGCCCGTTGGCAGTGTACGAAGTGTCAAAGAAGTCGACCTTTCCCTCTGGCGTCACCGACACATTCTCCAGCCAGGCATCGGGGCGGGTCGTGCCGCCGTAGATCGTCGGCTCATCGTCTGGGTCGAGACCGTACGTTTTGGCAAAGCAACCTGCTTCCGAGGTATGGATCTTGCCTCCCGGCATGAGCGCAACGAAGTCATCCTGGACGGCGAACGAGCCGACCTGCCGCCGAAATGTGGTTGTGGTCTTACCGGTGCCTGAGAGCCCGATGATCAGCATCGCCTCCTCAGTGCCGCTGCGTGTTGACTCCGCGGGGTATGTCTTGAGGCCGGCATGTAAAGCGAGCCCTCCACGGTCAAAAACGAGACGATTCCACATCCGCAAGCCACCCATCTTCGACTCCCCGAAATAGTCGGAGCCGAAGACTCGTGTGGTCCAATTATCCAGGTCGACGATAATCAATCGATCGTCAGGCTTCCCGGGGGCAGGAAGGCCGGGCGTATAGATGACGGTGAATTCGGGATCCCACGACTCATCCTTTGGAAAATAAAGGTGTGTCTGCATCGCAGCGATATTCGGCTGCGATGCCTCGATGTACATCTGGCATGCGGTGCGAAAGTCCGGGTCCGGCCCGATGTACCCCTCGATGAGGATCATTTCCTTGTCGGCCAGATACTCGTCCTGCTTCTTGGCCCAATCTGTCGCTTCGTCCCGTCCGATGCGGTTCTGCTTGATATCCGTATCCGACACGAAAAAAGTCGAATTCTTGAGCCGCGCCGTGACTTGCGCCTGGTAATTGAGATTCCCGAATTCGGTCGCAGTGAGTCGGGGCATCCGCTCCAGCGCCAACTCACGTAATCGCTCGTTATCAGGCGATCTCTCCACCGATCGCGCAGAAGGAAGCATTGACATCGAAAAGACTCCAGGCGATAGCGAATGAACGTGTGAGGGTACTCGCAACATTACGTAAAGAGGCAGTAGGAATGTGCCGATCGCGACTACTCAGATACCACCTGCTTTGGAGATACCATCACCAGTATGCCGCGCACCCTCAGCTTCCTCGCCGTTCTCGCCCTTATCGCCGGTTGCGCCATGGGTACAGAACCGATCGCCGAGGAGACTACGACTAGTTCACCGCTGGTAACGACATCGACCTCGCGCCCTACGACCACGACAACCGTTGCACCCAATAACTACGAGGGGTTCGCAGTTTCAACGCTTCCCGAGGACGTCAATCTGGTGGCAAGGGCCAGGGGAGAATTGGCCGTATACCCCGAACCCGACTCACCCGACCCGACCTACACCCTCCCGGCGAGCACCATCCTGGGAACCGTCACGGTTGCGACGGTTGTCGAAGGGCCAATCGACGGCTGGGCAAAAGTGATGCTCCCAATTCGCCCCAACGGATCGGAGGGATGGATCAAAACCAATAACGTTGACCTTTACGTGGTCGAAGGTCGTGTCGTAGTTGACCTGTCGGACAAAGAATTGACCTACTACAAAGGTGGCGAGGAGGTCCTTAGCTCGGTGGTGGCGATCGGAACATCTCGAAACCCGACTCCTACGGGCTACTTCTACGTGACGGACAACGTCACCATGGCCAACCCGAATTCGCCATGGGGCCCACATGCGTTTGGCCTCTCTGCACGGAGCGACACCATCACTGAATACAACGGCGGCGATGGAATTGTCGGGATCCACGGCACCAACCGACCAGGATCGATCGGCAACGCGGCGTCGCTCGGGTGTGTCCGCCTTCCCAATGATGTCATCACCCACCTGCACGAGTTGATCGCCATCGGTACGCCGGTGGAAATCAGGGCCTAGCCGGCCGTTATCCGGGAATTGGACAGGACCGAGACAGAACGTTTCGCGACGACAGCGTTCAGAACGAAGGCACCGTCTTCTTGCCATATCCGAGTCGTAATCGTCTCCCCGGGGTAGACGGCACCGGCGAATCTGGCGGCGTAGCTCGTCACCGCCTCGCTTTGCCCGTCGAGGGCAGTGTCAACAACAGCTTTCAACGATACCCCGTAGGTGCACAATCCATGCAGGATGGGGCGCTCAAAACCGGCAAACGCTGCAAACCCGGGATCGGCATGGAGCGGGTTGAGATCACCGGAGGACATCCGGTACAGCAGGGCTTGTTGGGGGAGAGTCGGCGACTCCACCACGAAGTCGGGTTGGCGATCCGGAGTCGGATACTTCTCGCCGGGGCCGGGATCACCCCCGAAGCCGCCCTCGCCCCTGACGAAGATCGACGGCCTGTTGGTGAAGAGCGGCTGCTCACTCTTCTCATCGATGGAGACGATCTCCATGGTGATCAGCGCACCTTTGCCCTTGTCAAAGATTCCCGTCACCCTGGCATCGTGGCGGACCGAACCCTCGGTGGGTATTGGCTTGTGGACGACCACTTCATGCTCACCGTGGAGGATTTGCGTGAGGTTGATGTCCAATCCGTCGGCCATCCCCAGGCTCATCATCGTGGAGAAAGGCGGGATGGTGGCGAAAGACGGCAACACTCGCAGATCTCCCTCGTAGGTGTACCGCAATTCGTTCTCATCAGTGGGCGGGTTACCGGCGCCAATTCCCAGGTGGTACAGAATCACATCGCGATCAGTCCAGGAAAATGACGTGACCGGGAACTGCGCGGCAAGAGTCTTGGCGACGTCTATCGGCACGTGGTCATCCAGCGGCGATCCGTGCGATCATCATCAACTCGTCGTTGTTGTTCATCGGAACCTCATACGTCGAGATGTCTCGCACTTCGTCGAGGTGTTCAGCAAGAGTCTCGACGTCGGGAATCACCCCCTGGCCGGCGAACCACCCGTCGTTGACTCCAACGAAGACCCGGGCATACCGACCTCCACCTACGGAGAACACCTGGTGAGTGAACTCATTGGCTTCCGAGCACAGGTAAACCACCATTGGAGTGACCTGGTTGGGGTCAAACATATCGGCGAAAGGGCCAAGAATGTCTTCCGTCATTCGAGTCTTGGCGGTCGGAGCGATGGCGTTCGACTTGATCCCGTACTTCTCGCCTTCGATGGCGAGAACACCCGACAGCCCCACTAAACCGGCCTTGGCTGCCCCATAGTTGGACTGTCCAAAATTGCCGAATAGACCACTCGCCGAACTGGTGTGGACAAAACGCCCGTAATTGTTCTCTTTCATCACTTTGAATGCGGGATGCGACACGAAAAAGGCACCCTTGAGGTGGACATCGAGAACGGTTTCAGCCTCATCGAGGGTCATATTTGCGAAAGACTTGTCGCGCAGTATTCCAGCGTTGTTGACCACTATGTCGACCTTGCCGAAAGCGTCGAGTGCGGACTGGATTATCGCTTCGCCCCCTTCCCGACTGGCAACCGAGTCGTAGTTAGCAACCGCTTCGCCCCCTGCCTCCTCTATCTCGGATACGACGACATCGGCGGCTTTGTGTGACGAGCCGCTGCCATCGACCGAGCCTCCCAGGTCATTGACCACCACCCGGGCTCCGCGACGCGCCAATTCCAGGGCGTACCCACGTCCCAGGCCACCACCGGCGCCGGTGACAACGGCGACACGTCCATCAAAAGTTATCGGTTCTGTCATGCGGTCAGTTTGACCCGGTACGAACGCCTACCGCAACTTCGCACAACGACAGCGTAGAAATGTCGCGTTCGCGCAGAGCTTTCGTTGGTGAGAACCAGCCCCATCCGTCTCCGCCTCGTTCGTCCGGGGGAGGAACAGGAATCGTGCCCGCTCGATGGTCCGGGGGGGAACAGGAATCGTGCCCGCGTCGTCCCCCCTGAAACATTACAGGCCGAGAGAGCGGCCGATGATCTCTTTCATGATTTCGGTGGTGCCGCCGTAAATGGTCTGGACCCGGGCATCGCGATAGGCCCGGGCGATGGGGTATTCCTCCATGTATCCCCAACCTCCGAACAGTTGGAGGCATCTGTCGATCACCCTCTTCTCCAACTCGGTGACCCACCACTTGGACTTGGCCGCTTCGTCTGCGGACAGTTCGCCGTTGGTGTGCTGAAGAATCTGGTTGTCGACGTAGACCCGGGCGATGTCCAATTCGGTACGCATCTCCGCCATGTTGTGTTTCACCGTCTGGAAGGACCCAATAGGCTGCCCGAAAGCTTTGCGCTCTTTGATGTATTCGAGCGTCCACCCGAAAGCTGCTTCGGCGTGGGCGAGGGACCCAACCGTGAGCGACAACCGTTCTTGGGGGAGGTTTTCCACCAGGTGGATAAAACCACGGCCCTCTTCTCCGAGGAGGTTCGCCACAGGGACCCGAACGTCGTTGAAAAAGAGCTCCGCAGTGTCCTGTGCATGCAGTCCGATCTTTTCGAGGTTGCGACCCCGGGAAAAGCCTTCCATCCCGTCCTCGATCACGAGCAAGCTCATCCCGGAGTGCCGTTCGGCTGGATTGGTCTTTACGGCCGTGATGACCACATCCGAATTGATCCCGTTGGTGATGAAGGTCTTCGAACCGTTGACCACGTAGTGATCGCCATCGCGGATCGCCGTGGTCGAGATACCGGCAAGATCCGATCCGGCGCCCGGCTCAGTCATCGCGATCGCAGCCATCAGATCCCCTGAAGCGAGACCGGGGAACCATCGTCCCTTCTGCTCATCGGTGGTCAGCCGCAAGAAGTACGGGAGGCAGACATCGTTGTGCAAAGTGATGCACATCCCG
>JBGTGL010000041.1:0-4818 GCA_041746755.1 Acidimicrobiia bacterium | reverse complement strand
GACCGAGGAGGAAGAGATGCCTAACCTCGCAGGGACCCTGACCGACCTTGGCGCCAGCGAGGTGACGGCACTCGGCGGCGACGACAACCGGCTCCGAATCCACCTCGACTGACCGGGGCGTAGCCCAATTTGCGGTCGGTCCAACGTAGAACACCGCTATTCGACCTTCGACCGGCGTGGTCGACTGAGCAGCCAGCACGACTCCTTCCAATGTCTTCCATAGACATGGAGGTTCTGACCTGATAAATTCGCATCGGGGTCGGGTTGGGCCCAGCCAAGAGGTAAAAGATGCCCACCCAGAAGACTCGAATCAGAAGTCTTATCTCGTCGCTATTGGCCATCACACTGGCCGTCTCGCTCACGATCCCAGCAATTGGGGCAACCGCGCCAGAGGAGGCGGCCGACCCAATCACCGATGCATTCAAACGAGCCGACGACAGCGGTGAGCTTGCAATGCTTGTCGGATCAGACTTCCTGACCCGACCATCGGACGCGGCATCGGAAGATATTGCACTCCGTTTCGTGACAGAGAACTCGAAGCTTTTTGGCCTAAGTGAAGACCAGGTCGGCGAGCTGGTCGTCACGACCAGCTATAAGACGGAGCACAACGGCTCACATCACGTGACACTCGGTCAGGACATCGACGGCCACAGGGTCGCCTTCACAGGGCTCACGTTTCTCATCGACGCCGCCGGACGGATCGTCTCGGTAGGTGGACCTCTCTCACGGTCGGCAGCGTCGGGATCGGCGAAACTCGATTCCATCGATGCAATAGGGCTCGCCGGGGCCGCGGCTGGCTTATCGCTGCCATCGTCGCTCCCGGTTGAAGGAAGTTCTGACGACATCGAGTTGTACGAGAATACGTTCGCAATCACTAGCGACCCGAACCCTGTGTCCGCTGAATTGGTTTGGTATCCGGCGACAGACGGAAGTGCCCTAACCCTCGCTTGGGAGACCGACTTCGAAGTAGACGCCGACACTTGGCTCCAAACATTTGTGGACGCCCAAACCGGTGCGATCCTTCATCAAGGAAACCGCTACGTCGGGGCCGGGCCAGAAGGAACCGTCTTCACCGGCCAGCATCCCGACGACAGTCCGGCCCGGGCAGCTACGCCGTTCACCGGCGTCGGTGGCACCTGGGTGACCGACCGAGTTACCAGTGGGAACAACGTCAACGCTTACCGCGACCTCAACAACTCCAATACCATCGGGTATCAGCCGCAAACTCCGGACACTCCCGACGCCGACTACCAGCATTTCAACTACGCATGGACCGATGCATGGCGCACCAATGCCGACGACTCGAATGCGAGCCTCAACGCCGACCTCGACGCCGCGATCACCCAGCTGTTCTATTACACCAATGTCATGCACGATTGGCTGTATGGATTCGGCTTTGACGAGCCCTCGGGCAACTTCCAGGTAGACAACTTTGGTCTCGGCGGTACGGCAGGAGACCCGGTGCTCGCCGAAGGTCAGGACGGGTGGAATTTTGGTTGCCTTGCCAACGACGGCGTCACCGCCATTCGCTGTGCCAACAACGCCAACTTCGGCTTCTCCAGCGACGGAACCAGTCCAAGAATGCAGATGTACATGTGGTCACCGAGCCAGCCCCCGGCGGGTCGCCCTTACCGGGAAGGCTCCATGGATGGCGATGTCATCGCCCACGAATACGGGCACGGCCTCTCCGACCGGCTGGTCGGAGGCGGTGGGTCGAGTCTCGGGTACAACACCCATCTCGTTCACGCCTCGTTGGGTGAGGGATGGTCCGACATCGTTTCATTCCTCAAGTGGGGCGACGCCGTCGTCGCCGAGTACGACACCGGCAACGCGGCGACCGGTATCCGTCGCGTCGCATATGACACATCGGCTTGGACTTACAGCGACTACAACCCATTGGCTGGCTCAGGACACCCCAATGGCGAAGTCTGGGCCACCATGGTCTACGACATCCGGGAAGCTCTCGGGATCAACACGACAATGCAACTCGTGGTCGACGGGCTCAAGGGAACGCCTGCCCTTCCAACCTTCATGGACGCTCGCGATGCCATCATCGCTGCCGACACGGTCAATAGCGGCGGCGCCAACTTCTGCCTGCTCTGGGGAATTTTTGCCCGGAACGGTTTGGGGACCGGCGCCACCTTTAGCAAGCCGTCTTCGAGTTCACCCGCAGACGACTTCACTGCTCCACCCGAGTGTGTTCCTGTGGCCGATGCGGGCGGGCCGTATGTGACTGCCGAGGGCACCAACGTGACCTTGGATGGCAGCGGCTCGACCCCCGGGAGCGACGCCACCGGCGGACCGATCGTGACGTATGAATGGGACCTCAACAACGACGGTCAATACGACGATGCCAGCGGAGTGACTACGACGTTCACCAATGTTGGTGACAACAACGTATTCACCGTAGGTCTTCGGGTGACCAACACTGTCGGCATATCCGATGAGGACAGCACAACTGTCACAGTTACAAATGTGCTGCCGTCCGTCGTCCTCGACCCGATAGCTCCAGCCTCAGAAAACACCCCGATCAGCCTGGATGGGATTGCCACGGATCCTGGCTGGGACGACACTTTTGTCGCCACCGTCGACTGGGACGACGGCGCCGGGCCGCAGCCGCTGAATGGTACAACTGAGAACCTGCAGCCAGACGCCACCTTTGCATTCTCCGTAGCTCATACCTATGGAGACAACGGTGCGTATGGGATCGAGGTGTGCGTCACCGACGACGACGGTGGCTCCGACTGCGCATCTACGACGGCAACAATTACCAATACGGATCCAACTGCTGACATAACCGAAGACGTCTACATTGCCCACGCTGGCGACAACCTCACGGTGACCGCCAACTCGACGGATCCCGGTTCCGACGACCTCGAAGCAACCTGGGATTGGGGCGACGGAGTGTTTAGCGCCTTCACCTCCTTGGTGAACCCGCCGGCGTTGGACCCGGCGAAGAGTCCAAGCATTCAGCCTCGCAACGTCGACTGGTCAGCTGATCACACCTACGCCCACGCGTGTCTGTATGACATTGGCCTCGATGTGGTGGACGACGACGGTGGTAATGCGTCTGATACTGCTGTGGTCATCATCACCGGTAACGCCACGCAATCGCGAGGTTCGGGTTGGTGGATGAACCAGTATCGACCTAAGCCGCCAAACTCCTTCACGACAGCCGAGCTGACGTGTTTCCTGGAGATCGTGAAGTTCATGTCGACCGTTTTCGACGAAGTGCGGTCTCCGCTCGACACCCGCGCCGACGCAGTGGATGTGCTTTGGGTAAATCAGAACAAGGGCTCGGCCCAGGAAATATTCGATGAGCACCTCCTCACGGCATGGCTCAACTTTGCCAACGGGTATTTCGATCTGGACACCCTTGTTGATACCAACGGCAACGGAGTTCCTGACAGTAATTTCTCGCTGGTCGTGTACGCGGCCGAAGCTGTGAGACTTGATCCCACGGCGACGCGCGCGGAGTTGCTCGCTCAAAAGAACATACTTGAGGCACTCTTTGGAGGTTGAGCCTGTTGGCATCGGACAACTACAGGGTCCGGAGGGGCATCGGCCTCTCCGGACTGCTGATCGCATTGACCGTCACAGCGTGCGGAGGTAGCGACATCGCTGAAATTCCAACCACCACTCATCCGCTGGCCACGACGGTGACGAGCTCTGTCGAAATGACGTCGACGACTAATCAAGAACCACAAGATGCTCCAAGGTTGTTCGACGCCGCATCCCCCGCCGGCCTCTACCGCATGATGGTCGGACAAACGTCTGCGCTTCGACTCAGCCCCGGTGCCGAACCACCAAGAGTCGAAGGCAAATCGGTACTCCTAATCGAGGTCGCCTACCTTGACGACCCGGGTTACAAAGAGTGGGAGCTGCGCGCGGTGGCTCCCGGCGAGACCGCGATCACGATCTTCGGACCTGCCGCTGAGTCGACATTCGAGTTCGTTGTCATCAACTGACCCGATCGATTACCAGTAAAACCGGAATAGCGTCGCACTTTGCGATGTTTTCTAAGTCTGCAAGACTCAGATCGCGATAGGATTCCCAGCTAATGTCAGAGAAAACAACCCATATCACCCTGCCGCTGTTGCCGTTGAACAACGGGGTGGTCTTTCCTCACATGGTGGTGACGCTCCGTATGGAGACCGAAGAGGGCAAGCTTGCACTCAACGCCGCTCGATCCGGGGAAGGCCAATTGCTCCTGGTTCCCCGACTCGATGGTCGCTATGCGGCCGTGGGGACGATCGCCCGGATTCAAGATTCTGACGATGATGGCAATGTTGTGGTATCGGGAGAATCGCGGGCCCGGGTCGGGACCGGTTCGACCGACGAGAACGGCGCCCTTTGGGTCGACGCCGAACCCATCTCGGAGGCCGATGTCATCAACGACCCCGCACTCGACGACCTTGTTGCAGAGTATCGAGCGGTCGTCACCGAGGTGCTCAACCTGCGCGGGGTGGGCCGGGTAGCTGAGCGCATCCTCGCCGTTGACAACCCATCGCAGCTGGCAGACCTCGCCGTTTACTCCCCCGACCTGTCATTGGAGCAGAAGGTCGAAGTTCTCGAAACCCTTGATCTAAGGGCGCGACTCGGACGGCTTCTCGACTGGATGGGCGAGGTGCTTGCCGACCTCAATCTCCGCCGGAAAGTGCGCGAAGACGCAACCGAGCGCATCGATAAGAGTCAACGCGACTACATCCTCCGCCAGCAGATGGATGCTATTCGCAAGGAGCTTGGTGACGACGATGACGTCGCTGGTGACTATCGAAGTCGTCTCGCCGACCTCACTTTGCCGGAAAAGATCGCTGA
>JBGTGL010000040.1:0-6359 GCA_041746755.1 Acidimicrobiia bacterium | reverse complement strand
CATCGTCGACCTTCTGAGTCGAGATACCTCGATAGCTCCCGCTCGTCGGCGGGTTCGTTGTCATTTGTGTCCCGCGGTCCCATCGAGATCACAACGATGTCGGGGCACAACTCCGGAAGGACCAGATCCTCGTCCCAGGCGCCCCACTCCCGGATGGCCGATCCCGGGTTGGAAGCGTTGTATCCAGTGTCCGCCCAGTCGATTTCATCGCTGATTGCGGTGACATCGATGCTGGCGTTGGCGATGGATGACCCGATCACCGCAATGTCCACATCTCCCAATTCTTCAATACGAACCGCCTTGTCCTGCACGAATGGTGTGTCCCAAATTTGGGGAGCAGGCAATTTCGGTTCCAGGACCCGCGCACCGACCTCGGCACCGACGAGAAGAACGAGCATCACCCCGAATGCAACGATGGATTTACGGGTCCTCATCAAAATTGGAAATAGAGAAATGGCACGGTTGGCTGTCCGCTGAAGATGATAAGGCCGACCAGAATTATGGCGTAAGCCACGCCTCTGCCAATGGCGGGCCAGTGCAGTATCGCCTCATGCGAGCGTCCTGCCCGTTGCGCGATATCGAGCACCAGGCTCGCCGCTAGCAACGGAACTGTAAGGACGATGTCATCCCACGGAACCGGTCCTTCCCGTAGCGAAAAGATCCCATCCAAATAAGAGAGGGCGCCGGACATCGAAGTCGATCGAAAGAAGATCCAGGCCAGAGCGACCAGGTGAAATGTCACAACGACCAACGGGATGCTACGCCAGCCGGGGAGAACCGGTTCGCCCTGTTCACCAACCTTTCGGAACCAGCGGTGGACCGAGAGATAGAAACCGTGGAGGAACCCCCAGAACACAAAAGCCCAGCCGGCACCGTGCCACAGACCACCGAGCAGCATTGTGAGCATCAGGTTTCGGTATGTCATCCATTGACCGCCCCGGTTCCCACCGAGCGGGATGTATAGATAATCCCGCAACCAGGTCGACAGGGAAATATGCCAGGTCCGCCAGAATTCAGTGATGTTCTTCGAAAGGTAGGGCTGGTTGAAGTTCACCATCAGGTCAATACCGAGAATCCGGGCCGACCCGCGGGCGATCGAGGAGTAGCCGGAAAAGTCTCCGTAAATCTGTAAGGAGAAGGCGTAAATCCCGATCAAAAGCTGGAGCCACCCCGCCGTAGCCGCGTCGGAGAAAGCTCCCTCGACCACGGGAGCGACGGCATCGGCCAGAACAACCTTCTTGAACAGGCCGATGCCGATCAGGTAGAGCCCTGAACCGATCTCGGCACGGCCAACCTTCGGGCGATCATGCTCAAATTGAGGGAGAAGGCGACGAGCGCGCTCGATCGGGCCGGCGACCAGTTGGGGAAAGAACGACACGAATACAGCGAAGGACAGAAGGTCTCGGGTGGGTTCCAGTTGACGCCGGTAGATATCAATCGTGTACGACATCGTCTGGAAGGTGTAGAAGGAAATCCCCACCGGGAGGATGATCTGGAGAGTGGGCACCGATGCGTTGAACCCGATGTCGTTGAGTAGGTTGGCGAACGACTCTGCGAAGAAGTCGAAATACTTGAAGAATCCGAGGATTCCGAGGTTGACCACCATCGATGTTGTCAATAACCGTTTCCGGTTTCGCTCATCGGCATGAGGCATCGCCCCGCCGACGAAGAAATCGACCAGGGTGGAGACGATCAAAAGAGAGAGAAAACGCCAATCCCAAGCTGCGTAGAAGAGATAAGACGCAACCAACAGCATGACGTTTTGCCCGCGCCGGGGCAGGAGCCTGTTTAGGACAAAGACAACGGCCAGCAGAACCGCATATTGAATCGAGTTAAACGCCATTAGGAGCCGCAAAAGCTAGTAGTGCGCGGGGCAGTAACCGTCCGCCTCCATCGCCCTGATGGCTCCACAAGTGGTCAGATGATCGATGTCCCCCGACACCCCCACCTGATGCGATTTACATTTGTATGGATGTCGCAGTCGGGCCAGATTTGAGCAATGACCACAATGCTTCTAGCGAGGTCCCGTTGATAGCGGCCTTGGAACCCTTTGAGACGTTCTATCGCAGGGAGTACCGCGGAGTCGTCGGTCTGGCTGCGGTATTGGGCGGAGACCGGGCGGCGGCGGAGGACCTCGCCCAGGAAGCTTTCGCAGCCACCATGCGCCATTGGGATCGGGTCGGACGGATGGACCAACCGGCGGCGTGGGTGCGACGGATCGTCGCCAACAAATCGGTCTCACGATTCCGTCGGGTGATGATCGAGGTCAAGGCACTTCCCAAGTTGTTTGGCAACGGCGCCATCGAGCACGGCCTCGATACCGAAATTGCCATCGACATCTGGCGTGAGGTCCGCCGGCTCCCCAAGCGTCAGGCACAGGCTATCGCCCTCACCTACCTCGCCGACCTTTCCCGTCGCGCAGTCGCCGAGATCCTCGGGTGCTCCGAGGAGACGGTGAAGACCCACCTGGAACGAGGGCGGGAGAGATTGGCCGACCACCTTGCTGAGTATGGAGAAAAACCATGAATGCTAATGACAACCTGCGGGACGCCAGTCAACGAGTCCAAGCCGAACTGAGCAAACTCGAAATACCTCCACCGCCGCATCCACCGACCAAGCGCAGGCGCGCCTTCTCCTTTGCGATAGGAATGGCCGTGGTTCTCGCAGTGCTGGGGCTTGCCGGATTGGCGATGCGCTTCGTCGGCCCTGGTTCCGAGGTTGGCGGTGACGTGACGACCGTCACATCGGCGCCTCATGCGCCGGACGACCAGATCTACCGCGGGACCGTCACGGTCATCGACACCGGGGACAACCCGTTGGTCTGTGCTGGAGGTGTGGCCGAGTCGCTCCCACCCCAGTGCAGCGGCCCGCCAATCCACGGCCTTGACTGGACGACGGTTCCTTGGGCCGAGACTGCGAATGGCGCGACCTGGGCGGAAATGACCATCGAAGTCCAGCTCGAGGACGGCGAATTCACTTTGCATGGGGTCCCCGTGGAGGCCGAAGGGTTTCCGGAGGTGGATGTCGATTTCACTCCGCCTTGCGACCCGCCACCGGGAGGCTGGGTCTGGACCGATGGACCCTTGACCACGCCAGAGGATATGGACAACGCAATCACCTACGCCAACAACCAGCCTGATCGGACCGCGGTTTGGGTATTCAACCTGCTCGAGGACCCCGAGGAAAGCGACCTTGCTGGTCGCCAGGAGTATGTGGTCGTGGCGTTATTCACCGGTGATCTCGAATCTCACGAACACGAGATGAGAGCCCTCTGGGGAGGGCCTTTGTGTGTCGGCCCCGGGACGACCAACGCTGAAGAGTTGCTCGATATTCAGAACCAGCTCAACGAAATCGCCAACCGAGGCGAGATTCCTGGCCTGGTCGGGTTCGGATATAGCTACACGGACGAAATCAAGGGACAGGTGATTCTGGGATCGCTCGTTGTCGAGTCCTCCGCCGACGAGTGGGCAATCGAGAACTACGGCGCCGGAGTGATTCGCTTCGAGAGCCAGCTCAAGCCCCTCGAAAAGTGAGCCCACGCTATTGAGGGAGTTTTCCCCGGTCGGCCCGGTAAACCGCGGCGACGAACCCGTGGACATCGTCGCCGGACCGGGGCAGTTTGGAAAAGTCTTGAGCCAGGCCAACGACACGCTCCCAAAACTCATCTGCCACTTCCTCCGGAATCCGCACATGACGCGTCGTCGACCGAAGCTCGTCCCTATCGTGAGCTAGACCCGCCTCGACAGCGGCCTCCGCCAATGGGTTAGGGCCGACCCGAGGCGCACCGGTATCTGATCTATCCACAACGCCAACACGAAAGAGGCTGGCGGTGCGGCCGTAGTAGCGCTCATCGATGGCCCGCACTCTCTGCGTACGAACCACCTTGAGTAGCTCTGCAACAAGTAGAACATTGACATGATGGGCCACGGTGCTCTTCGGTCGCTCCAGAGCCTCGGCGAGCTCGGTCACTGTGGCTGCCCGCTCGAGCAAAAGATCGAGAATGTTCGACCGGATTGGGTTTCCCATCGCGCGTAGCTGGGCATGTGCGGTCACCACGATTTCGTCGGCCAACTCATAATCGGGGATCGGAATACTGTTAGACATGGATAAAACGTTCTGGTAATTTGGTTTAAACCATATTAGTCGATCATTCGCTTGGTGGTCGACACTGAAGGAGGAACAAATGAACATAATTCTCATTCCCGGGATGTGGCTCAATGCCTCATCGTGGGACAAGGTCACCCCGATCCTGGAAGCGGCCGGGCACACCGCCCACCCGATCACTTTGCCCGGGTTGGAATCGGTTGACTCCGATCGTTCGGAAATCACTCTGGCGGATCATGTGGCCGCGGTGGTTGATGAAATCGACTCCATCGATGGCGATGTTGTTCTGGTAGGGCATTCAGCAGGAGCTGGAGTTGCTCATGCAGCCGTCGACGCTCGGCCAGAACGAGTAGCACGTGCGATCTATGTCGGGGGCTTCCCTACGGCTGACGGACAGCCCAACGCCGGTGGCTACCCGGCTGTCAACGGTGAAGTGCCACTTCCAAGCTGGTCCGACTTCGACGAATCGGACATTGCTGATCTCGACGAGGCACTGCTCGCCGAATTTGCTGCCGTGGCGATACCAACACCGGCTCGCGCAGTAAGTGACCCCCAGCAGCTCTCCAATGAGCAACGATACGAAGTGCCTGTGACGATGATCTGCCCCGAATTCAGCGCCGAAATGCTCCAGGATTGGATTTCACAGGAGATGGATCCGGTCATCGAATTCACCCGAATCAAGGATGTCGAGTACGTCGACCTCCCCACCGGACACTGGCCCCAGTTCACTAAACCCGGGGAACTAGGAGCACTGATCTCGGCGAGCATCGGGGGCGGCGACGGTGATTGACCCGCAGGTCGTTGACTGGCTTCTCGAATCTGACCCGTCGATTCGATGGCAGGTGATGCGCGACCTCACCGAGGAGACCGCCGAAGTCATGGCGGAGGAAAGGTCGAAGGTGGCCACCGATGGTTGGGGCTCCGAACTGCTCGCGCTTCAAGATGCCGACGGTCGCTGGGATGGAGGGACCTATCGACCGGGATGGGTCGACGAGTCAAAACCATTCTTCGATGCCTGGACGGCAACGCACTTTGCTCTCCAAAACCTCCGCGAATTTGGCCTGGATCCGGCCAGCCCCGAAGCCACTCGGGCAGTGGCCGCTGTCCGCGACAACGTCAAGTGGGATGCGAATGACGCTCCATATTTCCAAGGCGAGGTCGAACCCTGCATCAACGGAATCGCCCTCGCCAACGGTTCCTACTTCGGCCAATCCGTCGATGGCATGGTTGACAGACTTCTAACCGACCAGCTGAGTGACGGTGGGTGGAACTGCTGGGCAGAGTACGGCGCCGAGGTCTCTTCGTTTCACACCACCATCTGCGTGCTCGAAGGGCTCCTCGAATGGGAACAAGCGGGTGGCGAATCAGCAGAGGTCGGCGAAGCTCGCAAGGCAGGCGAAGAGTACCTTCTCGACCGTGGCCTCTACCGAACCCGATCCACAGGGCAGGTCATCGACCCTAGGTTCACCATGTTCTCGTTTCCCGTCCGCTGGTATTACGACGTGCTCCGTGCCCTCGACTATTTTCGATCTAAAGGTGGCCCGGCCGACGACCGGGTGAGCCAAGCGCTCGAACTCGTCACCGAGAAGAGAACCCCAGCGGGACTATGGCCACTGGAAAACACTCATCAGGGGCCATCGCATCTGGAAATGGAAGGTCCCGACGGGTTCCCGAGTCGATGGAACACCCTCCGCGCCCTGCGGGTGTTGAAGTGGGCTGAATAAAGATAAGCCGACACGTCACGGCGGGTCGGTCCCGGTGATGTATTTGTGGCCGTGGGGGGTGGTCCAGGTGTGGCTGCCGTCGGGGTTGCGTTTGAGGGTCCATCCGTGTTCTTTCATCAGGTTTTCGTGGCGGCAGAGGGGTGCGAGGTTCTCGGGGGCGGTTTTGCCACCCCGGGACCATGGTTGGTTGTGGTCGATGTCTGATTGGTGGGCGGGCATGCGGCATCCGGGTCCGACACAGGTGGTGGTTTCGGCGGTGAGATACCGGTGTTCGACAAGGGTGGGTCGGCGTCGGGTGGTTCCCACTGAAACAATGTTGCCGTTCTCGTCGACGACGGTTGTCTGCCAGATGAGGTCGGGGTCTGCTGCTTGGCGGGCGATGTCGGCTATGACTGGTCCCCAACCGGGGATTTCTCCGGGGTTTTCGTTGAGTCCGGCGAGAGTGGTCAGGTCAACCCGAATATCAACAGTGTTACGCCGGGTGGGACCGGATAGGTTGGTGGTGACACCCTCCTCGCTCTGATTGGCGGG
>JBGTGL010000039.1:0-10104 GCA_041746755.1 Acidimicrobiia bacterium | reverse complement strand
TGGTGTTGATCAGATTCATTTTCCAGCAAGACCAATCTTTGCTCTTGCTGGGTCTTGCCGCTATAGCCGGCGGTTTCCTGATGACCACCAACTACCGCTAAAACGCCTTCGATCCTCAGAGGCTGAAGGGGTGTGGAAGCTCCCGCGGAGAGCTTGAGTTGGTGGGTACCGGCCCCATCCGTCTCCGCCTCGTTCCTCGGCGGAGCCACCTTCCCCGAAGCGGGTAAGGAACAAGAAGCAAGCAAAGCTTGAGTTGGTGGGTGCCGGCCCCGTCCGTCTCCGCCTCGTTCCTCGGCGGAGCCAACTTCCCCGAAGCGGGGAAGGAATGGAGACGGGGGGTTGTCTGGCTTAGGGGAGGCGGCCGAACCAGAGCAGCGACGCCAGCCCGGCGAGAGCCAGAATCGCCACCGCGCCACCAGCAAACCAGTCGCCGATCTCGACCTGTTCCCGCTCCACAGTCACCGATTGTCCGAGATTTTCATAGACATCGCTGAGTTGGTCGACGGTTGCAGCCGTTAGAGCCTGACCATCTGTTTGATGGGCCAGTTTCTCCAGAGCCGCCTCGTTGACCGGAACCGGAACTCTTCCCATGAAAGGATCATCGATCACTCCGGAGTCGGTGCCAAAGGCGATGGTATGGACGTTTACTCCGGCGTCCCTAGCTGCAGATGCAGCCTCATCGTTGGACCGACCAACAGTGGTATCACCATCGGAGAGGAGAACTATCGTTCCCGGCGCGTCTTCGGGTCTCGAGCCATCGTCACCTGTATCGGAGATCGAACCCTCGATGGCGCCGATACCTAGGAAAACCGCTTCTCCAATGGCTGTCCCTTCGCCGAGAGATTGGCTTGTTATCGAGTTGTCGATGATCCTCTCCACAGCCGACAAATTCGTCGTGGGGGCAATCAGCTGTCTCGCTGATCCGTCGAAAGCAACGACCCCCACTGCCACTCCGTCGGGGACTGACTCGAGGAAGGCACCAGCCGCTTCCCGGGCAGCATCCACCCGGCTTGGTGGCACATCGGTTGCCCGCATCGAAATCGAAGTGTCGATGGCGAGCACCACCAGCTTCGAAGTCTCGACCGACTCGCCAGCGATCACGGGTCTGGCGAAGGCCAGGGTTGCAACGGTCACCGCCAGGACCAGACCAAGGGCGGGCAGATGTCGGCGCCACCCCGGCTTGTCCGGGGCGACGTCATCGAGCATTTCCAACGTGGTGAAGCGGATGGCAAATCGTCGGCGTCTGGCGGCAGCGAACAGATACCCGATCAACAACGCCACCGGGATGCCCAATAAAATCAGCCTTGCCGGTGCCAGAAAGGCGAACTCTTCCATCATGCTGTTCTCCTTGAAGTCAGCAACCGGGCCTTTCGGTTGGAAACGAATCGCACAAAGTCGAGGACCCAATCGCGATCGGTTCGGAGCTCGAAGTGGTCGGCTCCAGCTCTTTTGAACGAAGTCGCGAGGTCAGATCGCCGACGCGTCGCAAGGTCGGCATATTTCTGTCTTGTTCGAATGTCGGACGTATCGAGGAGACGTCGACGACCGGTTTCGGGATCGATCAGCGAGACCAGCCCGACATCGGGGATGGAAAGCTCGCGTGGGTCGACAACCTGGATCGCTACTACGTCGTGGCGGGCGGCGATCAGGCGCAGGCCGGACTCCCACTCGGTAGTTCCGAGGAAGTCGGAGATGACAACGACCATGCCCCGCCGTTTTGCTGTTCGTCCGACCATTTCCATTGCCCGACCGAGGTCACCTTGCTGACCGTCTGCGGGTTCGGTTCGCAGTCCGGCAAGAACCGCGGCGGTATGTGCTGCGCCTCCCCGTGCTGGAAACATCAAGGGCCGCGTTTTGCCGGGATCGACTGTCGTTGTGACCGCGCCGACCCGATTGCCTGCTTTCGAGGCGAGAAGAGCGAAGGCACCGGCGGCAGACCACGCCACCTCGTGCTTCGTCGTCCACGCCGTGCCAAAGGCCAGACTCGAGGACGTGTCGAGTACCAACCACACGTCGAGTTCGTGGTCGGCGATCATGTCGCGGACATGTGGCTCGTGGTTTCGAGCCGTCACCGCCCAGTCGATGTGACGGGGGTCATCCCCGGGGACGTAGGGCCGCGCCTCACCCATCTCGGTTCCGTGGCCGGGGAACAAACCTCCGTAGTCGCCAGACAGGAGCCCGTCGAGCCGATGCATCACCGTTAGGCGAAGGCGGTCCACGGGCGCGGTCGACGGCGAAGTGAGCCGGGAGCGGCGGGGTATCGGTTGGACCCCCGCCGGGCGGCGTGACCTAGTTCGCAACATCAGCCCACCAGCGATGAGCGGCTACCAATCAACTGCGACGTTGACAAACGGGGCGCCACAACTGTCGTGAGCACCTCGAGCAACACGTCGTCGACGCTGACTCCGTCGGCAACTGCATCGAAAGACAGGACGAGCCGATGGTTCAACACGTCGTAGGCAACGTCGTACACGTCTTGTGGAAGCACGTGGTCCCGCCCGCGGAGCAATGCGAGGGCTCGACCGGCGCTGACCAGACCGATGCTCGCCCGAGGGCTGGCACCGTAGGCGAGGAGCCCATCGATCGCGACCCCGTGTTCGGAGGGGTTTCGCGTCGCCAGAACAAGGCGAATGGCGTAATCCTGGACAGCCTTGTCGACGAACACTTCGGTCGCCGTGGCTTGCAGGCCGGCAACATCTTCCGGTGAAAGGATTGGTTCGGGTTTTACCCATGTCGCCGTGGAGCGTTCCACGATCTCGTGTTCATCTCGGGCAGTGGGGTAGTCGACCGGAATTCTCATCAGGAACCGGTCGCGCTGTGCCTCCGGCAATGGATACACACCTTCTGATTCGATCGGGTTCTGCGTGGCCAGCACCAGGAATGGGGCGGGCAGCTTGTACGTCGTCCCACCAATCGACACCTGACGTTCCGCCATCACTTCGAGCAACGCAGACTGCACTTTGGCCGGTGCCCGGTTTATCTCATCGGCAAGCACGAAGTTGGCGAAGACCGGACCCACCTCGACGTCGAAACTCTCCTGGGATGGCCGGTAGATACGGGTTCCGACGATGTCCGATGGCAGCAGGTCTGGTGTGAACTGAATTCGGGTGAATGTTCCTCCCAGTGTCCCCGCCAGGGTGGAAACGGTCAGTGTCTTGCCCAGCCCGGGCACACCCTCGAGTAGACAGTGTCCTCCGGCGAGCAATGCCACAAGTACCCGCTCCAGGACCCGTTCCTGGCCAACGATTACCCGTTGTAGCTCATGGGCAACCTCGCGCAGTTGCGCTCCGTGTACCGAGGGAGAGTTGAATACGGTTGTGTTCTGGTCGGTCATGATCCTTGTCCTTCTGCTTCTCCGGGTACACCTAGTAGATCTTCAAACAGCTGTTGGAGGTCGGGTGGGAGGTCATTGAGCCCGAACATCTCTTCGAGCATCTCTTGGAGACCGGGTATTTCACCAAAGCTCTGACCGTTGGGGTCGAGCAAGTCGTCGAGACCGGGAAGGAGATCATCCAGCCCCGGTATCAGCGAGTCGACAGCCCCTTCCGGTGCAGGAATGGTCGGGGCCTCGGCCCCACCGGCAGCCTCCACCTCGGCGATGAAGTCGTCGAAGTCCTCGACAGGGATGGCGAAACCAACTCCGTCGATTCCCCCTCACATCGATGCGATGGCGGTGTTGATCCCGATCACCCGAGCCTCGGCATCGGCGAGCGGACCCCCTGAGTTGCCGGGATTGATGGGTGCGTCGGTCTGGATCAGCCCGGTGAGCAGACCGACCGGGGTCTCCAGCTCACGGTCGAGGCCCGAGATGATGCCCGCGGTTACGGATTGTTGGAATCCGAATGGGCTGCCCAAGGCGATGGCGACTTCACCCACTTCCACAGAACCTGGTTCGGCAATGTTGGCAGCCACCAGGTCGGTGGCGTCGTCGAGCGAAATCACGGCGAGGTCGCGCTCCGGAGCCCGCCCCACTACCCGCCCATTGAGGCTTCGCCCGTCCGCCAGCTTCACAGTTACTTCGTCGGAGAAGGAAACCACGTGGTGCGCAGTGAGCACTAACCCCGATGCGTCGTAGATGAACCCTGAGCCAACTCCGCCACCCGCGTCGAGCCCTCCGAGAATCTCGATGTGGACCACGGCAGGGCCGAGAGCCGCGGCGACCGCGGCGGGACTACCCGACTCGGCTTCGGTGGCGGCCACGGTCGGTGTGGTGCTCACGCCGTCGTTGCCCAGGAATCGTCCCGCCAAACCGGCGATAACCAGTGCCGCAACCACTCCGGCAATCAGCCATCGCGACCGGTGGCGATCGGCCGGTGCCACGGGGGCAGCCGGTGCGGGTGCAGGCTTGGCCACAGATTCGAGGATCTGGGTTTCACTCATTTCAGGGATCTCGCCCACGGGTGGCGATGCCGGCAGATCGCGCCAGGAGCGCCGCTTGGGACGCTTCGGGGACGGGCGGGTGTCGAGTTGGGTCAAGGGAAAACCTCCGGGGTGTTGAGTCAGACTTGCCGGAACCTATCGAGACCTGTTTAAAAAGTCTGTCAAAGAGTGGCGGGGACCGGAACCCAGGGGTTGTTCTGTGGGTGGATGCGGTCGGCGGCCAGAATCGATTCGGGACTGGCCTCTGGATCGATGGGTAGCCAGAGGGCAAACGTGGCGCCTCCGCCTTCTTCTGACTCGATTGTGATCAACCCACCTTGAGCTTCGGTCAACTGACGGGCGATGGTTAGCCCGAGGCCAGACCCATTGTGTCGGTCGCGGTCGTGGGCGCCCTGCCATCCCCTTTCGAATGCTCTGCTGTGGAGCCCGGCTGGTATGCCAGGACCCTGGTCGGTCACTGACAACCAGGCCCATCCGTTGAGCTCCCCACTGTTGACCACGACTTCTGAACCTCGTGGCGCCATGCGGAGAGCGTTGCTCATGAAGTTGCCCGCGGCGGTACCGATCGCCGCCATGTCGGCTCCGTCGACGACAAGCGGGTTTTGCAGTCCCGGTGCCGAAGTCACTCTCACCCCAACAGACATCGCAGGCCCACTGTTCTCGTCGACGATGGCTTTTGCAACGAGCGAAAGGTCGACAGGCTCTCTCTCCGTCGCAACCGCGAGTGCACCATGATCTTCCAGGTCGGCGACGGTTCGCGACATTCGCCCCACGGCCCGGCGGGCAACTTCGATGTATCCCGCTGATTCACCTTCGGGTTGGGCCCCATATGCCGCCAGCTCGAGGTTGGTCCCCATAATCGCCAGGGGGGTCCGAAGTTCATGGACCACCTCTTGCATCCTGCCCTGTCTTTCTTGTTCGGCATTGGTCACAGAAATCAGCGCCGCGTCGATGGTGCCAGTGACCCGGCCGGAGAGCCACCAGGCAATCATTGCGCCAACGATGAGCAGTGCCGTCGGAGCGATGATCCCCCAATTGATGATCAACGCACGTGCGGCGGTGAGCTCCGGTCCCCGTTCGGCGACGATGACGAACGCCAGGTTGTCGCCGATTCGTGCCAGACCGGCATCTGTTGTTGATCCCGGTACAGGGTCGATGTTCGCCAGTGCGATCAGCGAGGTGATGATGACGGCTATAGCTAATAGGGCGACCGGTGTGGTCAGAAGCAGGGCGAGGCGCCGCCGTCCCAACGATTCGTGGGTAACTTCGGGCGCGATCACGGGATTTCGCGGAGGGCGTAGCCGCGGCCAGGCACGGTGACGATGTGCTGAGCTGCCCCCGTCGGCGCCAGCTTGCGGCGGAGGTTGGACAGGGTTTGGCGGACGGTGTTGGTGAAGGGATCGGCGTGCTCGTCCCAGATGTGCTCGAGGAGACGTTCGGCACTGTGGACTTCTTCGGGGTGGAGGAGGAACCAGCGAAGAAGAGCGAACTCTTTGACGCTCAAGTGAACCGGTTGACCTGAGTGGGTAACTTCGTGGCGGGCCGTGTCCATTTCGATGCCGGCATAGGCCACACCCGATCCATTAACCGTCGTATCGCGACGGAGGACTGCTCGGACCCGGGCATTCAACTCTCCAAGCGAGAAGGGCTTGACCAGATAGTCGTCGGCCCCCTCGTCGAGTCCCCTGATGCGATCTTCGACCGTCCCCCGGGCTGTCACCATTATGACTTTCGGGGCGGGACCTGGATCGAAAGAATGGATCGGGCCCTGCGCCAATTCCCGGCATACCTCGAGACCGTCACGGTCGGGAAGGTTGAGGTCGAGACAGATGAGGTCGTAGGAGTTGACAGCGGCGAGGTCGACCGCGGTCGAGGCGTCAGTGGCGACATCTGCGGCATAGCCATCGCGTCGCAGACTGGCTGCAATCGCCGAGGCGAGGTCGGTTTCATCTTCAACCACTAGAACACGCATCGGTGATCTCCATCGGGGTATCGCCCATCACGGGCAGGAAAGAACTTCATCATTGGGGTGGGCTACATACATATGACGTTCGGCAGGCATCACTGGTTCCCGATACGAGGAGTTGACAATTTCGAACATATCGGTCTGTTCAGGGATATGTAACCCGGCCGTTTGTCGTGGCTGCTTCGCGCCAAACGACCTATGGCTGTCGTGAGCTGACGATCCGACGGACAGACTCGTCCGACACCTGCTCGAAGTGCCGGTACCAAAGGCTCAGCGAGTTGAACCGACTTGGTACTCGGGGACAGACGACCCGATCGGCCGACAAACCCAGCTTCTCGATCGTGTCCCCCGGGCCAACCGGGACGGCAACCACGATCTCTTGTGGTCGCCGCTGGCGAAGCGTGGCGATGGCGGCGAGCATGGTTGATCCAGTCGCCACTCCGTCGTCGGCGATAATCACGAGCAAGCCCTCCACCGGCATTGGTAGGCGTTTGCCGATGAGGGATGCCTGACGGTCTCGCAATTCGGCCTGCTTTCGACTTGCGAGCTGGTCGACAACCTCATCGCTGAGACCCGCCGCGGCGATTATCTCCTCATTCCTGACGAAGACATCCCCGCTCGCCACGGCACCGATGGCCAGCTCCTCCTGGCCAGGCATTCCAACCTTCCGGACCAGGATCACGTCGAGGGGTGCGTTCAAGCGCCGGGCAATCTCGTCTGCCACGGGTACCCCGCCTCTGGGAAGCCCGAGAACGACGACATCGGTGCGACCCGAATAGACATCTAGCTGCATGGCGAGGATTCGGCCAGCCTCGCTCCGATCTTCGTATCTTTGCCGCATTGTTATCCAGGCGGTTACTACATGTAACGGTGTTCACTGCGAAGGGTATCCGGCCAGCGCGGACTCAGTACCCTCCGGTTTATACGCCGCCGTGAAAGGCTCGCCGCGGGCCGTCGGCCTCGGAGTCGGGATATCGTTGGATCTGAGCACTTATCCACTCGGTCCAGTGGCGGGTTAGGGCGATGGAATCGTCAGAGGCGGGGAGTGGGTTCCCCACGACGATCCGGATCGGACTACGTCGAACCCGGTTTTCCAAGCCCATCGCTTTGCCGGTGCCGATCACAGCGACGGGGACCAACGGAACACCTGCTCGGATCGCGAGCCACGCTGCCCCGCGTTTCGGCGCCAGGGTGCCCCAGTGCGAGACCCGCGTGGCTTCGGGAAACAAACCGACGATCTCTCCCGCCTGGAGGGCGGAAAGGGCGGTTCGTACCGCTTTGACCGGGGGCCGATATCTCGGGGTAGGAATCGCTCCGTAACCGCCAATCAGCCAGTCGAGCACAGGATTGACTCCGATTAGGTCGTCAAGAGCGAGAAACCTCACCGGTTTGCCAATAACCGAGCCGATTGCCGGCGGGTCGAAATGTGAGTAGTGGTTGGCGGCGATCACGTAGGGAGCGGGAGGCAGTTTGGTTTCTTGCTCCACCTCTAGTGAAAAGACCGTCCTGCCGACACCACGAATTATGGGCGGCGATACTCGCCAGAGAATGCGGGATCGGGCTGGCATTATCAGCAATGGGCCATGTTGATCAGGTCAGGCACCCGCCCCACGGTAGCGATTGGAGTGGCAACCGACTCGTCCGACCCAGTGATGTTGCATGACGCGGTGAACCCTGAGTTTCTCGCGTCGGCGGCGTCGCGGAGAGCCCGGGGAACGGCTCTGAATCTGACCTTGGACCGATCAGCCCGGGACCATCGCCCCTATTCCGGTGGCCCCCGGTGCGGGACACTGGTACGCGAAAGTCCGAAATAGGAGCCTTATGTCCACCTACCACTTCACGCTGACCATCCACGAAGGCTTCACCGAAGCTGTGGAGAAGACCAAAGCCGCTCTCGGTGAGCACGGTTTCGGGGTCGTCAGTGAAATCGACATGGCGAACACATTTCGCGAGGAACTCGAAGTCACTCATGAACCATATGTAATCATCGGGGTATGTAATCCCGGATTGGCTCATCAGGCGATCAGCCACAACCCATCGGTCGGAGTGTTACTGCCGTGCAGCGTGGTGGTACGTCAGGACGGCAAAGACAGAGTGATGATCGACTTCATCGACCCGTCGGTCCTTCTCTCACTCGCCGGGAGCGGCGAAATCCTCGGACTCGCTGAAGAGATCCGGACCCGGCTCGAAATGACCCGGGACGCGATCGCCACCCATCATCACAAAATAAGAGGAGATTGAATGCTTGGTTGGACCGGAAATATCGAAGAACTAACCATAGACAACACCAACTTTCGAACGGTGCTCTACACCGGAAAGCACGCCCAGCTCACTCTGATGAGCGTTGCGGTTGGTGACGACGTCGGTTGGGAACGCCATGGCCATCTCGACCAATTTCTACGAATCGAAGAAGGCTCGGCTCGCCTCGACCTGAGTAGAACGGAAGAAAGAGTGGAGGAGAGCCATCCGGTTGAGGCGGATTGGGCACTCATTGTCCCCGCGGGGCTATGGCATAACGTGGTCAACACCGGTGACGTCCCGTTGAAGCTGTATTCGCTCTACTCGCCTCCTGAACATCCCGAGGGGACCGTTCACGTAACCAGCGCGGACGACCCCCACCACCAGTAGGAACTGAGAATCGCGGTTTTTGAAAGGGCTGTCCTCACCTCGGTCTATTCGGTGTAGAAGGCTTCCATGCGCGACGCCATCTCTTCGTCACTGACGTCCTCCATGTGTTGTCCTAGGCCCCAGGTGTGCCCGAATGGATCGCGCAGGCGGCCACCTTTGTCGCCGTAGAATTGCATCTCGAGCGGGTATACCACCTCGCACCCGGCGGCAACCGCCCGATTCCAGAGGGCGTCGACGTCGTCGGTATAGATAAACAGCGAGGCGGTTGATCCGTTCAGGGACTTCGGCGAGAGCGTCGGCCCGTCGGGCCACTCGTCGCCGAGCATGATTACAGAGCCTCCGATCTCAATTTCGGCGTGTGCGACTACACCGTCGGGACCGGTCATCCTTGGGTTGGTTTCTTTCGCTCCGAAGGCACTCTTATAGAACTCAATGGCATCGGCACACGGAGTAACCGTGAGTGATGGGGTGACGGATCGTAGGTGGTCAGGGATTCCGCTCATGGCCTTGCTCCTTTGTCCCTCAGAACTCTAGGAGCCTATGGTTTCTGGATGAGTGCTGACAATCGAGACCGGCCGGAGATGCCGGCCGGATACGGAGTACCGGAGTCCGACGAAGACCTCCTCTCCTGGAACGAGGTTGAGGCCAAGCTCGTGGAGTCGGACCAGTACTGGATGGCCACGACCAGGGAAGACGGTCGCCCCCACGTCGTTCCCCGGTGGGGCGTCTGGATTGACGGCCGACTCTTCTATGACGGTTCCCCCGAGACCGTCCATGTCAAGAATCTCAGCCGGAATTCGGCGTGCACCCTTCATCTCGAGGATGGTTGGCAGGCGGTGATCGTGGAGGGACAGTCTGGGCCAACTAATAGTCCGGGCGTCGAGTTGGGGACGCGAATCGCGATGGAGATGGCCAGGAAGTATGGGGACAAGGGGTACGCTCCCGAACCGGATGCTTGGGAAGGTGAAGCCGCCGGGGGTCTGTGCTGCTTCATTCCGTCCAAAGCGCTTGCCTGGTTCGATTTCCCCAAAGATGTCACCAGGTTTGATCTCGCCAGTTTCTGAGATCGCGAAGATTAATAATGCTTGAGGGTTTACGAACCGATCCATGTCAGGTATAAATGCACTGTC
>JBGTGL010000038.1:0-13771 GCA_041746755.1 Acidimicrobiia bacterium | reverse complement strand
GAAGGTGGGTTCCTCCCCCGAGGCGACAGCCGAAGGCCGTGGTGTGACCGCTTTCGGTCGCGTGGAGGGAGAGCATCCGTCTCCCCGTCGTTCCTCCGGGGAAGGAGCAAGAAGGTGGGTTCCTCCCCCGAGGCGACAGCCGAAGGCCGTGGTGTGACCGCTTTCGGTCGCGTGGAGGGAGAGCATCCGTCTCCCCCGTCGTTCCTCCGGGGAAGGAGCAAGAAGGCGGGTTCCTCCCCCCGAGGCGACAGCCGAAGGCCGTGGTGTGACCGCTTTCGGTCGCGTGGAGGGAGAGCATCCGTCTCCCCGTCGTTCCTCCGGGGAAGGATTCTGTTCGGCTACTGGGTTCCCACAAGGTCGGCGAGACTCTGGCCGGGTAAAAGCGGGGCGTGGCACGCCGTCCAGTGATCGGTTTCGATCTCCCTAAGCTCGGGGGTGTCTTCGGCACATCTCTCGAAGGCGATCGGGCAGCGGGTACGGAAGCGGCATCCTGATGGGGGGTTGACCGGGCTGGGCAAGTCGCCTTCGAGGACGATCCGTTGCCGCTGGCGCTCCAGTACCGGGTCGGGGAGTGGAACCGCAGACAACAGGGACTGGGTGTACGGGTTTACCGACCGTTCGTAGATCTCGTTGTTGTCGCCAACTTCCATGAGCCGACCGAGATACATCACCGCAATCCGGTCGCTGATGTGGCGGACCACTGATAGGTCGTGGGCGATGAATAGATAGGACAGCCCCATATCTTTCTGCAAATCGTCGAGGAGATTTAGGACCCCAGCCTGGATAGAGACATCGAGGGCGGACACCGGTTCGTCGAGGACGATAAGTGATGGTTGCAAAGTAAGGGCACGAGCTATCCCAACTCGCTGTCTTTGCCCTCCGGAGAACTCGTGTGGAAATCGTTTGGCGTGGTCGGGCGAAAGGCCGACTCGCTCGAGGAGCTCGGCGACGATCGCCTTATGGTCGCTCTTCACACCGTGAATCTCGAGAGGCTCGGCAATGGTTGCTCCGATGGTCATCCGGGGATCAAGGGAGGCGTACGGGTCTTGGAACACGATCTGGATTTGTGATCGCAGTTCCCTCATCTCTTCACGGTCCAGAGTGGTCAACTCCTGGCCGCGGAAGCGCACCGAACCGCTGGTCGGCTCGAGGAGACGGAGGAGGCACCTGCCCACTGTCGACTTGCCGGACCCGGATTCGCCAACGAGCCCAAGAGTTTCGCCTTCGTCGATATGGAAGCTGACACCGCTCACCGCGTGAACGGTGTGTTTGATCACCCGTCGCCCGACCACCTGTCGGACTTCGAACAACTTGAAAAGGTCGGTGACCTCCAGCAACGGTTCGGTCATACCGACATTTCGGCGATGATGTCGTCGACCCGGAGACAGGCCGTCTCCACGACCCCGTATGGCACTAGTTCGGGAAGATTTTCGGCACAGATATCGGCGGCGTGGGTACACCGAACCCGAAAGGCGCAGCCGGACGGTGGGCTGAGCATGTTGGGCGGGGCACCCGGGATCGGCACCAAACGAGAACCGACGGCATCGGGCAGCGAACGAAGTAGCCCGACCGTATAGGGATGGCTCGGCCGTATGAAGATGTCGTGTGCTTCACCACGCTCGGCAACCCTTCCCGCATACATCACCTGTACTCGATCGGCGATCCGGGCCACAACACCGAGGTCGTGGGTGATAAATGCGACCGCAGCGCCTAACTCATGCTGAATCGACTGGATCACATCGAGAATCTGGGCCTGGACTGTGGTGTCCAGGGCGGTGGTCGGCTCGTCGGCGATCAGAATGCCGGGGTCGTTGGCGATAGCCATTGCGATCATGGCGCGTTGTCGCATTCCACCGGAGAATTCGTGCGGGTATTGTCGGGCCCGCGTCGCCGGTTGGGGAATTCCGACCATTTCGAGGAGGTCGATGGCTTTGACCATCGCAGCGTCGTTGTTGAGATCCTGATGGGCCTGGATCATCTCTACGATTTGTCGACCGACACGATGCACCGGGTTCAGCGCTGTCAATGGATCCTGGAAGATCATTGCGACCTTCTTGCCACGGATCTTCCGGAGAGTCTTATCAGGCACACCGACAAGTTCCACTCCGTCGACCTTTATCGAGCCGCTCACTTGGGCGCGTCTAGGGAGTAGCCCCATGACCGCCAGAAATGTGACCGATTTTCCCGATCCCGATTCCCCCACGATTCCCATCAACTCGTGTTGGGCAATATCGAAGCTGATCCCGCGGACCGCCTGCACGAGGCCGTCGTCCGTTGGGAAGGAAACCCTCAGATCTCTGACCGACAGAACTGGATCGCTCATCCGGAGACGCCCTTGTCTTGTTTCGGATCGAGGGCGTCGCGCAGACCGTCGCCCATGAAATTGATGCAGAGAATGGTGATCAGCAGAATGAGCCCGGGGAAGAGCACGAGCCACCACTTTTTGGTGATGATGTTGGTGCCCGCGTCGGCGAGGAGGTTGCCCCAGGATGCCTGAGTTGGATCGAGGCCGAATCCAAAGAAGGACAGAGTCGACTCCAACCCGATGGCTGCCGCCACGATGAAGGTCATCGCCACCACGATCGGGCCAATTGTGTTGGGGACCAGGTGACGGACGATTATCCGCCGGTCCCGGGCACCGACGGCGCGGGCCGCCTCGATGAATTCCTTCTCTTTGAGGCTCAACACGACGCCGCGCACCAGACGGGCGGTGGTCATCCACGCCACCAGCGATATCAGGGTGATCATCAGTCGCTTCGATCCGGGCTCGCCGAGGACGGTCGCCGCCCATGGCTGTTTCTCGGGAAGGAGGCGCATGATGATCAGTACCACCAGGAGGGGAAGCCCGATGAAGAGGTCGGTGCCCCGCATCAGCATGTTGTCTATCTGACCACCGCGGAAGCCGGCAAAGGCTCCTACCGCGGTGCCGATGAGTCCGGCGGATATGGCGCTGGCGATACCGACCAACAGGGAGACTCTTCCACCGTAGAGAACGCGCGAGTAAAGATCTCGCCCGATCGCGTCGGTCCCAAACCAGAACTGGGCATTTGGTGGGATGTGGATGGCGCGCTGCAGAGAATCCTCGGTAAGGCTGATGGTTTCGTTCTCGCCGTAAGGTGCGATGAAATTGGCAAAGAAACAAGCAAGTGTGATCACGATCAGAACCACCGTCGCGATCATGGCGGCCCGGTGATGGAGATACCGGCGGGCTGCCAAGCGGCTTGGTGAAGCGGATTGCGCCACCGTCACGTGGGATTCATCGGCCACAACCTCAGGGGTCTGGCCTGGCAGCTGGTGTAGGTCAACCAAGTCGAATCCTCGGGTCCATCCAGGCGTAGGACACGTCGGCGAGGAGGTTGAAGATGATCACAGAGGCCACGATGATGAACATCAGTGGCATCACCTGAGGGAAGTCGCCGTTGGCCAATCCCGTCAGGAGAAAGTCGCCCGTGCCTTTGTATTCGAAGATCCGTTCGGTGATGATTAACCCCCCGACGATGGCGCCGAAGTCGATCGCCGCAACCGTGATGATCGGGATCATCGCGTTTCGGAGGGCGTGGTTGACTACGACCCTGCTCTCGGATATGCCCTTTGATCTGGCGGTTCTCATGTATTCCGACTCTTTGACGTCGAGAAGCGAAGCCCTCATGTACCGGCTGTATGTGGCAATGATCTGAATCGCGACCACCGTCACCGGCAAAATCATGTGTTGGATTCGCAGACCGAGGTCGAACTCGGTCTGTCCAGGCGGATATATCCCTGCAACCGGAAGAATCGGTGAGCTAGCCCCCAACCAATTCGTCAACAGGATGGCGAAGAACACCTGGAGGAGCACCGCAGAGACGAACGGGGGAATGGAGATACCGACGAAGGCGGCACCCGTAGAGAGTGTGTCAAACTTGGAATACTGGCGGAGGGCGGAGAAGATCCCGATGGCGAGTCCGATTGTGATCCCTATGACGCTGGCGGTTATTCCCAGCACCAGGCTGTTGGCCAAAGCGTTCTTGAGGTCGGGCCACACCGGTGTGTTGCCCTTAATGGAGTTTCCCCAGTCGAGAGTCAAGAAATTGCCGAGCCAATGGAAATATTGTTCGGGGGTCGAGCCCACCAATCCGTGAACCTCCTTGTATTCCTCGACCTGTTCGGCCGTTGCACGCGGGTTGCTCCGCAAATAGCTCTGAACGGGGTCGGTGGCAGCTTTGACTGCCCAGAAGGTGAGAAATGTGACGATCAAGAGGACAGGGATCGCCCACATCGTTCTTAGAAAAATATATCTACCCATGGTCTGTGTCCTGTGTCCTCCAAGGCGAGAACCGGGGTGCCCGCGGAGGCACCCCGGTTCCATCGATTAGTCGTTAACCATTAACGCTGACGGTGGGTTCGCCGACCACGAGGCTGGTTAGGGCGAAGTCACCCTCGCTTGTGGTATCCCAGATGGCCGGGAACACCGCGAACGAAGTTGTCCAAACCATCCAGGACGAGTTGGCGCACTCTGTCACCGGGTTGATGCATTCGGGCCACTGCTCGGCTCCCACGACTATGTCGTCCTTGCCGATCGGCTGCCAGAATTGCGAGCTGTTGTTGTATGCCCGGTAGTTGGCCGCGTCTGCGGCCGGGGCATCGCCCTCGATCCTATCCGTACGCCAAGCGGCGATATTGGGGAATTGGAAGAGGGGCAGCATCACATGATCATCCACGAGGGCCTGGCCGATTTGATGAACCAAGTCGGTCCGGGCGGCCACGTCGAGCTCCTGGTCTGATTGAACCATCAGGTCACTGGCGTCTTCGTTGCACCAGAACACGCTGTTCTGGCCCTGGTTGTTGTTTTCCTCGCTCGGAACTTCGCTACAGGCCATGATGCCGGTAACGCTCGGGTCGGGAGCCGCGGTGTTGATGTACATCGCCAGGTCGTAGTCACCGGCAGGAAGTCTCTGCTGGAATACGGTGGCGGCATCTCCATTATCGGCCACAACGTTGAATCCCTGGCTGAGGAACTCGGGAATCATCAATGCCTGCGCCGACTCGCGACGTGCATTTGGCGTGTTGATCATCCACTTGATTTCGGGGACGACGCCGTCTTTCTCCCAGAGGCCACTGCCGTTCAAGGTCCAACCATTCTCCTCGAGGAGGGTCGCGGCCCCTTCGGGGTCATAGCTGTTCTCAAATTGGGTGTTGTCACACCAGTCTCCGATATTTGGCACCCACAGTCCGCATTGCAACAGCGGTGCACCTGGGAAGATCGGGTCGTAGATGTTGGCCAGGATCAGGTCGCGGTCAACCGACATGCTGAACGCTGCCCGGAACACTGGATCGGCGAATGGGCCGTTCCGTACTTCACCCTGCTGGAAATAGAGGCCTTCGTAGTTGGTCCCGTATCCCGGCTCGAAGTCGATGTTATCTGCTGCAAGTGCGTCGGTGATACCGGCGAATGCCTGCGGGAAGATGAAGTCGACCTCGCCAGCACCCAGCGACGCGATTCCTCCGTCCTCGGTACGAGGAACCTGGATCAGTCGCGCAGCAGTGGCCGTATCATCGCCCCAATAGGCATCGTTGGGCACCATTATCGCCTGCTGGTCACTCCACTCCTCTAAAAGCCACGCCCGCGCCGAAACCGGGACCGAGTCCAGGAAGTCGGCCGAGACGTCATTGCAATCGTCGATCAGGTGAGCAGGCAGGATCTGATTGAACACCGTCTTGTACGGGGCGTAAGCCTCGGCGAACTCAATTACAACCTGCTTGTCGGACTCGCCGGCGGCCACCGACAGCATATCCGCATACCCGATAGTCGAAAGCGACCCCGGTGTATTCAGGAATGCCTGATGGGTACAAACGAAGTCCTCGGCTGTGACCGGTGTTCCGTCACTCCAGACCGCATCGGGGTTGAGATCAACCGTCACCGTCATGGCTCCGGGGGTGCCCGGAGCGACTGTGGTGGTTGTCTCACCGGTGTCTGCGGTAGTGGTCGATTCTCCAGCTGCGGCGCTGGTGGTTGTGGTGTCGAGCGTACTGCCGCTACAGGCGCTGGCCACCAGCGCAAACACCGCAATCATCAGCCACCATCGCTGGCTTTTCTTGGGTAATTTCATAACTCCTCTTTCTTTCTTCAACCCGCGGCTGAGCCGGGGTGGACATTCGGTTTATGAGGAGGTGATTCGTTTCATTTCCCGTCTGTCAGAGGACGGTCATTCCACCGCGACAGAGCTCTCTTCGGCCTTTTCCATGAGACAATCCCGGCAGAGGTTGCGCAATCCACGAATTGACGGCTGCGCCTATCTGACTTTCGTAAAGGAAGGCACCCTCCGGTATCCTTAGGTCTCCCAAGCGCTCGTAGCTCAATTGGATAGAGTGCCTGACTACGGATCAGGAGGTTGGGGGTTCAAGTCCTCCCGAGCGCGCGTCCCATCTCAGACGGTTTGTCGGCTTCGTCCCCACTCCACTCCGAAAGCGATAGCAGCCGAGAAAAGCAAGATGGCGCCTCCCACAATTGAGAGACGCCCGAAGTTGGATCCGGCGATCGCCAGGCCTCCAACCACAGGCCCGAACACCCGCCCCAAGCGCCATCAGGGCTTGGGCATCGCCCACCCGTTCGGTTGGAGTCAGAGATTTCTCCGCAAGCAGCTTTATGGCGGCGGGTACGAACACCCAATAAGAGAACCCCCAAACGGTAAGGGCGACCACATAGACCAAGGGAAGACCGAAATTTCCGACGACCATGGCGGATCCAGCAACGCCCAACAACCAGATGCCAGCGCGACCTGGCCCGGCTCGAATCCTTGTTCCAACCACGCCTGCGAGGGCATTGAGACTCAAAACCCACGCCACGGTTACCGCCGACAGACCGACAAATTGGGTTCCGATGGCCCCACTGAACACGAATACCGCCGATCCACCCAGCGTGAGTAGGAAGAGGCCAAAGAGCAACAAGCGGTTTGATCTGGACTCGCTTACTGTCCGCCCTACCCGGGGCAGCTCGCCGAAATCCACCTTGAATATCAACGAAATCGCAGCAAATGAGGCCAGGGCCGCAAAAACCCATGGATAGCCACCCTTGGTCGTCAGCCAGCCCAGCGCCGGGGAAGCGATCGCGGCCGTTATCGGGGCGATCGCAGCGATCTCGCCGATGCCCGTCGAATAGCGCGTCGCGTCGGCCCACGCGATCCATGTGAGTGTTCCCATCCCGGTCCCGGCCAACACTCTGGTGGCCACGAGGAGAGGAAAGTTGGGCACCAAGGCCGAGGCGGCGCACGCGATGGCGACCAGCACGAGGCTCCCATAGTGCAGCCTCCTCCGAGGTCGGAGAAAACGACCTGCGAAGAAGGAGGCGACAGCAAAGCTTGCGACCTGAGCGGTACTGAGAAGCCCGGTTACACCAAGGGGAGTTCCGAGACGGTTTGATACTTCAGGGAGGAGGAAGGGGGTGGCAGCAAAAACGGCCGCCACCACCGCTGCTCCGGCGAGGACGCCGAGCGACGCCTGGGGCCGGACGGCTTGTATAACGCGAAGAGGAAGAGTCACAGGCGCCCGATTATGGACGCTGGCGACTCTTCCTCATGTCATATCGTTTCGGAAATCCCGGGCTTTCCCCCGGAGTTCCCTGGTCGTTGGGCTAGGTTGCGGACCGACCCTTCATCACGTTGGCGTAAACGACGATCGCCAGGACTGCAACAGCGACCTGGACGGCGTGGAGGACCCAATCGATCCCACTGGTTTCGTCGCCCCCGAATAGGGCATAGACGATACCTCCGACCAATGCGCCGATTCCTCCCAACAGAATGGTGATCCCAATCGACAGGTCTTGAGCTCCTGGCATTACCAAACGAGCCAGGGGCCCGATCACGACACCCGCGATGATGGCCCCAATGACCAATGCTAAGACATCCACTAGTTTCTCCTCCTTGTTCGGTTTCCCGGAACTCTATCCGGTGCCTATCTGCCCACTACGGCAATTTCGAAACCAGGTCTACCCGCTTTGCCTGTTTGGCAAACTCATCGCCCCAATCACTGACGACTACAACAAGGCGGATCATTCCGATCGTCGCCCCTGGAATCGCCTGAGTTGGCCAGCCGCCTGATCTCTGACTTTGTCCTGGAACCAACTGGAGTTTCCGAAGAGGGAACCAGAGATGCCGAGCGCCTGACGGCACCAGGCAGCCAGGTCGAATTCATCGAGGTGGTCGTTAATCAAGTCGTCTCGGAATCTGAAACGAGCCTCGATCTTGTTTTCGACCGGTCGTCGCTTGGGGCCGAACTTGTAGGAGGCTTCCCAAAGGGCCGTAGCACCATCGTTGGTCGTGTGGACATTGGAGAAATTGATTTCCAGATCGTTGTCACCGGTGCAGAGCATCCGCCACATGTCACCGACGTCGTTACCCCGGAGACTGAATACCGGGTCTTTGAATGTGGCTTCGGGGTGGTAGAAAGCCGCCATTGCTTCTCCATCGCCCCTCTGAAATGCGCGGTAGAAATCTTCGATGGTGGTTGAGTGATCAGACATCTTGGGACATAGGACTGGCAGCAATGCTCGCCGTTGGTGCTGGACAGAATTCGGCCGTTTCTCCACTGCAGCATTCAGCCTGATTCAAGCCGAACATCGGACACGCTCCCCGGAGACAGGCAGCATGTCCGTGCAGGTAGCTCAATTCAGATCGACACCAGGCACAAATCACATGTGCAGGTTATCCACAACACGAGAGCGATCGCGCAATTAGAACTGCCACAATCTGAGTTGGTCTTGGCCGTGATCTGGCCAGATCGGATCCGTAGGTGGTATCGATTCCCGCTTTTGGGAATTGTCCCTATTCGGTGAGCCACCCCCTGTATGGAGCCTCGATCAGCCGGGAAGCCTCCGACGGCCCCCACGATCCCCTCGGATATGTGTGAAGCTTGCGTTGATCGTCGAGTGAAGGCTCAACTATGCGCCATGCCTCCATAACTCCATCATTACGAGCAAACAGCGATTGGTCGCCTTTCAAGGCGTCTCCAATAAGCCGATCATAGGGGTCTCGCCCCTCGGTCCGATCGTGTTGGAGATGGAGTTCGATCGGGCCGCTGACCATGGTGGCGCCCGGTTTCTTCGCTTGCAGAGATAGATTGATGTCCACATCTGGGTTTGTTCGGAAGGTGAGCCGGTTGGGCGCGGGCCGGAGCTCCTCGTCAGCAAAAAGTGGTCGGGGGGGCTCGACGAACTCAACCACTGCTTCGGTGACCGTCGCCGCGAGTCCCTTGCCGGCCCGGATGATCCACGGGACGCCCGCCCAACGCCATGAGTCGATTTCGATCTTGACGGCCGCAAAGGTTTCGACGTTTGATTCCGGATCTACTCCGGGCTCGTCGCGGTAGCCCTCATACTGCCCCCGAACCACAGACTCAGGGTCAATCGGCCTGATCGCCTCCAAGACCTTGACCCGCTCGTCGCGCAGGGAATCGGCAGAATCTGAAACCGGTGGTTCCATCGCCAGAACCGAGAGAACTTGCAGCAAATGGTTTTGGATAACATCTCGGATCGCCCCGACTCCGTCGTAGAACGATCCCCTGCCCTCTACGCCAAAAGCTTCGGCGAGTGTGATCTGCACCCCTCGGACGTATTGACGGTTCCACACCGGTTCAAGGATCGTGTTGGAAAATCTGAAGACCATCAGGTTTTGGACAGCTTCTTTGCCCAGAAAGTGATCTATGCGGTAGACCCGTTCCTCCGGGTAGTAGCGGTGGACGATTTCGTTCAATTCGGTGGCCGATGCGGTGTCACGGCCGAAGGGTTTCTCGACCACCACACGACCACGTTCATGGAGGCCAACAGATGACAGGCCAGAGATCACCTCATCGAATAGCGAGGGTGGAATCGCCAAATATGAGACGGTGCATCGCCGTTCTCCGACACTCCGAGCGATCTGGGCGAAGGTGTCGGCGGAGCGATAGTTCCCGGACACATACGAAAGGCGCGATGCCAGCCGGCTAAACACCTCTTCGTCGATTGGCTTTTCCGCAACTTCGAGGGACTGGTGAGCATGCTCGATGAGTTCACTGTCGCTCCAATTACTCGAAGCGACACCTATTACCGGCATATCCAACTTGTCGGCGGCGGTCAGGTCATAGAGCGCCGAGAACAGTTTCCTTCGGGCGAGGTCGCCGGTAATTCCAAACAGAATCAGAGCGTCGGCGTATGCGGCTGAATCGCTTTCGGTATCCATCAAGCGACGACGACCGTCTTGGCATTTAGGAACTCTTTCATTCCCAAATCGGCAAGCTCCCGCCCGTAACCCGACATCTTGATCCCACCAAACGGAAGCCGGGGGTCTGACGCAACGAAGGCGTTGACGAAGCAGGCGCCGGCCTCGAGCCGATTGCGTGCGATCTCTTCGCCCCGTTCGACATCGCCCGTGAAAATTGCGGCCCCGAGCCCGAATTCGGAATCGTTGGCGATGCGCACCGCGTCATCAACATTCTCAGCCGATATGACTGCCGCCACCGGACCGAATGTCTCCTCGCGATAGACCGCCATTCCATCCTCGACGCCTGCCAGCAGTGTTGGAGAATAGAAAGCGCCGTCGCCGGCGGGAACCTTGCCACCCATGACCAGCTTGGCTCCGGCCGCGATGGAAGAATCAACCTGGGCATGGAGTTCGTCCCGAAGGTCGATGCGGGCCATTGGCCCCATGGTCGTGTTCTCATCGAGGGGGTCACCGACAACCGCAGTTGACAATTTGCTCGCCATCAGCTCGACGAACTCGTCCATGACGGGTGCCTCGACGATGAACCGCTTCGCTGAGATGCATGACTGACCTCCATTTATCAACCGGGATGTCGCACAGGTCGCGGCGGCCTGCTCGAGATCGGCGTCAGCGAGCACGATGTAAGGGTCGGAGCCACCCAGCTCCAATACTGTCTTCTTGAGGAGGCTTCCGGCTTTGCTGGCCACTGCACGACCTGCAGCATCGGATCCGGTGAGGGTGGCAGCCACCACCGCCGGATGTTCGAGAACTTCATCGACTCGAGAAGAGGGCACCACCAAAGTCCGGAATAACCCGTCGGGGAAACCCGCCTCGGTGAATACGCGGTCGATCTCCAGGGCACATCCCGTGACATTTGATGCGTGTTTCAACAGTCCTGCGTTCCCGGCCATCAGTGCAGGAGCGGCAAATCTAAAGACTTGCCATAGGGGGAAATTCCAGGGCATCACAGCCAGGACGACCCCCAGCGGCCGATAGGCGACGTAACTCTTTGCCCGATCGGCCTCGATGTGGATGTCGGAGATGATCTCGGCGGTGTTTTCGGCATAGTGGCGGCAAACCCATGCGCACTTATCGACCTCTCCTCGACCCTGGGCAACGGGTTTTCCCATCTCCTCAGCCATCAGCCGGGCAAGACTCTCGCGTGATTCCTCAAGTAGTTCTGCCGCCCGCAGCATGTGGGGAGCACGTTCCTCTACGGCTGTTTCGGACCACTCTCGTTGCAACTCTGATGCGGTTTCGATATGACGTCGGACTTGGTCAGGTGTGGTCGCTTCGAACGAGGACAGAACCTTTCCGTCGGTTGGGTTGATCGAGTGAATCAAGAAAGATCTCTCCTTGGAGGTTTGGTGCCAGAACTCGCTGGCGTTCGATGTTAAGTGATGCTGGCCGCCAGGGGCGCATCGACCGGTTACGCTTGCCGCCCATGGCAAGTTTCCTAGGTTTTGGCGGATATGTTCCTGAGCAGGTGATGACCAACGATGATTGGGCCCAATTGGTTGACACCACCGATGAGTGGATCGTCCAACGCACCGGAATCAAGGAGCGCCGGATAGCAGCGCCCGAGGAGTCGACTCTCACCCTGGCTGCGGATGCCTCCAGTATCGCACTAGCCGATGCCGGACTCACCGCCGCCGACATCGACGAGATCATTCTGGCCACCGACACGCCCGAGATGTACACGCCCGACACCGCGGCGTTGCTTCAGGATCGTCTGCAATGTCGCAATGTTCCGACCTATGACCTCGGCGGCAGTGGTTGTGCCGGGTTCGTGCAAGCTCTCGATGTCGCTCGCACCAGGATTGCCTTCGAGCCCAAGCGGATCCTGGTGGTGGGTGTTGAGCTGATCACTCGAATGGTCGATTGGAAAGATCGAGCAACAGCGGTCCTGTTCGGGGATGGGGCGGGCGCCGTGGTTCTCGGGCCTGACGGCGGCCGGGCCACGCTTCTCGATGTGGTGAGTGGTACCGAAGGCCGCTATGCCGAAATTCTCACTCTGGCGAGCGGTGGGACCAGGAATCCCTTCAATGAACTGACATTGGCGAGCGGTGACTACAACCGGGTGATCATGGATGGGAAGAGGGTGTTCATTGAGGCGGTGCGGCGAATGAGCGAAGCATCGATCCAAGTGCTCGATCGTATCGGAAAGTCCATGTCCGATGTTTCGCTCGTGATACCTCACCAGGCCAATCTTCGGATCATCGAAGCCGTTCGCAAAAAGCTGGATCTCGCCGAAGAGTTGGTATATGTCAATGTGGACAAGTACGGGAACACCGGCTCCGCCACCGTGCCGTTTGCACTCGCAGAGGCTGTCAACAGCGAGCGAATCAAGAAGGGTGACCTTGTCGTGCTGACCGCCTTTGGCGCCGGGTTCCATTGGGCGGCGGCAGCGGTCCAGTTTTAGGTGGCAGGGGCTTCTGCGACCGGTCACTCGCCCTTGAAATCAGGCTGACGCTTCTCGGTGAAGGCGTTTACGGCCTCAAACAGATCATTGCTGAGTAGATAAGCCGAGTTCCAGTGGGCCACGAAGTCGAGGCCTTCCTCAACAGTGCGCCCCGGATTGGCAGCTAGAACCTTCTTAACCCCTGACACCACCAGGGGACTATTGCGGGCGATTGCAGCGGCGACCTCCATTGTGTGGCTCATCAACTCTTGATTGGTGACTGCCCGATTGACCAATCCGATCTCGACCGCGCGCTCTGCGCTGATGTCATCCCCCGTGTACGCAAGTTCCGCGGCATGGCCGGCCCCGACGATGGCGGGGAGACGTTGCAGGGTGCCGATATCGGCTACGAGACCCATTCTCGTTTCCCTGATCGAGAATATGGCATCTGAGGCGGCGAATCGGATGTCGCAAGCGGTGATGATGTCCATTCCGGCCCCGAGACAGAATCCGTGGACCGCGGCAATAGTGGGTTTCGGGGAAGCGGCAAAGACCGAAGCTGTCTTTTGCAGCTTCTTGATGTTTCCATACAGGCGCTGATTGGCTTTCGCCTGTGATGATGCCTGAGGAGCCATCGATGCGAGCATCGCGACGTCGATTCCTACGGTGAAGGCAGTTCCTCTGCCGGCGAGGACGATTACCCGTACCGAGTCGTCCGCATCGAGAGTCTCAACAGCATCGGGAATGTCGTCCCACATGTCCGAGGAGAGAGCGTTCAGTTTCTCGGGTCGATTGAGCCAGATGGTGCCAATGTGGGCTGATATTTCGACTTCGACGTGTTCGTATCCCATGTGACTACTTCGGAGGGAGATTCAGGGCAAATGCCCGACCACGGTCGATCCAGCTCGACAGATCCCTGTTATCGACGAGCGCCGACGGGTCCACCAGTACCCACCCCTTCATCTCCCCGCTCTTCATGTCGAATCTCCTCACGGCCGGCTGGCTAAGTGCTGCCTCGTATTCGTCGGCTCCCACCCTGACCATCATCGAGTCGTCGCTCACCCCGACAGCCATGTTGCCTTGAATGATGAACGCGATTCCTCCGAACATCTTCCGTTCGACCACGTCGGGGGTGGACTCGAGATACTCGGCGATCCGTTCC
>JBGTGL010000037.1:0-3136 GCA_041746755.1 Acidimicrobiia bacterium | reverse complement strand
GAACATGATCGACAAGGACGAGTACCCGCAGACCGCCGAGATCGAGCGTCGCTGCGTAAACATCGTTGCCGAGCTTTTCCACGCTCCTCCGGCCGGCGATGCGGTTGGGGCTTCCACCGTCGGTTCAAGTGAGGCCGTGATGTTGGCGGGAATGGCCATGAAGTGGCAGTGGCGCAATCGAATTGGAGAACCGGCCCTTGGTTCTTCGGCCATCCCCAACATGGTCATGGGCAGCAATGTCCAGGTCGTATGGGAAAAATTCTGCCGCTATTGGGATGTCGAGCCGCGGTATGTGCCCATGAAGAAGGGCCGCTACGTGGTCGATCCCGACGATGTAATGGAGCGAGTCGATGAGAACACCATCGGGGTAGTTCCCATTCTGGGGACGACCTACACCGGCGAGTTCGAGCCGATCCGCGAGGTGCACGACCGTGTCGTGGCCTATAACGAAGCGAACGGCCTGGATATCCCCATCCATGTCGATGCCGCCAGCGGCGGATTCGTCGCACCGTTCATTCATCCCGAGTTGGAGTGGGATTTTCGCCTGCCTCAGGTCAAATCAATAAACGTCTCCGGCCATAAGTATGGGCTGACCTATCCCGGCATGGGCTTCGTGATCTGGCGCTCTCAAGACGATCTTCCCGAGGATCTCGTCTTTCATGTCAACTATCTGGGTGGCGACATGCCCACGTTCACCCTGAACTTCTCGCGTCCGGGCAACCAGATTATCGGCCAGTACTACAACTTCATTCGCCTGGGGCGAAACGGCTACACCCGCATAATGGAGACATTGCGGGACATCGCAGTTCAGATCTCGAGCGGAATAGCGAATATCGGCCCCTTTGAAGTCGTCAGCGACGGCACCGCAATACCTGTCGTGTCGTTCAAGCTCAAGGACGACATCGACTCCTACACGGTCTTCCACATCTCCGAGCAACTCCGCACGCACGGTTGGCAGGTGCCGGCCTACACGATGCCTGAGGACGCTACCGACGTAGCCGTGCTCCGGATCGTGGTTCGAGAAGGCTTCGACATGGACCTTGCCGACTCGCTGCTCGAAGATCTTGCCGGGGCAGTCGCCCATTTCGAGCAATTCCCGCCACCGCACCCTAATCCGGATAGCGGGTTCGCTCACTGATCAGACGATGAACCGAAAGACCTCCACGCTTTGGCGGCGACAGCTCAGCGGCCAACGTGGCGATCTTTCCCGTCGCGCCGGCATCCTGTTCATGGTCGGATCATCCTGTTTCGCCCTTGGGTCATTGCCGCTCTACTTCCTCAACGTGCCGGCATTGGCCGTCGGAGTTACGTTCCTGCTCGGTTCGATTTTCTTTACTTCTGCTGGTCTAACGCAGTTTCAACAGGTCAGAGCGGACGACAGCCCGCGGATCGTGTGGTGGGCGACTGTGATCCAACTGGTCGGAATGATCTTCTTCAACATCAACACGTTTCGTGCCGCATTTGTCGACGTACCCACCGACGAGGTGAATCAACTCATCTGGGCGCCCGACTTTTTCGGTTCGGTCGCCTTCCTGGTCGCCAGCCACCTTGCCTGGTGGGCGGTCACCGGACGACTCTGGAGTGTGCAAAAGGAGAACGACGAGTGGTGGATGGCCGCCCTCAACTACCTAGGGTCGATCTTCTTCATGCTGGCGGCGATCGGCGCGTTCACCCTGCCCACGACCGGAAACGTCGTCAATCTCACACTCGTCAATGCCGGTACGTTCTTAGGTGCGGCCTGCTTCTTCCTCGGTGGCTACTTACTCCTCCCAGCCCGAGAGTGAAGATGCAGGATTTCTGATTGGTGGGCGGTGGATGGGGCACTGGCCCATCGATCTAGGTGTCAAAGAACTCCACCAGTTGAGAACCGAGGAATTCGACGCCACCCTCAACAACTTCTCTCCGCTGAACTATTGCGAGAGTGAAGCTTGCGTGGTGACCAGCGGCGACCCAAGCCGGGATATCGGGATCGATTTCCCAGATCTTGGCGAGCACCAACTCGAAATTCTCCAAAGTCAGGTCCACATCGGCTCGTTCGCAAAGTTTGAGCCACGCTGCATCGAATCCGTCCCGCTGGCCGTAAGGGCAGGTAGTAACGGTGTCGGCCTCTCGGATCACATCTGCAACGCAGGTTGGATGGTCGCCCCCGATTCCAGCGGATTAGAGCATTGGACGGCAAACATCGCTGAGATACGCGAATTCGATCGAGATTCGTGAAAGAACCGGATTCCTGAGGACATGGTAGGGCTCCGTCTTATAAACTTCGGTGAACCAACGAGGAGGAGTATTGACTCAAGAAGATGGACCCGTGGTCGCGCCGAGCGGAACGGCAGGAGGACGTCTGGGTCTTCTGGTCATCGGGGCTGGTTTGATTGTGGCCAACTGGGTGGTCCTCGGGTTGATCGCCGGTGAGTGGAACCCAAGCACCTTCTACGTCGTGCTTGCACTGATTGTGGTGCTATCAGCCTTCGGCGTCCTTGGGATCTCAATCGGTGTGCAGACTCAACGGATCATTGGTTGGTTCTTCGGTTTGTCGGCACTGGTGATAATCCTCAGCTACATCCGCTATGACGGTTTCCCCGATGATGCCAGCGGTTTGATCGCCACCGTGATCTTCTTCGTCGGTTCGCTTCTGATGTTCATTGGCGCACGCCAACTCTCCGACTGACAGCAGAGAAAGTGTCAGTCGCCAGGGGAACCTTGGAGTTGGGTGCCGAGAAAGGTGATGCCGCCGTGGTTGGGGTGACATCGGTCACGCCGTAGCTGCTCTGCGGACAGCGGGCCGAGGTCGTGGGCCGCGTTCGACGAGCTCGTAGTTGGCTACCAGTGTGTCGGCGATGACGCTGCCCTCAACGGGGGTCTGTCCGCGTTAGGGCGCCCATCGAACGAAAACGGCAAACCGCGGGAACCCCCTACCCAGCCCTATCCGATGTTGAGGGGCTGGGTGGGGGACGGGACCCGGCGGCCGAAAAGCGAGAGTGATAGCGCGAACCGCCTTCGGAAGTTAGGCCCGGTCCCTCGTGTCAGCTCCGGAGGTCAAAGGCGTGAAGCAGCTCCGGGTGATCTACGAGCTTGGCTTCGAGTTCGCCTTTGGATTCGAGGATAAATAGTGATCCTTCCCCGTCTACTTTCCCTT
>JBGTGL010000036.1:0-2366 GCA_041746755.1 Acidimicrobiia bacterium | reverse complement strand
CCGAGCCCGAGCTTGCCGGGCCGATGCAGGATGTGGATCTCCGGCAAGTTGGGCGACCGTGAGGGTTTCAATGCATATAATTCCAGCTGCAGGGTTGGCAGGTTGACATAGAGTACGTGGGATGGGCGAAAAGTTTGGCTTGTCTCCCGGCCGCTGAGCCAGTACTGTCGAGTACTATGTGTGGTGTGCGGCCTTACGATTCTGGACTTTGTCAATGACCCAGCGAACACCGCAACCCGGAGAGATACTCGTAGTTTCCCGAGCCGAAGTGGACGAGCTCCTCACCCCGAGCCTTTGCCTGGAGCGATGCCTCGAGACATTCATGTGGGTGGGTGAAGGCTTGGTGGAGCAGACGAATCCGGTGAATTTGTACGTCCACGATCGTTCGCTGCCCGAACCTCCATACGGGCATGGAGTTGTTCAGGCCTTCCCTGCCATGGTGAGGCCACTAGGGCGAGCCGCCGTGAAGTGGCTCTCTAGCTTCCGTAAGAATCCCCTCCGGGACCTGCCGGGCATCTCCGCCCTTGACCTCGTGACGGATACAGAGACCGGCATGCCTCTGGCGCTTGTCGACGGGACGTCGGTGACGAACATGCGCACAGGAGGCCACGCTGCCGTCGGAGCCAAGTATCTGGCGCGAGCTGATTCAGAGACAGTGGCGGTGATCGGCTGCGGAAACGAGGCCCGAACGCATCTGTTACTCCTCGCCGAGCTCTTCGATATTTCCGAAGTAGTCGCTTTCGATATCGATCGCGCCCAGGTAGAGAGACTGGCGTCCGACATTGGATCAAGCATTGACGTCGAAATAGCCGCTGCTCCGGATGTGAAGACGGCAGTATCAGATGCCGACATCGTTTGTGTAGTTACCTCCTCGCGGGAGCCCGTAGTGATGGAAGCATGGCTACGACCCGGAACTCACGTCTGTGCAACAACAGGGTTTTATGACGTAGAGAAGGCTTGTGCCACCAGCTTTGAGAAATGGGTTGTCGGTTGGTACGGCAGAGACCTCGAGTGGATCGAAGGTCCCGAAGTCGGGAAGTTGGGTGGCCTTGCTCCAGGAGATCTGTCGAAAGCCGACATCTATGCGGACATCGCCACCGAAATAATCCAGGGCACCAAACCCGGTCGCGAAAGCGACACGGAGCGGACCATCATGACACACATGGGAATGCCCGCCCTGGACGCCGCCGTTGCCTCCTTGGTGTACGACCTCGCAATCGCGAGGGGCGTGGGCACGTTGATACGAGTCTTTTGAAAAAGGAGCCTATGAGAACCGAGCCAACCGCTAACCCCTCTTCACCGGAGGGAGTCGATGATGACGCGCTCAGGGACGCTCTCGACTACATCCGTCCCGCACTACAGGCAGATGGCGGAGACATGATCTTTCACGGGGTCGATGATGACGGGATAGTGAAGCTGGAACTTCTCGGTGCATGTGGGGGCTGCCCGCTTTCGATTGTCACACTTGTATCGGGCATCGAGCGGCTGGTAGTTCAACGCGTGCCCGGAGTCACCGGGGTCATCTCTTACACACCGGCCAGCAGTCGCACTGAACTTGACCTTCGATGAGATCGCGGGTCGAGATGTCACGTTCAGCCTGGGGAATCAGGGGAGCGCCGTGCGCAACAACTCCGCTGTGCGCGAAGGACCATCCCCGACCCAATCGACATCTACCACTAAGTCTGTAACTCCGGCTTCGGACAACTCGGATATCCGATTCGAAATGGTGGCCGTATCCCCCGGCATCCGCACGGCTAATCTCGCTGGGGCTTGTCGCCCAGTCCGGCCTGCCTCTCTTCTAATAAATTCGAGGCCCGATACGTAGATCGAGGGATCGATTTCATTCGCGTGCTGGAAGGCGAACCATCCATCACCGCGATGGGCCACCCGACGTAGCGCCGGCCTGGACATGCCTCCGATGAGCACCGGGATCTGCCTAGTGGGGATGGGGTGAGAAAAGAGCCTGGTCGGAACTGTGTAAAGACCTTCTCGTGGTTCTAGATGCCCGACCCAACTTTCGCGCATGAGGTCGACCCACTCGTCAAACCGTTCCCCGCGGTTCTCGAAGGACGCGTTGAGAGCATCGAATTCCTCTTTTAGCCATCCGGCACCTGCCCCGAAAACGATCCTCCCGCCACTCAGTGCGTCGAGGCTTGCGATCTGTTTAGCAAGAATAAGAGGATTCCTCATCGGGACGATGAGAACACCGACGCCAATCTCCACTCGTTCGGTGACGGCGGCCGCTGTGGCCATGGCGACGATGGCGTCATACCAGGGTTCCGCGGGACTCCACGACATGCTTCCATCGGAAGAGAACGGGTAAGGCGAAGCGACGGTCACGGGCATCACGACGTGGTCGCTCACCC
>JBGTGL010000035.1:0-45272 GCA_041746755.1 Acidimicrobiia bacterium | reverse complement strand
GGTCCGACTTCGAGCGGGCGACCCTCCTCCAGCACTGGTTTCGCGACAGTGGGACCTTCGAGTACTCCACTGACATAACCGCCGGCCACACCGAACTCCAATTGGCCGAGTGGTTGAACGACCCCGAAAGCGTCGACTATCGCACCGGCTACTGCGAACAGTTTGCGGCATCGATGGGTGTGCTGGGTCGGACTCTCGGCATCCCGAGTCGGGTGGTTTGGGGTTTTACCCCCGGTGAGGTCGTCGCCCAGGAAAACGGCCCCAACGCGATAATTGTCCGGGACAACAATGCCCACGCCTGGGTAGAGATGTGGATGGACGGCTTCGGCTGGGTCAAATTCGATCCCACTCCCCGGGGCGACTCTCTTCCCGCAAGTTACACGGCGACTTTCAACCCTCAGGAGTTCGTGGCCGACCCGCTCCAGCAGCCAGGTACGATCAACCAACCGGGATTTGACGAAAACGACCCGAGGCTGGGAATCGATGACGGCGACCTGCTCGGAGGAGAATTCGGCGGGGACACCTCGTCGTTCCCGTATCGGGTACTCATCTTCCCCATTCTGGTCATCCTCGTGATGGCAATTCCCTTCTCGAAGAGGTTGAGAAGGACGCGACGGCTGAATCTCATCCGCGAAGGCGACGTCACCGCGGCGTGGGATGAGATCGTCGACCAGCTAAAGGATCTGGGGGAAGTGGTCCCGGCCGACCAAACGCCCATCGAGTTCGCCAGAGCCACCGACCGGACCCTGGTTCCGATTGCTACCGCCTACGGCGCCGCCATCTACGGTGGAAAACTCAATCAGGGCAAGGAGGCCGACTTCCTGGCGGTGGAAAACTGGATACGCCTCAAGTATGAGGGCGGACAGAGAATACGTTCTCGATTCAACCCCGGATCACTTATCAACCGGGAAGAGAACTAGGTCGTATTAGGAGCCCAAACCCTGGCGCTCCTCGGCGATGTCATTCTCAACACGGCGCAACATGGTCAAGAAGCGGTCCTTGTCGAGTTCGAAGCGAGTGACATCCTCTTCGACCTCGCGGGCAATCTGGTCGATGGCGACAAAGAAGGACAACTGACCTTCCCGAAGTGCGTCGAGGATCTCGCCCTCGTCCGAACTCACCCGGAAGATGCTCTGACCATCGGTTACCAGCTTCACCTCAGACAGATGGCTGTCCATCCCTCCCTCGCGACGCAGATAATCCCACGCTCGCCGGACCCGTTGCAACGACATGCCATTGTCAAGGAGACTTCGCACGACGCGGAGTGCAACTAGATCTCTGAATGAGTAAAGACGACGTACCCCGGGGCGGCCCCCGCTTGCCTGGAGCGAGGGTTGAACCAGGCCGACCCTATCCCAATACCTCAGTTGATGGTGTGTGCAATTGGTCAGCCGACAAGCCTGGTCGGCTGTAAATGATTGCTCCACTCTTCCCTTCCTAAAACCTCGACACGCTCCACGCGAGCGTTATCCAAAAATTTATACCAGCTGTCACACGTCCTCAGGAGAAGGACTGCTGGGTTCGCAACCTTAGCCGACTCACCGGAAAGGCGGAGGTCGAGATCGGGAGTTAAATCTCGGTGTCTGAGTCTTCGAGTTCCACCGCTGGCGGGGAAACCCAACGCTTGATTTCGGGGGCAAGAATCGTCGCCGACCCGACCAATACAGCGAAGCCGATCAAGGCTACGACGGTATTTGTTGCGAAGAAAAAGAGGATCGTGGCCAGGCCGAGGAATACTCCCACTGCGGCGAGACGAACCCGGGTTCGCGACGAACCAGAGTCGACGCCTTTGACGGCTCGAGCCAGCTCAGGGTCTTCTTCGTAAAACTGACGTTCTATGTCAGCCAGAATTTTTTGTTCACGATCGTCAAGGGGCATTTGCAACCTCTTGTCTATACCCGACTCCCCCAACTTTACACCGACTCGGAGATGAGGGGAGGGGTTCTTGTGTCAGTCTGATTTGTCGGGATCGGTCCCCGGAACCCTCTCCCGCCCGTCGCCCAAAAGCCTCGCTGGTTTGAGTGCCGAAACTCCAAACCTGTCCTGGACCTCGGCAACCGCATCCCCGACCCGATGCCAGGCATCTCCGTCATCAATTGAGATCTGGCCTGGTGCCTCCGCCGGTTCAAATGACGAACCCCCGAGCCCGAGGAGCCGGATCGATTGGTCATCCGGGACCGAAGCGAGGAGATCCAATCCCACCCGGTACAGGTCGCGTGCCTGGCTGATCACATGGGCCACCGTCCGTGACCGGGTAACTGTGGTGAAATCGGCGAATCTGACCTTGAGTGAAATCGTCCGTGCACCGAGACCGGCCTGTCGAAAGCGTTGCGCCAACTGTTGGGAGTGTGCAAGTAGCGCCGATTCCACCAGGCTTCGACCCTCCAAATCCACGGAGTAGGTTTCCTCCACAGATATCGACTTCGATGCGGTATCAGGAACAACCGTTCTGGAATCGATGCCCGAGGCAAGAGCGAGCAAGTGACTCCCCTGACTCGGCCCGAGATTTCGGATCAACGTCGGCTCAGGGACCATGGCCAGGTCACCAACGGTGACTATGCCCAGCTTCTGTAAGCCAGCCAGAGTCGCCGGGCCCACTCCCCATAGCTCCTCGACCGGGAGTGCGTGCAGGAAATGCAACTGGCTCTCGGACGGAATGTGTTTTAGCCCATTCGGTTTGGCAGCCTCCGAAGCGAGTTTGGCAATGAACTTATTCGAAGCGACTCCGACCGATGCCGGCAGCGAAAGCTCGGACCTCAATCTCGCTCGAACTGTTTCACCAATGATTACCGGCGATTGAAAGTGTTTCTTTAGTCCGGACACATCGAGAAACGCTTCATCGAGACTGAGCCCCTCCACCATCGGGGTGACCGACCGGAAGAGCTCAAACACACGTGCCGAGATCTCGCCATAGCGACTGTGGGCCGGAGAGATGACCTCCAACTGAGGGCAGAGTCGCATAGCCACCGCAGTCGGCTGTGCCGAACGAACCCCGAACCCCCTCGCCTCATAAGAAGCCGAGGCAATCACCCCGCGTCCGCCTACGCCACCGACAGCCACCGGGCGCCCGCGCAGGTCGGGTCGACCGAGACGTTCCACCTCGACAAAGAAGGAGTCCATATCAACATGCAGAATCGGTTCGGTCCACACAACACCCGAAGATACCTGACACAAGTGGGGAGACCAGCCAAACTGACGGCACATGGCAGCATTGGTCCACCTCGTTCGTCACGGGGAAGTCTCGAACCCCGATCAAATCGTTTACGGCACACTCCCCGTATTTGGCCTGTCCACGCTGGGCGTGGAACAGGCGCGCAAAGTGGGTCGGTACCTGGGACCGCGGGCGGTGGTTGCCATCTGGTCATCGCCGCTCGAGCGCTCGTTGCGGACAGCAGAAGAGATTGCGGCCCGTTCCGGGGTCCCGGTAAGAGTGGACCATGACCTCACGGAATGGTCTGCGGTTGATCGTTGGCAGGGGCATCGATGGGGCGAGATTCCTGGCAGGTTTCCCGGAGAACTGGAGGCGTATCTCGAACATCCCGAATCGCTGCCGTTCGAATCAGAATCGCTCGCCGATCTCGCAGATCGTATGGCGGGTGTGGCTCGCCGACTCGATGCTGAGCATCCCCACGGTGATGTCGTCATAGTTTCCCACCAGGACCCGATTCAGGCTGGACGGCTTCGATTGGTCGGTGCCCCTTTGGGCCACCTCCACCAGGACAAGCCGGGCCATGGATCGGTAATCACACTGCGTCCCGGAACAACCTGGATCGAAGAAACGATCTGGTCACCCGGAGACACACCAGGATTCGGCGAGAAAGCAGATCTCAGAGCAGTAGCCGGCGGTACCGACCAGGGAGACCCAACTTCGGCTTGACCGTTTCTGCTGCGAAACTGGGCTGGTGAGATTCACTCTGATCGCCGCTCTTCCGTTGGCTACGGTTCTGGTATGGGTAGTCGCCCTGATGATCGAACCCGGTAGCTACTCACAGCTCTCCGTCCTCCTCATCGGAATAGGCATCATTGCCCTAACCACCATCGGCACGGTCGCCCTCGTTCTGGTTGGGTCGCCTTGGGCTTACCGTCTACTTATCGGCATGGTTGGGGTCACGTTTCTGCTCGCCCTGGCCCGACCGATCGACCTCATCGGGGTGGTGGCGGTCGCGATGTCCTGCATCTCCCTCATCGCCCTTTTGGTTCCCGCTGCCAGTCGCCTGGTACGGAAATTGCCCGCCGCATCAGGCCCTCCCGTGCTCGCCCTGATCGTTTCCCTTCTTGGAGTATCCGCACCGTTACTGTTGGGGCTCGTCCCGTATGAGCCCAACGGATGGGTCGTGTTTTACGCTGTGATCGTTCCCGTCTTTGCCTTCCTTTACAGCAGGACTATCGACGGTGGCCTCGCCTTGTTGAGATTTGGTGTGCCTCTGCTCGCGCTAACGATGGCTCCCATGATGCCCCTCCCCCACGCCATGGCGGCCCTCGTTGTAGGAGTAACGATCGGCGTGATCTCGTGGTCCAATGAAGTCGCCGTGGCGTTCCGGCCACTCATCGAAAAAGGGACTACCTATGCGATTCCGCCCGAACTGGCCCCCTCCGAGATCCTCGACCAAGCCGGAATCGATGAGCACGGTCGGCGAAAGTGACGAGATCCGGGGGCCGACGGTTGCCCAATCCGTGGATCGCGGTGCCCTCACTCGCGATTGGCCTCCTTGCCGGGTTCCTCGGATGGGCGGCAACCGACCTCAGCTGCACGACGTCGGACCCTCCGGGGGCAATCACACCCTGTCCGGGCTGGTCCTGGCTGGTCGCTGTGGCCGCGTTTCTCACGGTGACCGTCGGAATGGTGCTGGTACTGGTCCTCGTCTACCGCAGTCTCGCCGAGTGGCGAGAGCAACAGGCCAGCTGAGGCGCGAGGCTCTCGGTCCCTCCACCCCGCCTCGTGCCTCGGCGCTACTCCCCCATGTGGCTCCGCTTTTTGGGGGAGCACAGAACTCCGACTCCGCCTTTGGGGGGAGGAAGAGCTACTCCTTGAGTTTCCCGTAAACGAGGTCGATGGCCTGACCGACAGTCATGATCGACTCCGCGTCTTCGTCCGGGATCTTGACGTCGAACTCATCTTCGAGAGCCATCAGCAGCTCGACGACGCCGAGACTGTCCACGTCGAGGTCTTCCTCAAAGTGTGCGTCGTCATTTATCTTCGCGGCATCGAGGCCGAGCTCACTTACCAGGACGCCGCCGAGGCGCTCTGACACATCACTTCTTTCCATTTTCTCTATCTCCTATCTCAAATGTTGGAAGTGAACTTACAGCGTGATGCCGCCGTCCACCGCCAAAACCTGGCCTGTTATGTATCCGCCGCCATCCGAAGCCAAAAAATCTACCGCTGCGGCCACCTCAGCAGGGACCCCGAATCGACCGAGGGAGATCGATCCCATGGCCGTGCTTTTCACTTCATCGCCAAGTTCGTCGGTCATGTCCGTCTCGATGAACCCCGGCGCGATGACGTTCGATGTAATCCCTCGCGAACCTACCTCTTTGGCCACAGATTTCGAGAAGCCGATGATCCCGGCCTTGGACGCGGCGTAGTTCGCTTGGCCCGCATTTCCCGAAATCCCTGCTACCGACGCTATCGAAATCACCCTGCCCCACCTGGCTCGCAGCATCGCCCGTAAAGCGGTCTTGGTACAAAGAAATGTCGAGCGCAGGTTGGTCGAAATCACCCGATCGAAGTCCTCGTCGGTCATCCGCAGTAAGAGATTGTCCCTCGTGATTCCCGCATTATTGACCAGGATTTCGACGGGGCCCAATTGTGCCGAAACGGAGTCGAACAACACGTCGACATCGTCGCGGCTGGAAACGTCTGCCTGGATGGCAACTGCAACGCCGCCACTGGATTCGATCCCGGATACCACCTCGTCGGCAGCATCCCGATTAGCCGAGTAGTTGACGGCGATCCGATGCCCGGAGCCAGCGAGACTTTCGGCGATGGCCCGGCCTATGCCCCGAGAGCCCCCGGTAACGAGGGCCACTCGCGCTACCCCTTCTGTCACGCCGACCTCTCCGGAGTACCGAAGAAGTCAAAATTGGGTTGCAGGAGGTCCATCGTCGTCAGCTCGGTCGGAGGCAGCTCAGCGTCGCTCTCGCCCAGGGGTTCGACCCGGCTTCCCCAGCGGTAGATCGCCGATCCCCAAGTGAGCCCACCTCCAAAGGCGGTAAAGGCGACGATATCGCCGGGAGCAATCCGACCCTGTTCCAGAGCCTCGGTTAGCGCGACGGGGACGGTGGCCGCGGACGTGTTCCCGTACGATTGAATATTTACAAAGACCTTGTTGGGATCGATACCCATTTTCCTGGCGGTGGCGTCGATAATCCGAACGTTTGCCTGGTGTGGAATCAGAAGATCGACGTCGGCGAGTTCGAGGTCGGAGCGTTCCAAAGCGATGTGAGAGCTCTCGGCCATCATCGTCACTGCCCGCCGGAAGATTTCCTGGCCCTCCATCGAAATTCCGCACAGGGCCGGGTCGCGGTGCTCCGGATTGCCCTGGGTCCCGTCCGCCGGTACCTCGAGGAATTTCCCGGCCGAGCCGTCGATGCCGAGCTCGGAGCCGAGGAGGCCAATCGAATCATCCGATGGTTCCAGAACCACGGCACCGGCGCCATCTCCGAACAGGACACAGGTTGTACGGTCGGTGAAGTCCATCAGGTAGTGAAGTTTCTCGGTGCCGATCACCAGGACCACCTGATCGGTCCCTCCCCGAATCATGTTTGTCCCCATCACCATGCCATACACGAAACCCGAGCAAGCTGCATTCAAATCGACCGCCGCGGCGTTGGTTGCGCCTATCCGGTCTTGGACCCGTGACGCAGTAGAAGGAATTATCGAGTCACCGCTGCAGGTCGCCAGCAAAATGAGATCGACCTCTTCGGGTGTTCTGCCCGCCGCCGCCAGGGCGCGCAACCCGGCGACCGCGGCAAGCTCGGAAGCTTCCACGTGAGAAATTCGTCGTTCCTTGATCCCGGTCCGACTGGTGATCCAGTCATCGGAGGTCTCGATGATCTGCTCCAGGTCGTGGTTGCTCAAGACGTTCGGGGGCATGCACTTGCCCCAACCAGTTATCTCAGCATTCATACCTTGCTCCTCGGCTCACTACATCGTACCCACAGCCGCGGCAGCAGACTCGATGTCTTCGAGATCGGTTACGGCGAGCACCGTTGCGTCAGGCAGAGTTCTTTTCGCTAAACCGGCCGTGACGTCTCCCGGGCCGACGTGGACAAATGTGCCGAGACCCGTCTCCGCCATGTCCTGGAGGGTCGCCTCGAAGAGTACAGGCGACGTCACTTGAGCGATCAAAGTTGACGCGATGCCCGTGGGTGAATAGGGCTTTGCAGTTGCGTTGGCCCAGACCGGGAAACCCGGAGACTGGAACGAGCTGGAAGAAACGGCCGACTCGAGGCCTTCCGCTGCCGACGCCATGTAGCTCGAGTGAAATGCCCCGGCGACCTTGAGCGGGATCGATCTCCTGATACCGAGATCTTTGCCATTTTCCGCCAACCACTCCAGGTCCGAAACGCTCCCGGCAACCACGACTTGGCCGGGGGCATTGATGTTGGCAATTTGCAATGAGCCACCGTTGGCGACACTCGCCTCCACTACGTTGGTGGCGACCCCGACATCAACACCGAGGAGCGCTGCCATCCCGGACGGGGCGGCATCGGCAGCATCGCTCATAAGACGCCCACGGAGGGCAACCAGGTGAAGAGCTTCCTCAAATTGGATCGCCCCGGCCGCGGAAAGCGCTGTGTACTCACCCAATGAGTGGCCGGCACCGCCGGCGGGGAGTGTCGCCTCTGATTCCCTCCAGGCGACCCAAAGTGCGTACGAGAGGGCAAACAGAGCGGGCTGGGCATACTCGGTCCGGGTCAGCGTTTCTTCAGGACCGTCCAAACAAATGCGGCGAAGCGACCACCCCAGGATCTCATCTGCAGTCTCCCCCAGCAATTGGGGATACGCCTCGAAGAGACCGGCACCCATTCCGACAAACTGACTCCCCTGGCCAGGGAAAAGCACCGCATAACTCACAGAAAATTCGACTCCACCCGGGTATCCATGGTTACGAGAGGGCGGCAATCAGACGATCCACGTCGTCGTCGTCCACATCGCGATGAGTCACCAGACGCCAGGTTTTGCCCAAGGGAGGATTGGTCTTGATGCCGGCGTCTGTGAGCCGGGAGTTGATCTCGCCCCATTCCATCCCCATGGTCGCAAAGTCCGGTGCGACCATATTGGTCTCGACCGCCCCTTCCTCGAGTGAACCGGGGAACCGATCCGACACCAGAGAGCCAAGTCGCTTCGCAAGACGGTGATCCAGCTCCAATCTTGCACGGTCGGCCAGTGCGACCCGGGCAGCAGCAGCCACCACTCCGGCCTGTCTCATCCCACCGCCAAGCCGTCGCCGTAAGAACCGAATCTCGTCGATTGTGTCCTGAGTTCCGCACACGATCGAACCCACCGGTGCACCCAGCCCTTTGGAGAAACAGAACTGAATCGTGTCGACATGAGATGCCCATTGAGCCGCGTCGACCCCGCTAGCGACGACCGCGTTAAAAATTCGCGCTCCGTCGAGATGAATGGCCAGGCCGTGGCTCCGGGCCACCGCCGATGTCTTCTCGAAGAGCTCGATGGGTACCACCCGTCCCCCTGACATGTTGTGGGTGTTCTCCCAGACCATCAATCCAATACGCGGAAAGAAGCCCGCGAGGCTCATCGCATCTTCCACCTCGTCCGGCTGAATCTCGCCGGCGGGGCCGGCGACCGTGCGAAAACCGACGCCTGAGAGCGCCTGAGGTGCACCAGCCTCGACGCTCCTCACATGGGAACTCTCGTGGGCCAGGATCTCTTCACCGGGGTTGGTGTGAAACATGATGGCCAACTGGTTTCCCATCGTTCCGGTCGGCACGAAGATCGCCGCCTCCTTGCCGGTTACGGCGGCCGACTCCTCTTCGAGGGCAAGGACGGTGGGGTCGTCGTGATAGACGTCGTCACCGAGAGGCGCCACGGCCATAGCGTCGAGCATCTCTGGGGTGGGTCTGGTAACCGTGTCGGAGCGGAAATCCGCAATGCCGTCGCTGAATGCCATCAGCCGACTCTAACTTGTCGTTGGCCGCGGTCGAATCAGCCGCTGAGCCGGTCGAACAACGACCGCAACCGCCTCGGGACCACATTGCGGGCCAGCGAGAGCACATCCTCGATGAGGCCAAGGAGGTCGTTGGGGCCATCCCAGTGTTCCTCGACTATCTCCGGGCCCGAGCGGGCAACCAACGCGTCGAGGGCCATCATGATGAAGATGAGGTCATCGGCCCAACCGATCACCGGGATCACCTCTGGGATCAGGTCGATCGGACTTACGACGTAGGCGGCGGCGGCGGCGAGCGCCATCTTGGAACGGCGGGGGACCCGGGGATCGGCGAGGAGCCGGGCGATCAATTTGACCAGGTTCGGGATCATCAACACGGTGTCTTGAATGAGTTGCCGGGGTTGGATCGATTTCCCCGGGGCCATTACCTCATCGGGGCGGATTGGTTCCTGTCTTTGTTCAGTCATTCCACATCAATTCGTTCAGTCCGATCTCGATCCTCGGAGTTCTGATCATTTTGCCCCATATTGGAGACTTCGTCTATTACCGCCTCCACCGCCTTGACTGCCTCGATGGCAGCCTGAATGAGGTGGATCAGAGCACGTTTACCCGCGCGACGTGCGGTTTCAAACACATCATCTCGATTCATGACGACGCTTCGTCAGGATCGGAAAAAGCAACAGAGAGAATTCCGCCGTCAAGGCGGGCCCTGGTGACTTCACGGCGATGCAGCGCATCCGGCAAAATGAACGAGCGGCGGTAGGGACCGAGCTGGATGTAGAGCTCGTGGCCCTTACGGAATACATCGAGGTCGGCTTTCTCGACAAAGGGAACGTCGAGCTCCATGGTGACCGCGCCGTCGCGTTCTACTATCCGAAAGGGGCTCGTTGCGTCGAAGTCGGCTACAGGATCGGCCTCTCCGTAGAGTTCGTCCGACATTCGGCGCAGTCGATCAACTCCCACCATTTCATCGTCGAAGAGACGGAGCCGGAGTCGGGGCACATCGGCGAAGGCATCGTCAACGACATCGAGGTGTCCCTTCTGAATTGCCCGCCACCGATCGAAGTAGGGGTCGGTCACGTCATCGGGCAAAACCCGGTTGACCACCACCCCATCAACGCCATATCCGAAGAGACCGAGGTAGCTATAGGTCCGTCTTGCCTCGTCGATCACCATTTTCTCCGGGTTGACCACCAGTCGAGCCGAGGTTATCTCGGGATTTCCCATCAGCTCTTTGACACCTTCGATCGAATGGAATATCGACTGCGCTGCGGTGAACACCTCATCCTGCGGTAAGGGCATGTCGGTGATCCGGGACAATATCGGACGGGCGGCCCGCAGAATCTTGCGTTCAGTCGGCATCACTCGCTCGAAATACCACGAAAGAACCTCGGGAAGGGAGAGAAGCCGCAGGGTCTCCGCCGTCGGGGCACAGTCGACCACAACTACGTCGTATTGGCCCGAGCGAGCGTGGTGGTTGACCTCCAGAAGGGCGAACAACTCGTCCATGCCGGGAAAAATCAGAAACTCCTCCGACTCGATGCCGCCGGCGCCACCCCAGTCGAGGACATCCATCAGCTGGCGCCTGATCGAACCCCAGTACTTATCCAGCTGGCGTTGAGTGTCTATCTGTTGTCCATCGAGATTGTCGACGACGTTCGTGGGATCGCTGCCCAACTTCACCGTGAGAGCGTCGGCCAGAGAATGGGCCGGGTCCGTCGAGGTGACCATTGTCCGATATCCCTGGTCGGCAGCCGCTAGTGCCGTAGCAGCGGCGACCGTCGTTTTGCCAACCCCACCTTTCCCTGTGACCAAGATGATTCTCATGATTTTCCTGTCTCGGCGACCCTCTTTCGAAGGCCTCTCAGGGCTGTGGTGACGATCTGGCGCTCTGCCTGGCGCCGGATGAACCCGGGGATTGTGAAGACGGTCTCGACGGACAACGCGTAGACCACTTCGGTACCTTCCTCGCCGGGCTGGAATGTGTAAGAACCCTCTAAGACTTTGACATCGTCGCTTTCGATACTCGACCAACTCAGTGAGTTGGGGCGATCATGGGTGTAGGCGAGAACGTATTCGATCTCTTTGACAAACCCCTCGATGACGAATCTCGCTTTGAGGACTTCGTCGCCGTCCCCCGTCTCGAGTACCTCGACCTCCTTGACCCCCGTGGCCCATTCGGGATAGTCGGCGACGTCGGCCACTACCTCGTAGAGATCTTCGGGCGAAGCATCGATTTCCAGCGTTTGAAAGGTACCTTCGGTCATGATTCGAGATCGATCCTAGCCCTCTGCCAGCAGCTAAACGGCTGAGGTGTCGAGTCGCATCGCCCTCCCGGTCGCCCGAAAATAGCCGACGTTATGGCACACCGTAGGACCAATCCTCCAACGTGTCGCCTGGGGTTGATGAACATCACCAAAGAGATGAAGCCGCGGCCGAAACCGGGCTATGTACTGATAAATCGGTGCAGAACTGCGCTCTGCTCGCCCGGTGACCACATCTTGATGCAAGCTGGCAACTGCCGGCGGGACGTGGGTACAAAGAACGTCGACCGGGCCCAGCGACTCCAGCATTGCCTCCATTTCTCCATCATCGATTTCGCCAACAGCCTGCATGGGCGTGCGTACCCCACCGCCCACGAACCCGAATACCAGTCCGTCGATCTCGAGAGATTGACCATGGACGTATCGGAAACCCGACGGCAGCGCCGCGATCAACTGATCAGGGCGATCGACGTTCCCATGGATCACGTATCCATTTCCACCGTCTAACGCAGATCTCATCTCGGCGTACTGGCCCTCGATGGCCATTTCGATCGACCGTCGGCCGGTGTCGGCGTCGGGCACCGCATCCCTCCACAAACGGCGCATCTCCTCGAAGTCTCCCTCCCCGCGCGCATCGCCTGCCTGGCGTGCGAGATCGAGGCCAAATGCCGTGGCAACCGCCCCGTCCCCGGTCCGGTAGTCGGTCAGATTGGCCAGATCGCCGAGGATTAGAAGGCTTTCACCCGAACTCACCACGCGTCGCAGGGCATCGAAGGCGCCGTGGACATCGGATACGACAAGCATGGGCTATCCGGTTCCGGGATGGTCCCCCGCCGTCTCGGCCGGAGTGGCGGCGGTGATTCTGTCGGCATATCCGACCCAAACAGCACCGAGGACGGCCGAACCGGAGGCGATGAGGAGGGCAACCGGCCAGGAGAAGTCGAGGGGGGAAAATTCAGCGGCCATCCCACCCATCGAAAACCCGAGAATTCCACCAAACAATTTCCGGCCACGGCCCCCGAGCAGAAGATTGGGATCCCTTTCGGAATGGCCCAAATTCTCGGCGAGCGTACCGCCAAAAATCACCACCAAAAGACCGATGCTTCCCAGCGCAAGGAGGACTGCGTAGATCTTGACCATCGCCAAGCAGGATAACGGCGATTACCGCCACTACTGGCCTTCGCCACGAATGACTAGGAAACCCGTCGGTTTGCCGGTACCAGACGAAGACGCGGCACCAAACCCTGTTCGGCCAGATTGTCGAGAGCGGTCACTTCATCGTCGGTTAGTTCGACTGGGCCCAGCCGGAACAACACCGTTACAACACAGTCGTCGCAGGTATTGGTGTTCTTCATCGCACATTGATCACAGTCGATTTGCATCTCCAACCTTTCTTCTCGATCAATGTACAAAGTCGGTGGGACAGATTCTTGGGGCGACTTTCCGGGAAAGCGAAGCCGATTAAGCTGGGACCATCGTGCATCTCGAGGTTCTGCCCTATTAGCACCGCTGCCGGGTTGGCACTTGTCGCGCTGCTCATCGTCATAAACGCCTTCTTCGTCGCCGGCGAGTTCGCGATTGTTAGCGTGGAACGAAGTTCGGTTGAGCGAAAAGCCCTCGGTGGAGATCGGGCGGCCACCCGGATTCTGCGCTCGCTGCGCAATCTCTCCTTCGAGTTGTCGGGGGCGCAACTCGGAATCACAGTCACCTCGCTTATCCTCGGTGCGATCGCAGAGCCCACGATCGCGCCACTGATCGTCCCGCTCTTCGACTCACTCCCCTTCCTGGCCGCGAGTTCAGCCGCCGCAGTCGCCCTCACGGTCACTTTCATCCTGGCCACTGGCAGTCAGATGGTGTTTGGGGAGCTGGTGCCCAAAAACCTGGCGATCGCACGCCCGTATTTCTCAGCGGTTTGGTTCGCTATCCCAATGCAATTCGCCAACCGCGCCATTCGCCCGCTGATTCTGTTCCTGAACCGGTCCGCAGATTGGGCAGTAAGACGGCTCGGTGTCGAGCCCCGCGCCGAGCTGGCCGGCGTCCGCTCGATGGAAGAGCTCGAGCTGATGATCCGCTCCTCCGGCGAGGAAGGGAGGCTCGACGACACCGAGCTCAAACTGCTCACCCGGGCGCTTACCTTCACCGAGAAGTCGGCCGGCGACGCAATGATCCCCCGGGTAAATGTGGTTTCGATGGAGCGCCATCAATCGGTGGCCGAGCTGCGACGGTTGTCTTTAGCCACCGGACACTCCCGGTTTCCTGTCCATACCACTGTGCTCGACAACGTTATCGGAGTCGCCCACATCAAAGACACCGTCGACGTACCCGATTCCAGGCTGTCGATAACCGAGATATCCGAAATCACCCAACCTGCGTTGGAAGTGCCAGAGACGGCATCTCTCGAATTTGTCCTCGGCGAGTTGAGGACCAATGGAAAGGGAATGGCAATCGTCGTCGACGAGTACGGCGGCACCGCAGGGATCATCACCCTCGAAGACCTCCTTGAGGAGATCTTTGGTGACATCGAGGACGAATATGACGTCCGACCCGACCCCGACGACCAGCCCGACGGGATGGCAACAATTTCAGGGCTGCTCCACCGCCACGAGGTGGAGGAGTTGATCGGATATGAATGGCCCGATGGGCGTTACGAGACTCTCGGGGGATTCCTCATCGCCCGACACGGCAGATTCCCGGCGGTGGGTGATGTGATCATCTCCGGGCCGTTCGCGTTCGAAGTAAGGGAAATGGATGGACTTCGCGTCGACCAGGTGCGGGTGACCCGCATGCAAGGCCAGGCGAAGCGATGAATTGGTCGGCACTAATCTGGCTGGTATTGCTTCTCCTGGCCAACGGATTCTTCGTGGCTGCCGAATTCGCCTACATCACCGCCCGCCGGAACGTCATGGCCGACATGGCCGGCACCTCCCCCCGGCTCGCGGTGGGCTTGGGAGAGAATCTGTCGCTCAGCCTCGCCGGAGCTCAACTGGGCATCACCATGGCCTCCCTGGTACTCGGTGCGGTCGCCGAACCTGCGATCGCCGGGATCCTGGAGAACGCATTCGGTTTCCTCGGACTTCCCGAAGCCACACTGCACGTGATTTCACTTGTGATTGCCCTCTTGATAGTGGTGTTCCTCCACATGGTCGTCGGTGAGATGGCTCCCAAGAACATCGCCATCTCGAGTCCGGAACGAACCGCTGTGCTGCTCGCCCTCCCTTTCCGCGCCTTCATCCTGGTGTTCCGCCCCTTGATCGCGATCCTCAACGGGATCGCCAACGGAGTCCTGCGAATTTTCGGTATCACCCCTGCCGACGCTCTCGACGCCGGCCATTCGGCCGAGGATCTGGCCATAGTGATCGGAGCCGGTCAAAAGGAGGGTGTGATCGGGGACTTCGCCCACAGTTTGCTCACGAGCGCAATCGGATTCGCCGACAAAGACGCCTCTGATGTGATGACTCCCCGCCCCGACGTGGTCTCAGCCGAAGTGGGCGATCCGGGCCGGTCGATTCTGGGTCTGATGAAGAGCACCGGCCATTCCCGAATCCCGATTCATACAGGAGATCTCGACAATGTGCTCGGTTTCGTCCATATCAAAGACTTGATCTCCGTGGACGACTCACAACTCGACGACCCGGTGCCGAACAACTTAATCCGGGAGACTGGAGCGGTGCCTGAATCGGCGAGTCTGACGTCGGTGCTCGCAAACATGCGGAGGACACGAAGCCATCTCGGCATCGTGGTCGACGAGCATGGAAGCGCCGCGGGCATCGTCACCATGGAAGACGTGGCCGAGGAACTGGTAGGCGACATCACCGACGAACATGACCAAGACGAGGAACAGGTAAAAAGTGTCGGCAAGGGCAGGATGATCGTCGCCGGAAATGTCAGAATCGACGAGCTAACCGCCCTTGGCGTCGACTTACCGAAGGGCGAGTACACCACCCTGGGCGGCCTTTTGATGAACCGGTTGGGACGCGTACCCCGGGCCGGCGACGTCATCCGCGAACAGGACTGGGAGCTGGTAATCCGCTCCATCAGTGGCCGACGAGTCGGCCAGGTCTGGATCAGTCGGGCTCCAAAGGGGGCCAACGACACCACCCCAGAGGTGAACCACAGGACAAACTGAGACTTCGGGTAGAACACAACGAGGGTCCTCTCCCCTCACCGAGAGAAGAGGACCCTTCGGCCGGGTGTACGTTGACTTCCTAAGCTTCGATAAATCCGAATTCGACCAGCCAATCGGTGGCAATTGCCGCCGGGTCTTCCTGGTCGATGTCAGCCCTCTTGTTCATCTCAATGAGATCCTCGGTCGTCAGCGCGGCCGAGACCTCTTCGAGAATCGATTTGAGATCGTCACCATTGGCATCCAAGACTTCCTGGCGAATCGCCGGCACCAGGTTCTCGGCAGGGTTCAATCCCTTATCGTCCTCGAGCGAAACCCAACCATTGGCAGCAATGATGCCCTGCGTAGTAAAGAGCAGGCCAACATCGATTTCGCCCCCCTCAAGAGCCGCAATCGTGATCGGTCCCCCGGTGTCCAGCGGTACGAACTCGGCGAAGATCAGCCCGTAGACATCCTCCAGACCGATCAGGCAGAATTCCCGGTCGGGACACTCCGGCGGTCCACCGAACTTGAGCTCACCGGCTACGGGCTGCAAGTCGGAAACTTTGCTCAAGTTGTATTGAGATGCAGTTTCCGCCGTAACCACATATGCATTCTTGTCCTGCGCCGGGCTGTATTGGAGTAGAGCTACTCCATCGGCTTCAATCGCTTCATTGGCACTGTTCCATGTGGCCTCAGAATCGGCCGTCGGGGTCAGACCAAGGAAGGAAGAGAGGCTCGCAATGTACTCGGGGACCAGGTCGATCTCTCCCGATTGCAGGGCAGGGCCCACTACTTCGCGATTTCCCAGATTCAGCTTCCGCTCAATCGTGAAACCTTCCGCCTCGAGGGCCTGGGCATAGATTTCGGCGACAATCACCGATTCATTGAAATTGAACGACGCGACCGTTATCGGCTCGCCGTCACCAGCACCGTCACCCGATCCACAAGCAGCCGCCACCAGTGACAGCGCCAGGATCGCCCCAACAGTGCGTTTGCGGACAGTTCTCCGCATGGGTTTCTCCTTCTGTAGTAGTTAACCAAATGTCCGCTTCGATCTCGCGGTGCGAGAGGTCAGCGGACAACTAGTACCCAACCCTAAGAGATTCGAAAAGATTCCACTTATCTCTGAGTGCGGAGGCCCTTCGGTGTGGTATTGCGTTGAATAGCGCTAAACCCGACTTCGGCTAATAGGGCCAACAGTCCCACCGCCAGGGCACCAAACAGAATCTCACCATTGTCTTGAACCGCGAACCCGTCAATGATGTATCTGCCCAGACCTCCCCAGGCAACGATCGCGCCAAGAGTGGCGGTTGCGATTACCTGGACGAAGGCGATTCGGACCCCTTCCATGATCAATGGTGTCGCCATCGGAACCTCGATGTCGACGAGGACACCGAACTCGGTCAATCCCATGCCACGTGCGGCCTCTACGGTCGGCGGCGGAACACTCTGCACTCCGGCAACGGTGTTGGTGAAAATCGGTGGTGCCGCGAGGGCGATCAAAGCAACCAGAATCGACCATGGTTCGCCCACTCCCATGCCAAATCCAACAAACAGCAGGAACGCAATCGCCAGGATTCCAAAGGAAGGAATCGCCCGGCCGATATTGACGACAGCTGATGCGGCCTGAGACCCCCTGCGGATATGGCCAAGATAAAGGGCTAGGGGAAACACGAGGATCATCGCTATCACCGTGGCCGCCACCGAAACCCAAAGGTGTTCAAATAATCGCTCCCAAAACGAACCCGGCCCGGTCCATACCTCCGGATCGGACGCATAATCGACCAGCGATTCCCAAATGTTCATGGCTTGACCTGTGCCGCCCTTTTGTCACGATTCCACGGGGTGAGCCACTTCTCGATCCCGACAAAGCCGAGGTCGAGAATGGTTGCTAGTACAACTGAAAGCGCCACACCGACCAGCAATTGAGTCCAAAAGAACGTGTTGAGCCCGCGCAGGATGAAAAAGCCGTAGCCGCCGAGACCGATGACCGCCGTGATCGTCACCAGCCCCACGGTGGTCACCGTGGCGATGCGGACACCGGCGACGATGGCAGGTAGTGCCAGCGGCACCTCCATCCTCCAGAACCGCGCCGTCCTCGTGTATCCCATGCCATCGGCGGCCTCGAGGACCGCCTCGGGGACCCCATCGATACCGGCTACGACATTGCGGACCAGGATGAAAAGAGTGTATGAAGTGAGGGCGATGATGGCGGTGGCGTCGGTTAGCCCGGTGAACGGAACCAATAGGGCAAACAGTGCGAGGGATGGGATCGTATAGAGGAGCCCGGCAAAACCGGTTATGGGTGGGTAAGCCCATCGCCAGCGGAGGGCAAAAACCGCCAGCCCGATCGAGATGAGAAGGCCGAGGGCTACCGAGATGCCGGTCAACCTGAGATGCTCCCAGGTGCGATTGACTATCTCTCCCATGTTTCGCTGGACCCAGGACCAGTCGATCATTCGGTGACCTCTCCAGCAATCGCATCGAGATCGAGCATCCCCCGATAGATCCCCTCGTCGACGACCACGGCGATGCGGGCGTGACCGGTAACCACGGAGTCGAGGGCCTCGCGCAAGCTCGAAGTCGAACTCAGCTCGACGGCAAATGGACGGGGTGTGATTCCACGCACTCCCCCACCATTGAGCGACGAAGCGTCGGCCCAACCCAAAAGCCGCTCACCCTCGAGGATCCCAAACCATTCGATCCCGTTCTGATCCATAACGAGTCGGGCGTCGTCATCTGAAGAATTGATATCGACAACCGGCCCACGAACCAGTTCGGTCGACCCGACCGGGAGTAACCCGAGGCGTTTCAATCCGCGTTCTCCACCGAGGAAATCCTCGACGAAGCGGTTGGCGGGATCCCGCAGAATTACTTTGGGTGTGTCGTACTGCTCGAGGACCCCACCGATATTGAGTATCGCGATCCGGGTCCCGAGGAAGATCGCCTCGTCGATATCGTGCGTGACGAAGACAACCGTCTTGCCGAGCGCCCGTTGCAGTTCGAGAAACTCTACCTGCAGGTTTCCCCGCACGATCGGGTCGACAGCCCCGAACGGCTCATCCATGAGAAGTACCGGTGGATCGGCCGCGAGAGCGCGGGCGACTCCGACCCGTTGCTGTTGGCCACCTGACAATTCCCCCGGGTAGCGAGGAAGCAACTCATCGTCCAACCCGACCAGATCAATCAACTCGTCGGTCCGTGACAGGATCCTGGATTCGTCCCAACCTAGGAGCCGCGGAACCGTTGCGATGTTTTGGGCGATGGTGTAGTGAGGGAACAACCCGATCTGTTGGATCACATATCCAATGGATCGACGTAGCTCGTGCGCAGGCATGGACATGGCGTCGACTCCGTCGATGCGGATCGACCCGGCAGTGGGTTCGATGATTCGGTTGATCATCTTCAATGTGGTGGTTTTGCCGCACCCTGAGGGCCCGACGAGTGTCACGAACTCACCCCGATCCACATCGAGACTGAGGTTGCCGACCGCCGGCATGGCCGCACCGGGATAGTGCTTGGAAACACAGTCCAAACTGATCATCACTGATTGTTCGACGCCGCCGTCCTCCGGTTGGGAAACCAACTCTAGAGGCGGGTTACGGTTCTAATCGACCGCCTCGAGAAAAGTCAATACCTCATCGACGTACTTATCCGGGTCGGTGTCATACGACTCGACGTGCCCGGCGCCTTGAACCTGAATGAGATGGACCAGCGCCGGCGCGGCGTCGGCAAAATCGATGCTCGTTGAAATCGGAACCGTTTGGTCGGCTGTCCCATGATGGACGAGGACCTCGACAATGAGACTGGTTCCGGCGTTATCGATGTAATCAAGAGAACCCCAACTCACTCCGATCCGAAGCGAAGTGATGAACTTGGCGACCTCAGCCAGACTCGATGGCACCGGAAGGCCCAACAAGGGCAAATCTCTCTGGGCGGCGTTGAAATTGACCGTCTCGCTGAAATTGATATTGGGGGAGTCGAAGTGGGCGCCGATGACGCGATCCCGCTGTTCCCGATACATGACGCCGAGGGTGTGCGCAGCGCCGGTCGAATAGGAATTGAAGAAGATCTGCTCGGCCCCATTGGCCAGTGCATACTCGACGGCCGCGCTGACATCTTTGTACTCGGTGACCCCGTACTGGTAGTAGCCAGAAGGGTCTTCCGGCTGGCCCTCGTCGTTGCGATAGGTAATGGCCAACTGCGGGTATCCGGCGTCCTGAAGTGGGGTGAACATCGGTTCGGCTTCGGCGGGGGTAGTGCCTAGGCCGTGTACGTGGATGACCCAAGTATCGCCGTCGGCGGGCAGATACCAGGCGTCCATCGCTCCGAGTTCCGTCTCGTATTCGACTTCTTCGAGTTCGAAGTCGCCCGAAGAGACGGTTACCGGATCGGCGTCGATGACAAATGCATCGTCAATCAGCTGGCCGGAGAAGTACCAGCCACCGGCCGCATAGAACAGCAGTGCTAGCGCAACAAGGGACCAGAAAAGTCCTCGAAAGAATGATCGTGACGTCACGAGGTGTGATTCTGCCTCATCTCAGGCCGCTGGCAACGACAAACCACCAACAAGATTTTCGGAGTGGTCGGTCACCGGAATCGGGTCATCGCCGAACGTGTCTCCGAGGACCATCGCTTCTTCGATCGTTTCGTCCACCTTGGCGGACAAAGGCTGCTCCATTACCGAGGCGACGGTCCCGGTCCCAATCTCTGCCAGAATTTCTCTGCGAACCACTCCAACCAGCCGGCCCCGCTCGGCAACGGCCAGGATCTTCTGACTGTGGAGACGGAGCGTGTCTGCGGCCTGGAGCAGGGGGGCTACGTAGATGGGTTCGGACATGAAGCGATACACCCTGTCGGGAGCTGATCGGACCATCACCGCCCCGGCGGGGGCCGCGCCTCTGATCCGGGTACCGCGGCCAAAACGGTTGCGCCTCAACCAGGCGCCACCCGGTGCACCCACAACGATGAGCGAGGTGTCATCGGCGGTTTCAGCCAGCTCATTCATGTCGCTCGCCTGGACTACACGCCGACCTGCTTCGGGAAACATGGCCCCGTAGTACCCGACCACCTCCATCGCCGCCCCGAGGTCATCGGCATCGCGGTGCGCCGACACGACTTCGAGAGGCACTCCCAACTTCGAAGATATGTGGTGCGCCGTCATCGCTGCCAGCTCGGAGTGAGGGCCGCCGGCCACAGTTGCCGACACCTGACCGACCCGGTCCGGATCGAAGTCCACAGGCACCGCAATATTGGCGAGATCGAATGAGCCGGGCATCTTTTTGGCGACGACGAAGTCAGCTCGATGATGGATGCATCCTTCGGCCAGGTCACCGTCGACCCGGTGAGTCTCACCGTCCGTCAAGACAGAGGCCAACTCGAAACACCCGTTGCCCCTCGTCCACACGACATTTTTCGTCGATTGTGATATCGCGGTCATCTCTCTCCATCCGATTGTGACAGAACCCCGGGCCAAACGCCGGAGTGCCACTGATCGTCTCTTCTGGCTGTGACATAATCGGACGATGGAGTTCAAAGATGTACTGCGGCGGCGGCGCATGGTGAGAAATTATCTTTCCGACGACATCGACTCAGAAGTACTGGCCCGGGTCGCAGCATCGGCTCTGCGCGCTCCCTCCGCCGGAAACTCGCAGGGGTTATCCGTGGTGGTCGTCACGGATCCGGATAGCCGGCTCCGGATCGCCGGCCTCGCCGGCGAATCCGAATACGTAGCATCGGGTTTTGATCCCTGGATCTCGCGCGCCCCGGCCCACATCGTCTTATCAGTCAGCGAGGAGATTTACCACGATCGCTACCGGGAAGCCGACAAGTTAGATGAGGAGGGAGCCGAGATCGATTGGCCGGTCCCCTATTGGTGGATCGACGCCGGCGCGGCGATGATGGCCGTTCTGTTGGCGGCGGTCGATGAGGGGCTCGCTGCCGGCTTCCTAGGGGTTCACTCGATACCCGAATTGAAAGTCCTTCTCACGCTCCCCGACCATCAACAACCCATTGGGGTTATCACGGTGGGCTACCCGGCTCCCGATCGAAAATCGGGAAGCCTGGATCGGGGCACGCGTCCTCTTACCGAGACCCTCCATTTCGATACTTACTCGGCCTGACCGGCGCGCTGGCGGACTGCCTCATAGACCAGAATCCCCGCCGAGACGGCAACATTTAAAGAATCAGTCGCCCCCTTCATTGGAATCGCCACTTTTCGATCGGCGAAGTCAACCGCACGTGGACTGAGGCCCGGTGATTCTGCCCCCACCCAGATCGCCAACGATCCCGTCAGATCGGCGTCCCACAGCGTCTCGGCAGCATCGACCACAGCAGCTACCGACTTGTACTCCCGCTCACGGAGCCATTCAGTTGCGGTATCAAACGAAGTCAGCGCCAGGGGAACCGTAAAGATCGCACCGGTGGAGCTCCTCACCACGTTGGGATTGAAGGGGTCGACCCTTTCGTCCACCACCACCACACCGCTAACTCCGGCGGCGTCGGCAACGCGGAGCAAAGCTCCCAGATTGCCCGGCTTTTCGAGACCCTCGGCCACCAGCACGAGGGAGTTGTTCCCGCCGTCGATTTGATCGAGACCGGTAGGCAAGTAGCTGTACAGCGATATCGAGCCCTCGGGTGTGGACCGATACGACGCCCGTTTCATGGCATCGACGCTCACCGAAACCGCCGGTACATTCTCGACTGGAGGGCGTTCCACGAGGTCGGGGCACCAATACACCTCGGTCGGATCGATTCCTCGCGCCGACGCTCTTTCCACCACCCGCCGCTCTTCAACTGGAAATAGGTGCTCACGGTCCCGATGCTTGCGGTCCCGCAGGTTGACAAGACGTTTCACCCGTTCATTGCTGGGCGAAGATATGTCGAATTCCATCGCGATTCAGTCAGTGGACGAAGGGAGCAATCGTTCCATGACCTCGAGGGCATCAGCGAAATCGGTATCCCGGACGAACACTTTGGCTCCGGAATAAGCCTCCAGCTCGGGGATGACGCCGGAGGCCGAATCGGTTTGAACGATGGCATCAATCCCGTTGGCCTGGAGTTTGGCCCGCACCAGGTTGGCCTCGGCGGACGACGAATAGGTTCCGAGCCGTTTCAATTCCATGCAGCGGAGGTTAACCCTTCCCGACTGTCAGAAACTGTCCCGATGGTCAGGTAGGCTGTCGAACATATGTTCGAGAACCCGGTCTAGTGCATGCCACTTCCCTTCCAAACCAGTTTTGACGAGTTGTCAACGCCTTTGTTTGAGGTGTCATTTTGCATCCTCGACCTCGAGACCACCGGCGGGTCCGCCCGGGATTGTGAAATAACTGAGATCGGTGCCGTCAAATATCAACATGGAGAGGAGATTGGCTCGTTCCAAACTCTCGTCGACCCCGGGGCGCCGATTCCGCCTTCGATCACCATTTTGACCGGCATCACTCACGCCATGGTGGTCGACGCTCCGACGATCGAAACCGCACTCCCCGATTTTCTCGAATTCATCGGACACTCGGTGATCGTGGGACACAACGTCCGCTTCGATATGTCCTTCCTCAACGCAGCCGCCGAACGTCTTGGCTACCCCCGCCTCGGCAACGTCACAGTCGACACCGCGTCGCTGGCCCGCCGGTTGGTGCGAAATGAGGTTCGCAACCTGAAGCTTCGTTCTCTGGCAGCCCATTTCCGGTCTCCGGTCACGCCGAATCACCGGGCTCTGGCCGACGCCCAGGCAACAGCACACGTTCTTCACGGACTCCTCGAACGCGCCGGGTCCCTGGGCGTGACCAACATCGACGACCTGATTGCTCTACCCAAAGCGAGTGGCTCGGCCTTCTACAAAAAGATCCGACTGGCCGATTCGCTTCCCCGGGCTCCCGGTGTCTACCTGTTTCGGGATCGCCACGGCAACGTCATCTATGTTGGGAAGGCTTCGAACCTTCGTCAACGGGTCCGTCAATATTTCTACGGAGATACCAGGAAGTCGATCACCAACATGATGCGAGAACTTGCCTCGATCGAGCATCAGGTTTGCTCCACCGTTATCGAGGCAGAGGTGACGGAGGTTCGCCTCATCCACGCTCATCGGCCGCGACACAACCGACGGAGCAAGCCGCCCAAGAGCTCGCACTTTGTTCGGATAACCAGCGAAGAATTTCCCCGACTGTCTGTCGTCCGCACCGTAAAGCATGATGCCCTCGGCCACCTCGGCCCATTTCGATCAAAGAATGCTGCCGACCTGGTGATGACGGCGCTTTGGGACAGTCTCCCGATTCGAAGATGTCGGACGAGGCCGGGTTCGAGGCAGGGCCCCTGCGCCGGTGCCCAACTCGGCGTCGCGATGTGTCCATGCGATGGTGAGCTTGACCGGGTGAGTTATCAGAAGGTCGTGGACACGCTGCTCGTCGGGCTCGACCATGACCCGACCGTCCTGCTCGAACCGCTGGAGTCGAAGATGTCCCGGCTCAGCCTGGACCGGAGATACGAGGAGGCGGGCTGGGCCCGTGATCGCCACACCGCTCTGGCCCGGGCCCTCGATCGACGACGACGCTGGGCCACAATTCAGGCGGCTGGGGTCATCGTTGCCGAGAACGATCGCGGTGATGGCGCGATGATTGACCACGGCTCTCTCGTTTCATCGTGGAACGGGCGAGACGCCGCGCAACTTCAACCGATTCCCCTCCATCACCATGAGTCCGGGGACGTGGCGCCGTCGGTCGATATCGCCGAAGAGGTCGACCTCCTTTGGAAATGGCTAGAGAAAGACGGTGTGACCATGTTGCGAGGTTCGCTGACCCTCCCCGAACAGCCAATTCCTTACCTGCGAACCGGCACCACGGGTTGACCATATCCCCTTTCAGGCTGCCAGACTGCGCCGAACATCATGTCGGCCATCAACAAAATCGTTCTCGCCTTTTCGGGCGGCCTCGATACCTCTGTGATTCTTCGGTGGCTCGAGGAAACCTATCAGTGCGAGGTGATCACTTTCACAGCCGACCTTGGCCAACCCGATGAAGTCGAGCGAGCCCGGGAGAAGGCTATCTCGATGGGTATTCCTGAGGAAAGGATCCACGTCGAGGATCTCCGCGAAGAATTCGCCCGCGACTACATCTTTCCGATGTTTCGGGCCAACACAGTCTACGAGGGCGAGTATCTATTGGGCACTTCGATCGCCCGGCCACTCATTGCCAAGCGGCTCGTCGAATTGGCCCACCAACATGGAGCTGATGCCATCAGCCACGGTGCCACGGGCAAAGGAAACGATCAGGTCAGATTTGAGCTGAGCGCGTATGCACTCGACCCGGATATAGCGATCATTGCCCCATGGAGGGAGTGGAGTCTCAACTCGCGCGCCACCCTTCTCGCCTATGCCCGGGACCGGGAAATCTCCATCGAGATGTCGCCGGGCTCGAAGTCACCGTTCTCGATGGACGCCAACCTGTTGCACATCTCCTATGAAGGCGGGCCACTCGAAGACCCGTGGAACGAGCCCCCCGCAGAAATGTGGCGTTGGACAGCCGACCCGGACGCTGCGCCGGACCAACCTCAGTATGTGGATGTCGCCTTCTCGAATGGAGATCTGGCCGCGGTCGACGGTGTCGACCTGACTCCGGGCCAGGCGCTGTCGACGCTCAACGATCTCGGGGCAACCCATGGGATCGGACGAATCGACATCGTCGAGAACAGGTACGTGGGAATCAAGAGCCGTGGTGCCTACGAGACTCCCGGGGGAACAATCCTGATAAAGGCTCACCGGGCTCTGGAGTCGATCACCCTGGATCGGGAGGTTGCCCATCTCAAGGACAATCTCATGCCCCGATACGCTGAAATGATCTACAACGGCTACTGGTGGAGCCCGGAACGGATGATGCTCCAAGAAGCCATCGACCACAGTCAGACTCCCGTCACCGGGACCGTCAAAGTAAAGCTTTACAAAGGATCGGTGACTGTCGTCGGGCGACGTTCCGACGGCTCGTTGTTCGACGAGGCTGTCGCCACCTTTGAAGATGACGCCGGCGCCTACACCCAATCGGACGCGACAGGATTCATCCGAATCAACGCCTTGAGACTTCGCAATCTGGCACGAAAGCGGGGATGACGTGCCGACTCTTTGGAGCGGAAGGTTCGATGGAGAACGCGACGACAGCTTGCGTTTACTCGGCGACAGTCTCCGATTCGACCGCCGACTCTACGCTGAGGACATCGCCACTTCTCGGGCCCACGCCCGAATGCTGGCATCGGTGAATTTGATCTCCGACGACGAACTAGCTGACCTCCTGGTGGCGTTGGATCAGGTTGAACACGAGATTGTCGACGGGAGCTTTGCTTTTGCCCCGTCCGATGAAGACATCCATACCGCTGTCGAGCGACGCGTCAGTGATCTCACGCCGGCAGGGGCAAAGCTGCATACGGGACGCAGTCGAAATGACCAGTCGGTCACCGGTCTTCGACTCTTCACCCGGGCGTCGATCGACAACGTCTCCGAGTTGGTCCGAGCTCTGCAGACAACCCTGGTCGACAAGGCCGACTCGATGGGGACAACCGCAATGCCCGCCTACACCCATCTACAGCGGGCCCAACCGGTCTCGCTGGCCCATCACCTGCTCGCCTATGCGTGGTCGCTACAGCGAGACATCGAGCGTCTGGCAGACACCCGCCACAGGGTCAACGTTTCCCCGCTAGGGGCGGGCGCTATTGCAGGCAGCACCCTTCCTCTCGATGTCGCAGCTACCACCAACGATCTCGGGTTCGAAAAGACCTTCGACAACAGCATCGATGCGGTTGGAGACCGCGATTTCGTCGCCGAGGTCTTGTTCGACCTTGCACTGCTCGGAGTCCATCTCGGTCGGCTTGCCGAGGACATCATCCTCTGGTGCACCTCAGAGTTTGGGTACATGAAGCTCGACGACGGGTTTGCAACCGGATCGTCGATGATGCCGCAGAAGAAGAACCCTGACACTGCCGAACTGGCAAGAGGGAAGACGGGTCGGCTGATCGGCAATCTCACTGCCCTCCTGACCACGCTGAAGGGACTGCCCTCGGGATACTCCAAGGACCTCCAGGAAGACAAAGAGCCCCTCTTCGATTCGGTGGACACGATCACTCAGATCATCCCCGCGTTGGCCGGAGCAATGGAGACCGCAACTTTCGACATCGTCCGGATGGAGCAGGCCGCATCCGATCCGCTGCTCGGTGCAACCGATCTCGCCGAGTGGCTGGTGGCGTCAGGCATCCCCTTCCGGGAAGCCCATGCCATCGTGGGCGATCTGGTGAAACGCTCCTTGGCCGGCGAAGACAGTTTTGAATCCCTGCTCGCTGCTTCGCCGTCTTTCGGGCCGGCTGCTCTGGAACGCTTGAAATCGGGGGCGAGCCGGCCTTCAGGGCACGGAGCGGGGTCACCGGAGGACACGGAGCGACAGATCGATCGGCTCAGAACGCTACTGGATGAGCGGTGACGGCATCAGTAGAACTGGCCGATGTCGACGTCGTCCTCGGCGGCAAGTCGGTGCTTATCGAGGTTTCTCTTTCTCTGTCCGGCGGAGAGTCTCTTGCGGTAGTCGGTCCCAATGGGAGCGGGAAGACCACCCTCCTCCGTCTCCTCGCCACGCTACTGAAGCCGACCCGTGGCCAGGGTTCGATCCTCGGGCAAAACATTGGGAGCCCCGAAATCCGCCAGGTGCGCTCGGACATCGGATTGATCACCCATACGCCAGCCCTCATCGAGGAGTTGACGATCTCGGAGAACCTTCTTCACTTCGCCCGCTTGTCGGGTAATCCTTTCGAAGACTGTTTACGTGCCCTCGAAGTGGTTGGAATGGAAAAGGCCGCGGACCGCCGGGTGGGAGACTCGAGTTTTGGGATGCGCCGACGCACCGAAATCGCCTGGCTACTGGTGTCCAAACCAAAGCTGTTGCTTCTCGACGAGGCGAAGAGCGGGCTCGATGTGGAGGCAAGGGAGCTGGTCGACGCCCTCGTCGGGCTGACTCTCAACAAGTCGGGCATCGTGGTTGGCGTCTCCCATCAGACCTCCCAGCTCGGCGATCGGTTCATGCACAAACGACGACTGGCATCGGGGCGGCTAGAGGGGTTCGCATGAGCCTCTCTACTCAGATTCGAGAGGTGGCGCGGGCGGATCTCGTGGTGGAAAGGCGAACGGGCGACACATTCCGGATCGTTTTGCCTTTTGCGGTAGTGACGTTGATTATCTTCTCGCTCGCCATGGGTGGCGAGGTTGCCGTCCTTCGCAATGTCGGACCTGCAGTGTTTTGGGCGATCAGCATTCTCTTCGGGATGCAGCTCGCTCTGCGCACAGCGGCGCTGGAAAGCCCCACCCGGCGCGATTTGATGGCTCTCCTCGGGCTCGACCCGGCCGCCCGCTTTCTGGGCAGAACCGCCGCATCGGCCCTGATCATCGTGGCCTTCATGGCCATCCTGTTTCTCACGATGGTCCTTTTCTTCGCCCCCGAACTCCCGATGGGATGGGTGGGACCGCAGGCCGCGGCCCTATTTCTGACCGCTATCGGGCTGGCTGCCCTCTCCACTCTCGCCGGGGAGGTTGCCGCTGGCACGAGAAGCAGAACCTCGTTGGCCTCGTTGATCGTCGCTCCGCTCGTCATTCCTGTGATCCTCGGGGGATCTCAGATCCTGGAAGCTATGGAACGAAACAGCGGTATCCTGATTTGGATACTGCTTCTTATCACCACCGACTTGGCCCTACTGGTCGCCGGAGTCGGACTGTCGAGGCCGCTGGAGGAAGCATCACGATGAGACGAATTCAGGTCATGTTCTTCCTGGCGGGTATCGCCCTCGTCTACGGGGGATATCGCGCCTTCACCGCCCCGTTGGACAACCTTCAGGGGGAATTCACCCGGATGATCTACATCCACGTTCCTACTCTGTGGCTTGCCTTCCTTGCCTTTGGGATAACTGCCCTAGGATCGATCGGGTATTTGATCTCGAAGAAGCAACGTTGGGACTCGCTCGCCGGCGCCTCCGCCGAAATTGGCGTCCTCTATGCGATTGTGGGCGTCTTCACCGGAATGGTTTGGGGTCAAGCGGTTTGGGGCCAGGCCTGGGATTGGGGCGACGCCCGGCTGACCACAACTGCGGTGATGATCTTCGTCTACCTCGCCTACCTCGCCCTGCGCCGCTCGATCGCTGACCCGGCTGTGAGGGCAAAAAGAGCCGCAATTTTGGGGACGGTCGCGGTAATCCAGGTGCCGCTGGTCTATTTCTCGGTGAACCTGGTTCGAACACTGCACCAAACCCAGTCGATCCGGCCCGACGGGTCGACGATGCCGACCGAAATTCTGTTGCCGATGTTGATCAATCTCGGCGCATTCACCATCCTCTACGTCGCACTGATGATGGCCCGAATCTATGTTGGCCGACTCGAGGCCGCCCGCTCGGTCTCCACAGAAGTCGCCGGCGACGCGGTCTCACCTCCCCGACTATCGGATATTCAAGATGTCTGACGCAGCCATCGTCATCGGTACTTACGCAGTGGTCTATGGTGCGACTCTCGGTTACGCCGTCTACCTGCACCTGAGACGGAAGCGGGCTGAGCAGTAGCCATGGAACACAGGAGCCTGGTCCTCTTCGGAATCGGGGGGATCATCGCCCTGATTGTGGCGATGTCCCTGGTCAGCTTGGATAGCAATCTCACCTACTACCTCTACCCGACCGAGGCGGTCGAACAAAGAGCCGACTTCCCCGATGGTGAGGTTTTCCGGCTGGCGGGGAATGTGGTCGAAGGCAGCCTCGAAGAAGATGCAAGCGATCTCCGATTCGAGGTTACGGACGGGGGTGCGACCATTACGGTTCGACTCGTCAACATCCCTCCCCCACTCTTCGACGACACCGTGCCCGTTTTGCTGGACGGCGCCTGGTTGGGTGATACCTACGTGGCGACCCAGGCCTTGATTCAGCACGACGAGAACTACGAGATCCCCGACGAGGGAACGGCCGCGGGCAGCTGATGCTGGGATTTCTCGGCACTGCGGGCGCACTCGCGGGCCTCGTCGGCTACATCCTTTTGTTGGTGCGCTCGATCGGGGTGGCACGATCCCGCAGCAAAAAGGGCAGTCTGACCGCACCGGTCCAACTTATCCTCTCCGGCTCGGTCATCGCGATGGTCGCTTTGGTCCTCGCACTGGTGACGAATGACTTTTCCGTCTCCTATGTCGCCAATCACCACGCTTCCACGACTCCGTTTCCGTTCAATGTGGCCAGTGCTTGGGGTGCGCTAGAAGGTTCGATCGTTCTGTGGGGACTGGTCCTGTCGGTGTTCACCTGGATCGTCTATCGCAATTATCGGCGGTCGCCCGACCCTCTCGGGGCGGGCGCATTGGCGGTGATGAGCTTCGTCGGGATCTTCTTCTTTGGATTGATGATCACCGTCTCCAATCCCTTCGAGGTGTGCGTTCTGGCTGCCGAGCGGTCATGCCTCGATTCCAGTCCCTGGCCATGGGCCACCGCCTCGGCTCCCCTCGAAGGGGCGGGCCCCAACCCCCTCCTCCAAAACCACTACTTGATGGCCATTCACCCGCCCATTCTCTACGCGGGGTACGTGGGCCTGACAGTCCCATTCGCATACGCCATAAGCGCCCTGGCTCTGGGAGTTCCCGGGCCGGAATGGCTGTACCGATCGCACCGATCCACCCTGGTCGCATGGAGTTTCCTCACAACAGGGATCCTGCTCGGGGGCTGGTGGGCCTACGAGGTCCTTTCGTGGGGTGGCTATTGGGCATGGGATCCGGTAGAAAATGCATCTTTGATGCCGTGGCTGGTGGCGACGGCCTTCCTCCATTCGGCGATAGTCCAACAGAGACGCAACATGTTGCAAGCTTGGAATTTCGTTCTGGTGATATCGATGTTCTCGTTGACGATTCTCGGGACGTTCCTGACTCGATCAGGAACTATTAATTCGGTCCACTCATTCACCCAATCGGCAATCGGGCCCGCCCTCCTGGGATTTCTGGTGGTGGTGCTGGGCGGCTCCTTCGCCCTCTTCGCAGCTCGCTCCCACCTGGTCAGTTCAGCCCCGAGAATGAATTCCCTTTTCAGCCGGGAAGGTGCGTTTCTCGCCAACAACCTGCTGCTCACCCTCTACGCGTTTGTCGTCCTGGTGGGAACAACCTACCCGCTCTTTCTCGAGGCTTTCACCGGGACTCAGGTGGGCGTGGGTGGGCCTTTTTACAACCGCCTCGCCCTCCCGCTGACCTTCGCTTTGCTCCTCGTTATGGGGATCGGTCCGGTGATCCCATGGGGGTCCGCCGATGGCGGAAAACTTTGGGGGCGGATCCGGCTCCCCGTCGTGATTGCCCTCGCCTGTGGTGCGGCAGTGGGCCTCTTCGTCACCCGGGTGGGATGGGTAGTGCTCGCCTGCGTGATGGGAGCATTTGTTGTCGGCACACTGGTTGCGCTTTTGACAGACCAGGCCCGATCCCGATCCGTTAAAACTGATGTCTCGATGTCCACAGCGGTCGTTGAGGTTGTCAAGGGCGATCAGGCTTTCTGGGCTGGCCAGATGAGTCATGTCGGTGTTGTGCTGGTCGCGATCGGGATCGCATTCGCCTCCAACCTCGCCCTCCATGATGTGGTCGTCATGGAGCCGGGAGACTCAGTCGAATTCGCCGGATATGAATTGGTTTACGAGAGTCCATTCCAGATCGATGAGCCGCAACGGACAGTGCGAGGCGCCCGGATTACGGTGCTTCGCGGCGCTGAGTTCGTAGCGATCATGGAACCAACTGCGAATTTCTACGCAAATGACAATGCCGGAATCGTTACACCCGCTGTCCTCACCCGACCGGGCGGCGACCTCTATTTGAGCCTGCGCGATGTCGATTCGGCGTCGATAACCCTGGCATTGGACACGTCTCCCTTGATCTGGCTGCTGTGGATCGGTGGCCTGGTGACTGCCGCCGGTGGTCTTCTGGCGCTGGGGGCGCGAAGGTCGGAACGAAGGCGGTCAGACCAACGTCTAAGCGCCGATGTCTGATCGCGTCAAAAACATCGTCGTCGGCGGGTTAATCGCCCTCTTGACAGTCCTGGTCGTTGGATTGGTCGCGACCAACCAAAGCCCCGGTGACCGCGTCGAGTCGATCGGGAGCCGGATCAAGTGCCCGGTCTGTCAGGGAGAATCGATCGCCGATTCGCCGGCGAGTATGGCCGTCGACATGATGGCTTTGGTTGAAGAGCGGGTCGCCGCTGGAGCCTCGAACGATGAAATCGTCAGCGAATTGCTCGGGTCTTTTACCGGAGCCGTACTTCTCGATCCTCCAGCTTCGGGATCGACCCTCCTTCTCTGGCTAGCACCGCTGACCGCTCTCCTCATGGGGATCGGGATAATTGCATGGTGGAAACGACATCCGGGGGAAGAGCCAATATCTCCGGCGGCCGAACGGACGGCGCCCGCCCTTGCCAACCGCCGTCTGATCGGCGGTTTGATTGTGATCGGCGGGTTGGTTCTAATCGTGGGGGTGGCAGCTGCTTTGATCCAAGACGGTGCCGGAGCCGCTTCGGGGGCAGCGGAGATCGGAACGGATAACCTCGACGATGTCAGCAACGAGACAATGGAGGCCGTGATCGCCGCCAACCTCGACAACACCGAGATCAACGGCATGCGCCTCGCTCTTGCCGAGCGCTACTTCGAGACCGGGGACTACCGCAACGCCTTTCCCCACTTCCTGGCGGTGGCCGAGTCTCCAATCGCCACAAACGACCAAGCGACTATTTCGTTGGTGCGTCTTGGTTGGATGGCATACGACGGAAACGGAGAAGTGGAGACGGCGACAGATCTCCTCGACCAGGCCCTGGCACTCAGTCCGGGCTCTCCCGTCGCCCTCTACATCAAAGGACAGGTTTTGTGGTGTGGAGCCGACAACCCGGTCGACGCTTCGACGCTCTTTGCAGAGATCCTCGCCCAGCCCGACCTCTCCGATGATACCCGTGCCCGGGTCGAGGCCGACCTCGCCCTGGCCAGTACCGGCGACGATTGCGTATGAACGGTCGCGCGCTCAAGTTCGGAGCTCTCGCTGTCGCCGCCATCGCCGTTGTCTTCTCTGTGGTGCTGGCCAGTCGGTTCGGGAGAGACCCCGCCCTCGTCGAGTCACCACTTCTCGGACAATCCGCACCTGTCCTTCAATTGGAACTTCTCGACGGATCGGCCAACTTCGACATGGCCGACCTCAAGGGCACGATCGTCGTGATCAACTTCTTTGCCTCCTGGTGCCTCGAATGCCGCAAGGAGCACGCTGACCTGGTGGCCACTTCAGAAGCCTTCGCCGATCAAAATGTCAGGTTCGTCCAGATCGCCTATCAAGAAGACCCGTCCACCACGCTCGCCTACCTCGAAGACGCGGGTGTCTCGGACGCCACCACATATCTACAGGACGACCGGAGCCGCGCCGCGATTGCCTACGGTGTCTTTGGCATTCCCGAGACCTTTTTCATCGACGAGGCAGGGATAGTTGTGGGCAAAATCGTCGGTGAATCAGACGCCCTGATACTGGGGGCGACGCTCGACTCGATCATCGCCGGCGAAACGCCGGGACAACAGACCACCGGCGACACCCAACAAAGACCGGACGCTTAGGGGCCTTCTTCGGTAACCGGATCCGCCACGTCAACCGATCCCAAGATTTCCAGTGTTACCTCGTCGAAGAGGACGTTGTCGATCGACGCCGAACCGGTACCGAGCAGGAACACGTCAAAGAACCCGAGCAGATACTGATTGACAATCGGAATTATTCGCCCGGCGGGGATAGGGCCTCGCAAACCGAGGTCGTCGGCAATCGGCGAGAACAGAGGTGTCATCACGAAGTCGTTGTGGGTTGTTCCTTCAATCCCCACCCAATACGAAACACTCTCGCTCCGTTCGGCGACACCGCGCAGGATGGCGTCATTGGTCTTCTCCTGCCACTCCGCCGAGCGGAGGTACATGGCGGGCCGTTGCGCCGTCGTGGCTAGTACTTTGTCCGAAAACGGCTCCACCCAGGGATCCATCCCGAGAACGGCATCACAACGCTCATCGAGTAGGCAGACTTTGACCGCAGCACCACCACCAGTGGAATGGCCGTACAGGCCGATACGGGTCAGATCCATGCTCTCGACATAATCTCCGAATACGCCTCCAACCCCTTTTTCCAGGGCATTGATGATGCTGGTGATGTCGTCGGCATACACATCGACGAGCGTCTCCGAAGCCTGATCGTATTCCTCAACAGATACGGAATCAGCGTCTGGCAGGGCTGCGCTGTCGTATTCGACCACCTCACCGTCGGCGAACCTGGTGGCCACGGCACCGTAGGTGTGATCGGGGGCGATCACGATGTACCCGTTAGAAACCAGGGTTTCGATCTGATTGAGGGCAATGGAGCGATATCCGGTCCACCCGTGGCTAAAAACGATGACCGGATAGGAACCGGGGGCGACGGGCACCGACTCGAACGTGTGAGATTCGGTGTATTGGAGATGGGACAGGAACCATCCCGGGAATCCAAGATTCTTCGACAGGGCGGGTCCGACCACATCCCAGTCGGGATGGATTCCCACGGGTTCAGAAGTGGAGTCGGTGATCGCCGGGTACCAGATCTGCACCACCAGTTCCCTAGGCCCGCCGGGCTTGGGACCGTAGGTCTCCTCTCGAGTGGTATCGACCAGCTCGACGACGACCGTCCCAATGTCGTCGGGCCCCGACGGAACAGGCAACTCCGGAACCGGGAGGAGAAACGGCAGGGCAGCAGCCAATGCGATGATGACGGTGCCGCCGATAGCGCGCAAAACGCGATTGGGCCACTTCAGGGTCCGATCCAGGAAAACTATGTCCCCAACGGCCAACCCTGAGGCCAGGGCATAGAGCGGAATCATCTGATAGCGAAAACCTTCGACCTGTAATTGGGCAATGGCTGCGATGAAGAGAAGGCCCGACGCAATGCCACGCCGGGGACGGACCCCGAAGACGGCAGGCCACGCAACCGCAAACAGGGCGGCGTACACGATGAAAAGTTCGAATTGCCTCAAATTGCCATCATCGTAAGGATGGAAACAGGCATACGGTTATCGACCGGAGCGGTCCATCCAGGAGTCCGGGACCCGAGTTCCCTGATGGAAGATGATCTTCCACTCGTTGTCCGACTCGACCCATATCGAACTGCGTCGCGCCTCCCGCCCCGTTTCTCCGATCGAACGGTACGTGCACAGTACGACCGAGGGAGCCAGCGTAAGTGCCTCGAAGTCCTTGATGAGGACCTCGCCCGCTAGCCCTGAGGCCATCACCTCGATTGCATGGCCGCGGTCGTAGCGATCTCCACTACTCCCGAACTCGACAAAGTCGTCATGGATCATCTTGCCAACGGCTACCGCGGATCGACGGGTTGCCGGGTCGATGAGATTCATCTCCAGCGCGAAAAACCCGGCTTGGAAGGCATCGTTGTCCCTTTTCGAGCGTTGCTCCATTGTCGGAGGTTAAGCCAATTCCCTCATCCGGAGAGGGCAATCAAGTTGTCGAGGGCGGCTCTGATCTCGGCCTCCTCGCGGAGTCCGGGCCAGGACTCGACCACGGTGTCATCACCAGCGATCAACACCGTGACGGGCTGGTACGGAACACCATATAGACCGAAGATTGTTTCGTCTTCGTCGAGACCCCACAGGACATTCCCAACGAGAAAGAGCTCATCGGCACGCTCTTCAGTTGCAGCAAAAGACGACTTCCAGGCGGGGGCAACGAAGTCAACCCGGTCTGCATATTCAGCTGATAGTTTGTCGATGACGGGCAACTCCCGTCGACAGGTGGGTCACCACTCGGCCCAAAAGACCATGTAGACCGGCTTATCACCCTCTGAGAGGGTGTAAGTGCCTCCGTCGCCCAATTCCAGTGTGAAATCTGGGGCCTTCGGTCGGTTCGACGTAGTGGCGGTCTCGCCGGGGGCGGTTGAAGATGTCGGGTCTGCGGACGAACTGGTTGTCGGGGTCTCCGAGCTGGCGACGGTATCCGATGATGAATTAGAGGTGGTGGCCGAACCGCCGGGGGTGGCACACGCAGCGACCGCCACCACCAATGCAGCGAGTAAGACCTTCTTCATGTCTTGAGGACACTAGAGGCTGCCATGTTTATTGAGAATAAATCGACGTCGTCGCTGCTACCTGGGCTGAGGTCGGGAGCCGGTACACTCAGTCACCCGTGTCAGATACCAAGCTCTATTTCGCGTACACCGCACTCCTGGCGCCGGAACGAATAACCGCAACGGCACCGAAGGCCAGATTTATGTTCAGTGCCCACTATCCCGCCACCCGGCTCTGTTTCGTCGCCAATGGTTCCGGGACGATGCCGACCTTGCAAGAGCATCCCGAACATACGGTTTGGGGTGGTGTGTTCGCTATTCCCGAGGAAGACGTCGCCTCGATCACGGCAGCCGAGAACCGCGAAGGTCGGATCGCCGGTTGGGATATGAAGGCGATCGACCGGGAGGGCAACAAGCACGACTGCCTAACCTTCGTAGCGCCTCCCTCCGGAACGGAGCCGACCAGCCCCGATCCGGCCTATCTAGGTCAGATCATTCACGGCGCCAGACATTGGAAACTGCCGGCCGGGTGGATCGTTGGGCTGGAGGATCTGATCGATAGCGAACAGGTCTTCCTCTGATCGGCGTCTCATCCATATAAAAATGGGCGATCTGACCGACAGATCGCCCATTTTTTTTTTGTTGGTTAAGTCTCGGACGGAACCGGGAACAACCGGTAGAGCATCCAGGCAACGACTCCACCGACGAACGGGAATACCACGTAAACCCAGACATTGGAAAAATCACCTGAGACGACGGCCGGGCCGAAAGATCGTGCCGGGTTCACCGAGGAACCGGAGAACGGAATTCCGGCCAGGTGGACAGCCACCAGGGTCAGAGCGATGGCTGCCGGGGCATGATTGCCACCGGTTTTGGTCACAGCCAGGATCACCCAAACGAATATCGCAGTCAAAGCGATCTCCAGAAGGATGGCTGCAGTTTGGTCTGTATGAGTTGTCATCGTTTGCGCCACCGCCTCGACACTGGACGCACCGGCAACCGTGACCGACGCGACGATCCCTCCGGCAAACTGGCCGATCCAATAGCCGATGGCGTCGCTGAACGAGATCCTGCCGTCGAGCAACATGCTCAGCGTGACCGCCGGGTTGAAATGGGCACCGGACACGTGGCCCACAGCCCAGATCCCGGCCAGGAGTGAAAGCCCAAAAGCAAAGGCGATGATGATCAATTTGGATGGATCTTCACCACCCCCGAGCGACACAACGGCGAGTATCGCCATTGATCCACCAAATACGAGGATCCATGTCCCCATAAACTCGGCGAGATATTTGTTAATTACCAATTGCACTCCTCCTTTAGAGCCAACGTTTCGACCGGACCGACGCGACAAAGGTTTCGAAACGAACCCAGGCTATTGCTCAGGAGATCGAGAACGCCGGATTTCGGCAAGGAAGACTGCGAGCCTGTCTGTAAGCCGGATTCTGTACTCTGTCGGCCCTCGGGCCGACAGACGACGACCATCCATCTAGGCGTGCTGTCACCAACACGCTCATGCGGCCTACCCGGGATGTTCAGCGGGCCGCTGATCCCTGCTTGGCCTTGCTCCTGGTGGGGTTTACAAGCCGACCCGGTTGCCCGGGACGCTGGTGGTCTCTTACACCACCGTTTCACCCTTGCCTGTGTCCGAGGACCATCGGCGGTCTGGTTTCTGCTGCACTTTCCGTCGGGTCACCCCGCCTGGGAGTTACCCAGCACCATGCCCTGTGGAGTCCGGACTTTCCTCACCTCCGCAAAAGCGGAGCCGCGGCCGTCCGACAGGCTCGCACTATTCATTCTACCGGTTGCGGCCGGTTGCGTCCTCCCAGCCATCCTCCGAGGCCAGCCACCACGATTGCGATAAAGGCCATCCAAACCACGGTGAGTATCGAGATCTCAGCAGCACCAAGGCTGGCGAGAAGCACGATCAAAGCGGTAATCGCCAATCCGACGATCGACCCATGGAATCGATGGGAATGAACCGCAAACCGACCGGCCAGCCAGCCGCCAAATACCAGCCCCACGAGGATCCCCACCAAAAGACCGAGATCAGCACCGTTGGGTACGTTGACCACCGACAAGAGGCCACCCAACCCCAGTGCCACGATGGTGGCCGTCAACCCTCCGCCGGCCACTCCGAGGGCGACGGCGCTCACATTCAATGCAGCCAGCATCGGGCCAACATAGCCCGATACCTTGGTGAAACCTCTGGAAGTTGGGATAATCGACTGGTGATCCCCTCATCTCATGGTTCTACCAAACACCCTTGGGGCGACGCTGCGACCCCCTTCCTCGAAATCGGCGGTATCGACCGGGTGAGCGAACTGGTCAATAAGTTCTACGACATTGTCGAAGTGGAGTCACCGGTCCTCCGTGAGATGCTTCCCGATGACACCTCGGTGTCTCGAACCAAGCTCTTCGAATTCATGACCGGCTGGATGGGCGGCCCTCCCCTCTACATCGAGAAACGGGGACATCCTCGACTCCGGATGCGCCACTTACCCTTTGCGATCGGCGACTTTGAGGCTGCTGAGTGGATGAGATGTATGACCGCAGCCATGAGCCAAACTGAAGTGTCCGGACCACTTCTCGAGTTTCTAACCGACAAACTCACCGAGTCTGCGCTCCACCTGCGGAATCAGAACTAGGAGGAATCATGTGCGGGCGTTTTTCGATCACCGGTGATCTCGATTTCTACGCCGAATACTTCGGGGTCGATTCGGTCGATGCCGGGGGGCACGGGCCCAGTTGGAACGTAGCCCCTACCGACAAGATCTATGTCATCAACGAAAGGGACGACACCAGGATCCTGGCCGAGATGCCCTGGGGGCTCGTCCCCCACTGGGCTGCCAATTCCAAGTCGATCCATATCAACGCGAGGGTCGAAACAGTTGCGACTAACAACACTTTTCGGGATTGCTTTCAGCGAAGACGATGTCTGATCCCGGCAGATGGCTTCTACGAGTGGGAGCCTGCAGAACAGGGGCGAAAACCGCACTGGATATTCCGCTCCGACGGATTCCCCATGGTGTTTGCCGGAATCTGGGCCACCCGAAAGGACCCCGAGACCGACGACTGGATTCGTACTTGTTCAATCTTGACCACCGAATCAGTGGGCGTCATCGCCAAAATTCACGACCGCATGCCCGTGACCTTGCCCAGAGAAGTCTGGGATCCCTGGCTTGACCGGTCGATGCGCGATCAGGAGACCGCGTTGGGACTGATCAACGCGACAGATCCGGACGAGCTCATGGAGCATCTGGTGTCCTCCCGGGTGAATTCGGTCAGGAACAACGACCCGAAATTGCGGGAACCAGCGGAACCGGACACGTTGTTCTGACGTCAAACAAAACGTCGAATTCAGTTTGCCGACTATTACGATTCCGGGATCCCACCTTCTATGAAAACTATCGCGCGCCTCATCGCAATCTGTCTCGTCGTCGCCGCCTGTTCCGAAAGCCCCTCGACGGAGTCGTCCAATGGGGGATCGTCGGTTCCCAACTCGGCCCAGGAAACGACGACAACCGACCCTGGCGCAAGGAGTTGTGTCCGTGACACCGGTGTTGGGGGATCAGTCTCAACCGGAGCCCCCGCTACTGACGCCCTCTTTTTGTCGGGTGAGCTCTTCGTCTGCGCTGACGAGGTAGTGGTCGCTGACCCCGTTGATATCAACGCCCTGGCCGCCGGGGCACAGCTTGCTGCGGCGTTCCAAGGACCGCTGCTGCTCCCCCATCCTCAACTCGCCGCTGAGATTGGCCGGCTGAAACCACTTCATGTCCACATCATCGGAGATCTCGAGATAACCCTCCCCCCTGGTTCCAACGTATCCCGTCACTCGATTTCTGATGCCGTTGCCGAAGCAAGCGACGTACTCGGCGTCAGTTCCGAGATACGACTTCCGGCAACACCCGACACCACGACTATCACCGAAACTGTCGCCGCGATCGCTGCTCGGGACCGTGTTGTCCTTCCCCAAACCACCCCCGGAGACACAACCGCCGCACTCGCGCCCACCCTCAATTCGGACGAGATCGTCGCTGCTCTGGCCCAACCTTCGGATGCAAATCGGGTTTGGCTGGTTGATGCGGCCGACCCCGTCACGATCCTTCTCGCCGCGGGCACCGGTGAAGCGGTTGGCGCCCAGGTGGTTGCAATCGACTCGAGCGACATTCTCGGATATCCCGAAGTGGGAACTGCCCTCTCCGGACGTGACCCATCCACGCTTCGATTCATAGGGGCGGTTCCCGAAACCAGCGACTGGGAACTCGCTGTCCTCCTCAACGGAAAACAGCTCCCCGGTGGAGGGTTCTCCATCCTCGGCGATGAGCGACCGAAGCGGTACGTTGCTTTCTACGGTCATCCCAACGGTTCAGCGCTGGGCGTTCTCGGGGAGCAGGGGCCCCAGGAAACCCTGGACAGAATGGCACCGCTGCTCACCGAGTATGAGGCCGACGGGCATCAAGCTATCCCCACCTTCGAAGTCATGGCTTCCGTTGCCGCAGCGGACATAACCGAGGACGGCGACTACAGCTTCGAGTGGCCGGTTTCGACGTACATCCCCTGGACCGACCTTGCCGCCGAAAAGGGCGCCTACGTGATCCTCGACCTTCAAAGCGGCCGCGAAGATTTCCTGTCGCAGGCGAAAATGTATGAAGAGCTTCTCCTACTCCCCCATGTCGGATTGGCCCTCGACCCGGAGTGGCGGTTGAAGTCCGATGAGGTCCACCTTCGCCAGGTTGGGAGGGTCGACGCGGCTGAAGTCAACCAGGTAGTCGACTGGCTCGCCGACCTGGTCCGCGACAACGGCCTCCCTCAAAAGATGATCATCGTCCACCAATTCCGGGAGTTCATGATTGAGAACCGGGACACTCTGAAGCAACGACCGGAATTGCAGATGGTTATCCAGATGGATGGCCAGGGACCGATCGCCACCAAGGACACCACTTTCGAAGTGCTCACAAAGGGTTGGGAGGACGACCACTGGAAGTGGGGCTGGAAGAACTTCTACGACGAGGATTCGCCCACGCCATCACCAGAACATACGATGGGGAAGGTACCCACCCCAATATTCGTAAGCTACCAGTAGGGTTTCCGACCCACCCAAGGAGGTCCCGGGATGACCAAATTCGCCTACTTCTGTGGACATGAGCAGTGGCAACCCGAGGAATTGGTGGAACATGCGGTTCTAGCCGAGAAGGCCGGGTTCGACATGGTGGTTGTCTCCGAGCACTTCCACCCCTGGGTGGACGACAAGTCGGCCTCGGGCTTCGCCTTCTCCACGATTGGGGCAATGGCCGCTCGCACTACCTCACTCGAATTTGCCACCGGGGTCACGACGCCCCTGTTCCGCTACCACCCTGCCGTAGTCGCCCAGGCGGCGGCAACGCTCGATCGGCTCTCCGGTGGCCGATTCACTCTCGGAGTCGGCACCGGCGAAAACATCAACGAAGGCCCGCTCGGGTACGAGTTTCCCGCGTATGCGGAGCGAAATGCCCGGATGACAGAGGCTCTGGAGATAATGCGCCGCTTACTCGATGGGGAAAAGCTCACGTTCGACGGCGAGTACTACGCCACCGACCGGGCCAAGCTCTACTCTCCCCCCCTCGGGCGGGTTCCGATTCTCATGGCCGCAGGTGGGCCGAAGTCCGCCACCCTGGCGGGTGAGAAAGCCCAGGGTGTGATCACTTCGGTGAAAGACCCGGCAGAAACGATCGCCAATGTCATCGAGCCCCTCCGCGCCGCTGCCGGCAGCAAACCGACAACTGTGCTGGCGACGCGGTGGTCACTCTTTGCGGCCGATGAAGACGAAGCCTGGGAGGCCCTTTTCTCCTGGCGGGGATTGCGCGCACCGGGCCGCCTCGAAGCCGTCGACCCGGCAACGCTGAGGGAGCGGGCCGATGAGATGCCCCGAAGCGAAGTGCTCGAGAGGTACACCCTGGTACACGATGGCGACGCCATTGTCGCCGCGTATCGGCCCCTGATCACCGAACTGGCAGCCGACATCGTCACCTTCCAGATGGCGTCTTTGGATCAACCGGGACTGATCGCCCTGCTCGGGAAAGAAGTTCTACCCGCGCTTCGCGACGTCAGCTGATCCGGGTGACCAACTCGATCAACTGAAGGATGTCCTGGACGACGTTCGGTGCGAGTCCCGGAGTCAACGCGGCCATGTGCAGCGAGGGAACTTGGTCCCGCAGTGCGCCGAGGACGAAGATCGCATCCTCTTCCGGGGAGTCAAACAACCGCTCGACCGCCGGGTAGAGCCTGCTGGCCAGCGAGGGCCCAAAGGTCGCAAAGATATCGACGCGGTATCCCTCGACGTCGCGTGTGGTGAAGGTCCGTTCTCCACCAGTGCTGCGTACGGTCACGAGATCGAAACTGACACCCTGCGTCTCGATTGGTTCTGAGCCGGCGAGTTCAGGCGTATCGATCAGAAAAGGTTCAACGGTCTGGGCAAATCCCGACCAGAGGTTGTTGACGATGAGCTCATCCCCGTCCCGGAGACCGTTGGCGACATCCTCGACCGTGGCTCCTTCAGCAAGCGAGGCCAACACGGCCTGACCCGGGATCGCCAGTGGAACGGCCTCACCAAATTCGCCCAATTTCAGATGGCCCAAAAGTTCTGAGACAGCGGCTTCAGCAGAGCCGGCCCCATTCCCAGGGTCGTCGGGTACGTCGGTTGCGCCACCACCGGAACACGCCGCCACAGCCACGGCCAGGGCCCATATGCGAAGAGCTCTAGGCACTGTCGCTCACAAACCCGGGGAGTCGACCCGTCTCCATCGTTCCTTTCCTACGAGCGGCAATGTTGAGGCCCTGGGCGAACCAAAGCCAAATCAGATAGGAAAGGCCGACGATTTCCAGAATCCAACGCCAGGGATCCCCCACTGCTCTCTCCCAAGCCAGCGGCCAATATGGTGCCTCTCCCGCCGGGATCTCCCAACCCGAGAACGGCCAGAAGAAAACTTCAGGACCGGTCCACATCCCGTCGAGCAATAGATGAAAGAGCCACGCAACACCAACGGCCATGTAGGCCCGTCGTGTCCGGCCCCGCCTGGTGAGAAGAAGGACCGCAGACATGTAGAGCGAGGGCAAAAGCAGCGAGTGAGCCCACAGCTCCCCGGTGGAATATCGATCCGCAAGAATTATCGTTCCGATGGGCATGTCGATGAGATCCGCAAGCAACGCCCCCAATAGCAAGAACCGTATGTCGACTTTGGGGTCCCGGAAGATCCATCTGAACAACCAGGTGATTGCCCCGAGATGCCAGAACAGCATCGCTAGGCGACGAGAATCCGCCGGCAGTGAACACAACGGGGTGTCTCCACGCTGAAGGTCTGGTCACGTTCTGCGGGGGACAGGGCCATGTTACATCCGCCACAGACCCCGTTCTCGAAACGACCGACCGCGATCCCTTCCTTCATGGGGCGCAGCTTCTCGTAGAGCTCCATCAGGTCGGCCGGTACCGGCACGATTGCTTCTTTCTTCCGCTCTTCCTTACGGACGAGCTCTGCGTCGATCTGTTTCCACTCGGCCTGTATTGATGCTTCCAATTCAGATTTGGTCGTCCCCAGCTCAGCGATGCGACTCTCAAAGTCGGTGACCGTCTCTCGCACCGGGTCGACGGTATCGAGGAGGCGAAGCACCCGCTCCTCCATCGCCTCGCGCTGTCCCCGCAGGCTCTCCACTTCGAGCCTCATGTGTTCGGTTTCCCGGCCGCTCATACCGCCCGCATACAAACGAGTCTCGTGTTCCTTCAACTTCGCTTCGAGGATCTCGAGCTCGCCTTCTGACTTGTCGAAATCCAGCTCGAGGCCCTTCAGCGAGGCGGCAGCCACTTCCAATTCCCCTTTGAGCGACTCGATCTGGTCGTGGGTGGCCTTGTACTCGGCCAACTCGGGGAGATTTTGCCGCTGATGAAGCAAACGGTCTATCTGAAGATCGAGATCCTGGACATCGAGGAGATCGGCGAGACTGGTTAATTCCATCGGCGGCGAAGGCTAGTGGCGTGCCCGGGGAATGGGGCGTGCCAGGGTCAGCCCCAAGTCTCGGGGTCGATATCGGTGAAGTCGACTAATTCGACATCCGGAATCGTTGCCACCAGTGCAACGAATGCAGCCATTCCGGGCCGTTCGGTCGCAGTGTGACCGGGGTCAACAACCGAAAGGCCACGATCGAGGGCATGGACAACTCGATGGTGCGACACATCCCCGGTGACAATGGCATCGGCATGGCCCACCGCGGCGTCAATGAAGTCATCACCCGACCCGGGAACGACCGCGACCCGATCAAGTATCTGATCGCGGTCGCCCGAGACCCGCAACCCCGCAATCCCGAAGGCATCGGTGGTTATTGCTTCCAAAACGTCAAGAGATTGCCCGAATTCTCCGATTCGCCCGATGGCCGGAGTACCGGGTTCGAAGTCGCCGCCGAAAGGCTCGACCTCGCGAAGGCCGAAGACCGTGGAGAGGGCGTCTGCGGTGCCGCCAGGAGCGGCGTCGAAATCGGTGTGCACCACCAGCACGGCGACAGAAGCCTGGATCAGGCGATACGCCCGGGCTTCGGGGGATCGACCACCGATGATCCGATTGGTCGGGTTGAAAAGCAATGGGTGATAGGTAACGAGCAGATCAACGGGCGACGCTATTGCCGCCGCAACCACGTCTTCTGTAATCTCGTGGCAGACCCCAACCCGCTCCACCCGATCTTTTGGATCGCCCAATTGAAGGCCGACCGGATCCCAAGCGGCGGCGAACTCGGGGCGGGTCCGCTCGGCGAGATGGGCGGTTAAATCTCCTACCTTGATCACAACGGGCAGCGTACAACAGTGCCCGCGCTGAATACGATCTGGGTATGGATCTCAATGCTGCCTCGAAATGGCATCCGCCAGCCGACTGGTTTGCCGTGGACGTGATCGATTCGCACACGAGTGGTGAGCCTTTCCGCCTCGTAATCGGTGGGTTGCCTGAGATCCCCGGCGGTACCGTCATCGAAAGACGCCGCTTCGCGATGGAAAACCTCGACTGGCTACGTCGTGCTCTAATGCTGGAACCGCGAGGCCACGCCGACATGTACGGTGGGTGGCTGGGGCCTCCGGCGAGCCCGGATTCGGACCTGTCAGTCCTCTTCCTCCACAACGAAGGCTTTTCGACGATGTGCGGACACGGGATTATTGCCTTGAGCAAGATTGTCCTCGACACCGGGATTCTCCCCATCGCCGGGAGCGAAACCACATTGCGGATCGATACACCCGCCGGCGTTGTAGTGAGCATTTCATCCATAGTTGATGGTGCTGTTGGCGAAGTCCGGTTTCGGAACGTGCCCTCATTCGTCGACAGCCTGGACAACTTGGTGTATGTCGACTCCCTTGGCGACGTTCGATACGACCTTGCTTTTGGTGGTGCCTACTACGCCTACGTCGATGTCACCGAACTCGGACTCCCCTGGCCACCATCGGAGTCCTCGAAATTGATCGATGCCGGACGAGCAATCAAAGCCGCCATCGAGAAAGACCGGCCAATAATCCATCCCGAGGAGGCAGACCTCGGATTTCTCTATGGAGTGATTTTCACCGGGGCGCCGCTCGATCCCTCGAATACCTACCGCAATATTTGCGTGTTCGCCGATGGAGAAGTGGATCGATCACCCACCGGCACCGGGGTTAGCGGACGAATCGCGATCGATGCCGCTCGTGGTGTCCTCGGAGCCG
>JBGTGL010000034.1:0-20014 GCA_041746755.1 Acidimicrobiia bacterium | reverse complement strand
CAGGCCATCCGCGGTCACCACGTCGCCATTCTCCGAAGTGACCACCACCTGCATGACCGACTGGGTTGATTGCTCCCCGAAGAGGTCGCCGATACGCTCCGCCGCCAGGATCTCAGGGTTTTCGGGCGAGAATCCTTCCTGGCCACCGGTACTCGATTCGGCGACGAAAACGGTAAGGAATCCGAATGCAACGCTGAGGATGAGAGTTGTCGCAATGACCACCCATGGCTTGGATCCAACCGCGTTCGCAAAGAAACGAACAATTGATTTCACGGGACTCCGATTCGATGGTTAACGGTTGAGTTGAGACGGCAATGAGAGACTGAACATGGCTCGGGCAAAGCCGTCACCCAATTGTCCCCCCGAACTGATGTCTATACAAATCAGGATGTCCGTTTTCCCTCAGGAATTGTCGAGGGCCTCGATGAAAGCCTGATTCTCAGAAGGTAAGCCGACGGTCACCCGGACCCAGCCTCCCGACATCGGCCGAATAATGATCCCCCGATCCTCGAATCTGGCGGCGACTTGCTTCGAGTCATCCCCGAGCTTCATGAAGACGAAGTTTGCCTCGCTACGCGAGTGGAGGATCCCACGGGCCGAAACGGCATCTAGGACTTGGGCTCGACCCAAGGCATTGGCAGTAATCCGGCGCTCGAGTTCCCCGGACTGGGGCAGCGTGGTGGTGGCCGCGATCTGAGCAACAGTATTCACGGTGAACGGAGCCTGGGTCCGGGTCATCGCCTCTAAGGTCTCCGGCACCCCGACCGCGAAGCCGATCCGATGTGCTGCCAGGGCGAAAACCTTCGACAGCGTCCTCAAGACCAATACGTTCGGCCGCTCCAACGCCAATGGCAGAGCGGATCGATAGGAAGGATTGCCAACGAAGTGGTGGTAAGCCTCGTCGACGACGACGACTACCGACTCGGGAACCGAGTCGACGAAATCCTCGACGTCGCTACCGCCAACGATGGTTCCCGTGGGATTGTTGGGGTTGCAAAGATAAACAAGAGTGGTGTCGGGCCGGATGGCGGCGCGGATTGCTGAAAGATCGTGGGTGAAGCTCTCATCGAGCCTCACCTCGATGGGTTCGGTCATCGACCAACGGGAGATGATCCGATACATGACAAAGCTCGGCCAGGCAAAGACCGCCGAGGTCCCTGGGCCACCTGTCCCGTAGGCGATGCTCCCCAGAAGCCCGGTGCTTCCAGCACCCAGCCAGAGGTGATTCCGATCAACCGAAACGTGGTCGGCAAGAGCTGCGGTCAGCAGGTGGGCTTCGTTGTCGGGATACCGATTGGAATCGCCGACGGCGAGAGCTACTGCTTCGGCAACACCGGGGTAAGGCCCGTACGGGCTCTCATTGGAGGCGAGCTTGATGATGGCGGCCGGATCGATGCCGAGGTCGCGGGCCACTTCTTCGATAGGCCGTCCCGGGACGTAGGTGACCAAGCCATCAAGATCGGGGCGGAGTCGCGGCATTGAGGAAACTTAGTAGAGCACCAGGCCTTATTCCTTCCTCGGAGGGACGTCGGCACCTCCCCCGGTCGCTGCCGCCTCCTGAGGAGGAGACATGCCACAAAAAACCTGCCAGACTCGATTTGTGGGTGATTTCGACATGCTCCAGGTGATCGACGCTGAAGGGAATCTGGTCGCTGAGGACCCCGGCCTCGATCCCGACCTCTATCAGAAGATGTACCGCGACATGGTGTTGTCGCGGGAATTGGATCGCCGAATGCTGGCATTGCAGCGCCAGGGGCGGATCGGGACCTACGCCATGCTCGAAGGCCAGGAAGCCGTCCAGATTGGATCGGCGCTGGCACTACAGCCCAACGACTTCGTCTTCCCGAGCTACCGCGAACACGGTGTTCAGGTAACCAGGGGCCTCCCGATCGAGGTTCTCCTCGCCTATTGGAAGGGCCTGCCCAACTCCAGGTGGGACATCGAGAAGTATCGGACCGGCATCGTCACCGTCCCAATTGCCAGCCAGTTACCCCACGCAGTTGGTTACTCCTACATGACCAAGATGCGCGGCGAAGACACCGTCACAGTTACCTACTTTGGGGATGGAGCCACCTCAGAAGTCGATTTCCACTCCGGGATGAACTTCGCCGGCGTCTGGAAAACCCCGACCGTTTTCATCAGTGCCAACAACCTCTACGCAATCTCGGTGCCGTATGAAAAGCAGACAGCGTCGGCGACGATCGCTCAAAAGGCCAACGCCTATGGATTCGAAGGAATCAGGGTGGACGGCATGGACCCCATCGCCGTTTACCTCGCCACGAGTCTCGCTGCCCATCGGGCCCGCCAGGGCAAGGGCCCAACCCTGATCGAGGCGATGACATATCGCTATGGGCCGCATGCCACCGCCGATGACCCCACCCGCTACCGGTCGGACGCCGAAGTGGAGAAGTGGAAGGAACGTGACCCAATCGATCGGATTCGCAAGTTCTTGAAAATACGCGATGAGTGGGACGACCGAATCGGTGAAAAAGTCGCCATGGAAGTCGCCGACCTGGTCGACGCCGCCATCACCTCCATCGAGGCCGAGCCGCTCCCCGGACGCGACGACGCGATTCGCCATGGGTTTAGCCGCATTCCGTTGCATGTTGTCGATCAACTCCATGAATTTCAGGATTCCCATGGAGAACCGCGAACCGAATTCGACGAAGACGAGCTTTGGCGCCCCGAGCCTGATCCACAGCTTGTAGGCCCGACGACCTCGATAACGATGGCCGAGGCCATCAACTCAGCGCTTCACCAAGGCATGGAGCGCGACCCGAGTGTGATAGTTCTCGGCGAGGACGTTGGGCTGAGTGGTGGCGTTTTCCGCGTCACCGAAGGGCTCCAAACCAAATACGGGGAGGAGCGCGTAATCGACACGCCGCTCAACGAATCCGGAATTGTCGGGACCGCCATCGGGATGGCCCTCGCCGGTGCCCGACCCGTCGCCGAGATCCAGTTTGACGGCTTCGTCTACCCGGCCTTCGACCAGATCGTCAGCCACCTGGGACGCTACCGGTTCCGCACCCGGGGATTGACTTCGGTGCCGATCGTGGTCCGCTTCCCCAACGGAGCCGGAATCGGTGCGCATGAGCATCACTGCGACTCACCGGAGGCTTACTTCGTCCATGCTCCCGGACTAGTAGTGATCTGCCCGTCCTCGCCTAGGGATGCAAAAGGCTTGCTGGCGGCGGCCCTGGAAGGCGACGACCCGGTGATCTTCCTCGAGCCCAAAGTCCTGTATCGCGCCATGCGGGAAGAAGTGCCAATGGGCCACTACAAGATCCCCATTGGCAAGGCTCGGGTCCGGCAACCCGGAGAGGATGTGACACTGGTCACATACGGGGGGATGGTGCCGGTGGCGCTCGCCGCAGCGTCGTCGATCGATGCTTCAGTCGAGGTCATCGATCTCCGAACCTTGTTTCCCTGGGACCGCGAAACCGTGCTCGACTCGGTCGGGAAAACAGGTCGACTCGTCCTCGTGCAGGAGCCGCAGGGTTCTGCCGGTGTTGCCGCCGAAGTGGCGTCGGTGGTTGCGGAAAAGGCACTCTACGACCTGAAGGCCCCGATCGTCCGAATCACAGGTTTCGACGTGCCCTGGCCGCAGTTCGCAATCGAAAAACACTCCCTCATCGACCGGGACCGCGTCATTGCCGGGCTGAAAGCTGTGCTCGGGGACTAGTTCGTTTGGCGACCATCTCAGAAAACCGTTGCGCTCATCCGGTCACCATCTAGGCTTAATCCCTGAGATGAGCCATCTCAAACCAGATTCGAAGTCGCCTCACAAGATGTCGCAGTGTCGCCGCGGCCGTCATCTCTATGGGCCATCACAAGCAATCGGTGCGGGCATCAAGCGCCAAGTTTGCGACGTATGTGGCGACGTCACCATCGACCTCACCAACGCGGATGCACCGAAGTCGCCGGTGTTGGTGACCCGCACATCGTTCTCCAAACTCAAAGCCTGACGGCAAGAGTCCGGTCCCCGGTTATTGTGCCTACCGTGACGAAGACGGTTTATGCCGCCGGGGGGATACTCCTTAGGAAAACACCAAAGGGAAGCCTGAAAATTCTCGTGGCGCACCGTCCCGACTACGGCGATTGGTCTCTCCCCAAAGGAAAATCTGATCCGGGGGAAACACCTGAAGAAACCGCGATCCGGGAGATACTCGAGGAAACGGGCTACCGCTGCCGGATCGTCTCGTCATTGGAGACAACCCGCTACCCGGTAGGACGTGGCGTCAAAGAGGTTGCCTGGTTCGCAATGAAGCCTCTTCCCGACAGCCCTGGCTTCAACAAGAATTCGGAGGTCGATCAGGTCCGCTGGGTCAGCCCGGCCGAGGCGAAGAAGCTGGTGGACTACGACCTCGACCGGTCGCTGATCGACAATCACGACCTGAAGAAGATCGCCAAAACCGGGACAATCCATCTCCTCCGCCATGCCGCGGCGGGAGACCCGGATAAGTGGACCAAGGACGATCGAATCCGCCCCCTTACCAAGAAAGGCGTTCGTCAGGCCGCAGCGATCGCCGAAGCCCCCAAAGATCGTGATATTGAGCGGATTATCTCGAGTCCGTACCAGCGGTGCGTCGAAACGGTAGAGCCACTGGCCAAAATGATCGGCACCAAAGTCGAAATTGCGGACGGATTAGCCGTAGAACCAGGCGCTGATGCCACCGCCGGGTTGATGAACGACCTGGCCGGGACCAACGCGATTTTGTGCTCGCATCGCGAAGTCATCCCTGCAACGATCGACTACCTGGTTGATCGAGGCATCCACCTTCACTCACCCGTCTTTTGCTCCAAAGGTTCGATCTGGGAGATCGAAGTCGATCGGGGGGTATATACCGATGCGACATACATCCCACCGCCAAAGACTTCCAAATGACTTGACGACCGGACCGGTCGTCAAGTCATCATCATGCGGGTGCAGGGTCGACAACCCCGGTAAAATCAGGAGGAGGCGGAGGAACAGGAGCTGGTACCCGGACAGCGGCGCCATCGACTCCGGCTACGACCGGGAACACTCCATAAACCGAACCGGGACATAACCCGGGGCTGAAAGACCAGACGTCTCCTGGAGATTCGCATCCATCCGGATAGGCCATGACCAGCAGACGCTCGCCGGGCAGCCAACCGATCGGTGTTGCGGTCCAAGAACTCAACGGTTCCGGGACATCGACGTTGCTCACCGCAACATGGGCACCATCGACGCACCTCATCCCCGGCGAGCCGGCTGTCCGATAGGCAAGCATGATCGGGTCGAATGGCGACGGAATCAACATGTCGAGGACAAGATCTGAGTCGACGAGGATCGGCCCATCGAAATCACCCTCGGAGGTGAGCTCCACCCGATGGATGTGTGAGGTGCCGTCGTCGTGAGTTGCCGCGAAAATCGGTTCTCCCAACCAGGTCCACGCCGGATCGGAGAGCGTGGCGCCATCGTCGAAAGCGAGCAGAACCGGATCAGTGCCTTGATTGGTTGCTAGCCACATACCGTACTGACCGTTGAAGTCGGTCCCGATGGCGAGAATATGCTCACCGGCAGGGTGATACGCAACGGCATCCGTGCGCGCCAGGAAAGTGATGTTGATCTCGGTCCCGTCGTCGACCGCAACTTTCCATAGCCGGTCATCGGTGAATGCCACGACACTGCTGCCCGTCGGGTGGGTCCACCTAAGCCCTGACGCAGATGGAGGGGCAAATTCAAAGTTTGGTCCCAAGGCGGTGACACCAATGATCAGCTGGTCGCCTTGTGGGCCCCACAGCAGGTCGCTCGAGTCGACGCCATCGACCAAACACTGAGGCGAGAGGCCGTCGGGTCCGAGTCCATACATGCGACCATCGACCACAACCGTCGCCTCTCCTTCGGGGGGTACCTCATCGAAGTCACAAAGTTCGTCAACGGGGAGGATGATGTCTGGGAACGCCGGCGAACCCGTGGTTGTTGTCGTCTCGCCCGACGTCGTCGATGGTGATCCGGCTCTAGTCGTGGTTGTGGGGGCGCCAGGTTGGGTCGACGTTGAAGTAGCTGCTCCGCCGCCTGTGCAGGCAACCGCCATGCCCATCAAGACAATCAAGGCCACTCGTCTCATCACCGAACAGTAGCCTCCGGGGGCATTCCCCTTCTGCGACCCGGGTGGGGTTCATCATGCATGCAGACCCGATTCCCGGGACCGTATGCACCACCAACGGGTTGGCGGACCTAGACGCTTTTGGTGCCTGAACTCCAGTCGGCGTACAGATCCGAATAAACGCCACCTGCGGCGAGAAGGTCCCGATGCGGGCCGGACTCGACCAGACGGCCCTGGTCGAATACAAACACCGAGTCGGCACTCTCCGCGGTGGCGAGACGGTGTGCGATCGTGACTGCCGTCCGGCCTTCGGTGAGCCGTTCCATCGCGTGACGTAGCGCTACATCGAGTGCCGGGTCTACTGCCGAAGTCGCCTCGTCAAGAACCAACAGGTCGGGCGATCCGATCCAGGAGCGGACGAGCGCCACCAGTTGGCGTTCCCCCGCACTGAGATTCCCACCTCGCTCGCCAACAACAGTCTCCAAACCGGCGGTCAGGCCACCTAGCCAATCACCGAGGTCGAGCTCATGAAAAGCTGTGAAAATCTCCGCATCGGTGGCGTCGGGACGCCCGTAACGAACATTCTCCGCGATCGTGGTGTCGAAAAGGAAGCCCTCCTGCGGAACAAAAGCGATCCGGGAACGAAGCTCGGCAAGCGGAATCCGGGCCAGGCTCACCCCACCCACCCTGATCTCGCCCTCCGTCGGGTCGAGGAGCCGCACCAACAGCTTGGAGAATGTGGTCTTTCCTGAACCCGTCTCGCCGACGACGGCCACCCGGGCGCCGACGGGAATCTCCAGCGAGACGTCGCTGAGGACGTCGGGGCCTCCAGGATATGCAAAACGGACCCGATCAAAACGGACACTGAGACCGTCAGCCCTCAGGCTCTCGGGATCATCGGGGTCTTCGATCTCGACCTCAGAATCGAGCACTTCGATAACCCGCCGGAGACCCGAGGCCGCACTTTGCGAAAACTCCAAAGTCTCAACGACTATCTGTAGCGGTTCGATCAGGAGGTTGGTCAGGAAGAAGAAGGCAATTAGCTGGCCAGCCGTCATTCCTTGATTCACTCCGATAATCACGCCGCCAACAACGATGGCTGCCGTCAGCGATCCTGCGAAGATCTCCGCCGAGGAGAACAGCGAATTCCCGAACCAGTTGGTTTGGAATTCTCGCTGGAAGCGCGATTCCAGTGCATCGGCGACTTTCTCTTGCGTCGCGGCCTCGGTTCCATATGCCCTCACGACCGGAATCGCCGTTATTGCCTCACTGAGGACTCCGAGGGACTGGCCCACCTCGACCCGAACCGAGTCGTAATTCTTCTGCAGGATCTTCTGAAACCACCTCATCAACCCCATGTACATGAAGACACCAATCAGGCTGATCAGCGCCAACCTCCACTGGTAAACGAACATCACAGCTGTAGCCAGAAAGACCTGGCTTGATGCGACTACCAGGCTCACACCGCCCCACTCCATGAATTCCTGAAGGGTGGTGATGTCAGAGGTCACCCGGGAGACCATGTTCCCTCGCCGCTCCGCCTGGACATGGAGCACCGATTGTCGAAGCAGATGGTTGAAGGTCATGGTCCGCATATCAGACAGGCCGATCGAGGACGACCGGATCAAACGGAGCAGGGCTGCCCGCCCAACGATGATTCCGATGATGAGGGCCACCACCGCAACGGCGGCCTTACTCAGCACCGAGGAATAATCGATCGCTCCCGCGCCAAGGATGTCCTTGTCGATGATCTGTTGGAGGACGATTGGGGTCACGATTGTCACACCCTGGCCAACCATCGCCATGAAGAGCGTCAGTTTCAGACCTTGACGGAGGGCCGGTGCGATAGTCAGGGCCCGGGTAATTACCTTGCCTGTGGATTCGTCTTGACTCATGACGCCTCCTGTTCCATCCGGCGTGCGTCGTCCTCATAGGCCTGGACCAACCTGGCGTATCCGGGCTCGGTCCGGAGCAGCTCGGCGTGAGTCCCATGAGCAACAACAGTGTGCTCGTCGACATAGACAACTTCGTCAGCCAACCGGATCGATGCGGGGCGGTAGGCAACCACGACAATCGTCGAAGGCAGGGCGGCGCTCTTCAAGCTTCGTAAGATCTCGGCCTCGACCGAGGGGTCTACGGCTGAAGTAGCGTCGTCGAGGATCATGACCCGGGGTTTACGGATCAGTGCTCGGGCCAGTGCGATCCGCTGTCTCTGCCCCCCGGAGAGCGTCGTTCCCCTTTCACCGAGTTCGGTGTGGTATCCATCCGGTAGGTCCTGAATGAACTCGTGGGCACCTGCCAGTCTGGCAGCGGTTTCGACCTGGTCGGTGCTGAATTCATACCCCAGTGTGATGTTCCCGGCCACCGTGTCGTCGAAAAGGAAAGCCTCCTGAGACACGTAGGAAACTTCCCGCGGCAACTCAGATAGTGCAAACTCCCTGATGTCGCGCCCGTCAACCCGGATCCTTCCCGAATCGGGGTCCCAGAGGCGAGCGAGGAGCCGGGTCAATGTGGATTTGCCGGAAGCAGTCGGTCCGACCACTGCCAGAGTGACTCCGGCATCGAGGTCGAGATCGAGATCTTGAAGTACCTTCCCGCCGGTGGCATAGGCGAATTCGACCTTTTCGGAGTGAACGGGAGCGGCGCCGCCATTCGATGCTGCTTGAAGTCCGCCGTAATCCACGAAGTCGTCGGCCGCGAATACTTCTTCGATCCGTTTCCATCCGGCCTGGCTACCGGCGAGGTCCCAGAGTACGAAGCCAATCAGCTGAATGGGGAAGGCGAGAAGGGCGAGCAGATAAGCAACTGTGACCAAATCGCCCGGGCTGAGCACTCCGGCGTCGATTCGGACCGCCCCAACCACGATCAAGACAATGGTGACGGCCTGGGGAAGGGCCTTAATCACCGTCTGGTAGCTGGTCCAGGTTGAGTTGACTTTGATCAAGTGGTCGCGAAGCGCATCGGATGAAACCCGGAAGCGGTCTGACACGTACTGCTCCCGCCCCAATGACTTGATCGTGAGGGCCCCGTCGAAGCTCTCGTGGGCAACCGAAGAAACCTTGCCCCGTGCCTCCTGAACGACCTCCCACAGGCGATAGGTGACCCAGCTCCCCTTGATGTCGACCACGATCACGAATAACAATCCCACGAGGGCGCCCAGCCCGATCCACGGGTCGATCGCCGTGATCATTATGAGCGAGCCCACCAGAAGCAGGATCACCCCCGTGGCGTAAGGAAGGGGACCGAGGACACCGGTGCCCTGGTCAACATCAGAATCGGCCACCGCCAACAGGTCGCCGATCGACTGCTCGTTGAACCACGCCATCTTGAGTGAAAGCTCGTGATCGAGCAGGTCGTTGCGAATGTCCTGGCGAGTCCGCAACTGGAGGTAGCCAGCGGACGTCCGGCGGACAACGATCCCGACAGCTTTGATGAGAGCTACCCCAAGAATTGCCACCGCAGCGGGTAGGAGGAGGCCGGCATACGATTCACCCTCATCGAGGACCGGGATGACGATCGTGTCCGTTACCCATCCGATAACCAAGCTCGCCACGATGATGGCCGCCGCATAGGTGGCGGCACCGAGTACCGCCAGCGAAAATGAAATCGGATGGCGACGAACAAACCTCCAGATGAGGCGAGCACCGTCGCGCACGACGGACGAAGGAGTTAGGTCGGGCTGTGTCATAGAGCGTTTGCAAGATACAACTTCAACCGTGGTTGAAGTCAAGGTCGAATTGCCCGCAGATGATACGACGTTTTTGCTCCCGGTCAGGTCGAATTAATTCACCCCGGGAGAGTGATGGCGACAAATCGGGTACCTTTTGGCCATGGATTTGGAAAAAGGCGAGTTCTACCTCGGATCAATCATCGACGTGGCGACCGGTGAAGCCGGAGATGAGAGGCTCATTTATGACAGTGCCGACCTCACGACTCACGGCGTAATCGTCGGAATGACCGGATCGGGGAAAACCGGGCTCGGGATCGATGTTCTCGAAGAAGCGCTCCTCAACGGGGTTTCGTGCCTGGTGATCGACCCCAAGGGTGACATGGGCAATCTCCTCCTCAGTTTCCCTGACTTTCAACCTGCAGACTTCCGTCCCTGGATCGATGAGTCGGAGGCGGAACGGGACGGAGTTGCTCCCGACGAACTCGCCGTTAAGAAGGCTGAATTGTGGAAGAGTAGGTTGGAGAAGGCGGGGATCACCGGCGAACGGCTCCAGAGACTCAACGACACGACCGAGATCACCGTCTACACGCCGGGCTCCGGTGCCGGAGTGGGCTTGAATGTCCTCGGCTCGCTTGCTGCCCCGGACATCGACTGGGCAAACGACTCCGAAGTTGCTCGAGACGAAATCGAGGGCCTGGTGTCATCACTTCTCCTGTTGGCCGACATCGAGGCCGACCCGGTCTCCGACCCCCGTCACATCCTTCTCGCCACCATCATCGAAAAGTCCTGGTCAGCTGGTTCCGATCTCGATCTGGCGGATCTCGTAGGCCAGATTCCCAACCCTCCGGTGAGAAAGCTGGGGGTCTTCGAACTCGATACCTTCTTCCCCGAGAAGGACCGGATGGAATTGGCGATGCGGCTCAACGGGCTACTCGCCTCCCCCAGCTTCTCAGCCTGGCTGGAGGGTGTTCCCATGGATATCGGCCAAATGCTCACCGGCGGCGACAAGACAAAGGCTGCGGTCGTCTACCTGGCGCATCTGTCGGAAACCGAACGGCAGTTCATGGTCACGCTGCTCCTGTCCAGAATGACCACCTGGTTCCGTGGGCAGGCAGGCACTTCCAACCTCCGCACTCTGGTCTACATGGACGAGGTGTACGGATATGTGCCCCCGGTCAAGGAGCCGCCATCGAAAAAGGCAATCCTGACCATCCTCAAACAGGCTCGTGCCTTCGGGGTCGGGATGTTGCTATCCACTCAGAACCCAGTGGACCTCGACTACAAGGCATTGTCCAACGCGGGCACCTGGATGATCGGCCGTCTCCAGACCGAGCAGGACAAGGCTCGTTTGCTCGATGGTCTCAATTCGGCGTCGGGTGGTGTCGACACCCAGATCTACGACGGGTTGATCGCCGGACTCGATAAACGACAGTTTGTCCTCCACTCCACCTCGGCTTCGGGGCCCCGGGTTTTCGGATCAAGGTGGGCGCAGTCATACCTGGCTGGGCCGCTGACCCGTGATCAGATCGGCACGCTGATGGATGGCCGAAGCCCCGCGTCGGTGCCAGCCTCTCCTCCCCCGGCAGACGCGCCGGCGGATGTGGCAGAACCGGGACCGCCGGAACCCGAGGTCGGAGACGACGCCGTACCGGTGATGCCGCCTATAGCCAGCAACGTGACGCCTTCGTTTCTCGACAATGCCGCTCCCTGGTGCTCCGATGTCGGCGCTCAGATCAACTCCAACCACTTCTCGATCGGGGCGGCGGCAACAGTTCAACTTCTCTACGACGATACCGCTTCCAAGTTGTCGCATACCGAGACCTATGAAGCTGTGATCTTCCCACTGGGGGCGGTGCTAGACGGAGCAAGTGTGATCACGGTCGATCACGACGAGCGGGACTTCCGGGGCGAAACACCGACGGGGGCGACGTTTCAGATTCCCTCCGTAAAAGTCGACACCGCCCCGTTCTGGACCGGACTCGAAAAGGACTTGAAGGCACACCTGGTTGCCAATCAGGCCGTCTCGATTTACAAGAACGATGGACTAAAGCTCTATTCCCGGGTGGGTGAGACCGAAGAAGAGTTTGTTGCCCGGGTCAGGGAATCAGCCTCGCAGGCTGCGGATGCCGATATAGCCAAACTCAAGGACAAGTACGAGGCCCGGATTGACCGGGTCAAGGATCAGATCTCGACTGCTGAAAGCCGTGTCGCCGAATTGGAGACGACGGCAAGTTCCAAGAAACAAGAGGAACTGCTCACCGGAGTGGGAGACCTCCTTGGTGGGTTGCTCGGAGGCAAAAAAACATCAACTGCACTCAACAAGGCAGCCTCACGGCGCACCGCGACTCGGACGGCAGAGTCTCGTGCCGAGACTGCAGCTCAGTCGGCGTCGGACAAATTATCGGATCTCGCCGAACTCGAGGCTGAACTCGAAGACGACGTGGTCGAAATCATGAACAGGTACGACGGCATCGCTGCCGAGGTCGACACGATGGAAATCGGGCTCGAAGCTACTGACGTCCGAATAGCCGAGATCAAGGCAGTCTGGATCCCGATCTAAACCGTATCGACTAGTGACTTGAGCAGGTCGCGGATTGAGACAACACCAAGCAATTCTCCGGATTCATCCATGACCGGGAGGTGGCGGTAGCCCGATTCGGCGATCCAGGCCGCGGCGTCCCAGACATCGAGATCAGGATCGAAGGTATCGGGGTCTTTGCTCATTACCTCCTGCACCCGGGTCGCCGACATATCGGTCCCGGCCGCCACCGCCCTGCGCAGGTCCCGCTCAGTGAATAAGCCCACCAGGTCTAGCCCGTCTACGACCGCAATCGATCCGTGGTCCTGCTCTTCCATCGCGGTCGCCGCTTCACGAAGGGTCGTATCCGGACCACAGATAAAGGCCGTACCAGAGACCAGATCTCGAAGGTTCATGGCGGTCAGGTTAGAGGCTTTGGATTTTCTCCGTTACCGTCGTGTCCAATGAGCGACGCCAGCCAGATCGGGCCCGATTACCGATGCTCGAGCCTGGAAAGACTCAAAACCGAAGCCTTCGATGTCGTCATCGTCGGGGGTGGAGTAACCGGTTGCGGCGCCGCTCTGGACGCCGCATCCCGCGGGATCAAGGTCGCCCTCGTCGAACAACGCGACTATGCGGCCGGCACTTCGAGCCGATCCTCGAAGATGTTCCACGGAGGGCTGCGCTATTTGGAACAACTCGAATTCGGTTTGGTGAGGGAGGCGTTGCGGGAACGAAACCTCATGGTGTCGGACCTTTGCCCGTACCTTGCCACCCCCACCCGTTTCCTCTATCCGTTGACACATCGGTTCTGGGAGCGCCCCTACGTCGGTGCGGGAGTACTCCTCTACGACGCCCTTGCCACATTGGGCGGAAATTCCCTTCCCGGGCACTCTCATCACACCCTGAAAGGTGCTTTGGCGCTTGCGCCCGGAATCAGGCCCGACGCCCTTGTTGGTGCGGTTAGCTACTCCGATGTCGTGGTTGACGACGCCCGCCACACAGCCATCCTGGCCCGGACCGCCGCTAGTTATGGGGCGGCGATGATTACCAGTGCCCGGGTGGTCGATGTCATCGAAGAAGCTGGCTCCGTCGGAGGGGTGGTGGTCAGAGATCTCGAGTCGGCTGATGAATTCAACTTGCGCGCTTCGGTCGTAGTGAACACGACCGGCGTCTGGACGGATCAAATCGAAGAGCTCGCAGGTGACCGCCGAACCAATGTCCGGGCGTCAAAAGGGATCCACATCGTGGTGCCCCGCTCAGCGATCGACCTGGAAATCGGGGTCATCCTACGCACCGAGAAGTCCGTTCTCTTCATAATCCCCTGGAAGGATTTCTGGATCATCGGGACCACCGACACCGACTGGAATCTTCACAAGGCGCACCCGGCAGCGAGCGCAACCGATATCGACTACCTGCTCGAACATGTCAACAAGGTTCTCCGGAGCCCCTTGGCTCACGACGACATCCTCGGTGTGTACGCGGGTCTACGACCCCTTCTCAAAGGCGAGTCGGATGCAACCTCCAAGCTGAGCCGGGAACACTCAGTTCGCAAGGTGAAACCCGGTCTGATCTCGGTCGCCGGCGGGAAATACACCACGTATCGTGTCATGGCAATGGACGCAATCGACGCCGCTGTCAGAGAAATTGGCCGTTCTGTCGCATCATCGCACACTGCGACGATTCCACTAGTCGGAGCGAGTCGGGACGTCGAAAGGGGTTTGTCCCTCGACCTGAGCCCCAGGGAGTTCGAGCATCTGACTCATCGCTATGGAGATCGGGCCGGGGATATCTTTGATTTAATCGGCACCGATCGGAGTCTCGGGACCGAGATCACGGGTTCCGCCCCGTATCTGCGGGCCGAGGTGGTCTACGGAGTCACCCACGAGGGGGCACTGCATCTCGATGACATCCTGACCCGGCGCACCCGAATCTCCATTGAGACCAAGCACCGTGGGACCGATTCGGCCCGGGAGGTGGCACAGTTGATGGCCGGACCGCTCGATTGGGACCAGGAGACGATCGACCGGGAGGTCGAGCACTATCTAGCTCGCGTCGCGGCGGAGCGGGACAGCCAGTTGGAGCCCGACGATGCGACAGCCGACGCCTCCCGAATGGGAGCACCCGATGTGAGGCTGGGCGGTTAGGCCCTAGACCAGATCGGCTTCGCGGATCCCGAACGACGGGTGGCGGAGACGGCACAGCGCCAGCTTCTCCAGCTGACGGATTCGCTCTCTCGTCAGATTGAACTCGTCGCCGATCTCTTCAAGGGTTCGAGGAACCCCATCGTAGAAACCATAACGCAGCGCTAGAATGCGGCCTTCCCGCTCTGGGAGCCGCTCAATGGAGATCCGGAGCGAGTTAGCAACATCCATCTCTTCGGTCATCTGCACCGGGTCGGCTGCGTCCTCATCTTCGATGAAGTCGCCGAGCTGGGCCCCGTCTTCACCAATCGGCTGTTCCAGCGAGACTGTGTCAGCAACGCTGAGCGCAAGTTCGACTTTGTCGGTGGTGACACCAGCCTCTTCGGCAATCTCTTCGGGACGGGGATCGCGACCCAGCTCAGCCTTCAATGAGGCTTGGGCGGCGCGAACCGCGGCAAGGGTGTCGTGAAGGTGCACCGGAATGCGGACCGTTCGGGACTTGTCGGCAATGGCACGGGTGATCGCCTGACGGATCCACCAGGTGGCATATGTCGAGAATTTGAACCCCTTCCGCCAGTCAAACTTCTCGACAGCGCGGATCAAACCAAGGTTTCCTTCCTGGATCAGATCGAGGAAGTCGATACCGGAGGTGTTGGCATAACGGCGGGCATTGGCGACGACGAGACGAAGGTTGGCTGTGAGGAAATCGTCCTTGGCCTGGGCGCCTTTCCGCATGACACGGCGCAGTTCCATTTCCTCGCGTTTGCCGCTGAATTTGCCTTCTTCCAGCTTCTCCGCGGCCTCCTCGCCGGCCTCGATTTTCTGGGCCAGCTCGACCTCGAGTTCGGCTGTCAGGAGGTCATATTCGCCAATAGCGGTTAGGTACTGCGAGACCAGGTCGGTGGTGAGGCGGCCACGCTCGTCGGTGAGCTTGGAATGCAGACGAATCCGACGTGGCTTCTCTTTGGGGTCATTACGCGTTTCAGTAGCGGCCATTAATACAAGTCCTCCATTTGGGTGGAAAAAATCAGGTGGGGCAACAATTCAGGGACTCCCACTATGACATATTTTTCGGGGTTTGTGAACCCCCAATTTCGATATTTACTTAGACGTTGCGGTCATCTAGCCCGGTTCCTACCTCTTCGTCGACTGTCGGAGCCGGGGTGAAGCTGAGAATTCGGAGCTCTTCTCCGTCGTACATCTCCAGCCCCATGCGACCCTGATAATCGACGAATTTGTAGGTGCGAACCATCTCTAACAACGCAAAATAGTGGGTCTCTTGTTCCATGATTTCCGGGTCGGGACAAGCCATCCGGGTCGACATTGCCGGGTCAATCAGAAGCGCGTCGCCTTCGGACTGATAAGTTGCCTGGTAGCGGTTGCACCCTCCCGACCCAAAAACCCGGCCATCTTCGCTGAATTCCGCCGTTACCAGCTCCGTTATCAGCGTCGAAATGAATCCCTCCGCTCCGTTGTGGTGCGCGGAAAGCTGCCATTTGGCCCCGGTTAATTCCAGCTGGCGACGTTGCAGATGGATCACGATCTCCCCATCGATCGACAACTGCAAGAGATCACCCTCTACTCGGGCCCCGTCGCACCGGTCGAGGAGGGCTAGAAATCTGGCTTCCTGCTCCATGATGTCGGGTGGGCCCGCCATCATCGTGGTCGCGAGCGGGCCGAAGCTCCCATCGACAAACGAGCCTGAATAGCGATTTACCCCAGAGGTGCCAGACACCTGTTCACCGACGATCTCCATAGTGATCACCGATCCGGGAATGGCCTCCACCTTCTCCTCGCCTTCACCGAGCTCGATGACCGTCCAATTACCTTCCACGATCCTCCTTCTTCGAATCAGCCGAACCAATCCCGCCAGACAGCGAGTAGAGCGCTAGCGAACAGGCGATCAGATAGAGAACTCCGATGCTGAAAATGGCGAGAACGCCCAGAACCAAAAACAGGACGCCGGCGCCGACCACGAGCCACCGGCCAATACGAGGCTCTGCCCGGTCGGCGAACCAGGCCAGCAGCCCGGCCCCCGCCATCACTGCTAACCAGGCAATCGCCTCTGGCACCTGGGACGGATCGGCTTCACCGAGCAAGATTCCCAGGTAGAGGAAGGCTGTAATCAACCCCACTCCGCCGGCCCCACGGCTCGCCCAGGAGACGAGTCGTCGCTGGGTCGGCTCAGTGGTAATCAGAGTCCTAGCTCGGCCTTTAACTCGGCCAGCTTCGCATCAGCCTGGGCCATGTCGACATCGCGACGAAGTTCCGCTTCGGCACCTTCAGGAGTGGCCTCATGAAGTTCAGCGGATGCCATTGCTTCTGCCTTGCGCCGTTCGATCTTCTCCTCAACCTGATCCAGGCTGGGAACGGTGTCGTCCACGGTTGAAGAAATCGAGGAAACGGCTTCGTTGACAGTCTCCTGCATTTTGGCCTGTTCCAACGAGCCCAACAGCTCCATCCGCTTCGCCGAGAGTTCCTGCAGTTTCATCGCGTTGGCCGAGACCGCTTGCTTGGCTTCCTCAGCCTGGCCGATCGAAGATTCAAACTGGCCTTTGAGCGACGAAAGGTTGTTCTCGCTCGCTTGAAGTTTCATCGCCAACGACTGGGCTGCCTGTGTCCATTTGGTCACTCCAGCATCGTCGGCCGCCGCCTTGGCCTCTTCAGCCTTGAGCAAGGCCTGCTTGGCCATTTCTTTGCCCTCGCCTACATCACCAGCAGCCTTCTCGATCTTCGACTCGAGTTGGGTCTTGTGAGCGATGACCTTGGCCGCCTGGTTTCGTAGCTCCTGGTCCTTTTTCTTGGCCTCATCGACAGCCATCTGAATCTCAATCTCCGGGTCCATTGCCTTTTCGGACGAACTCTTGAACCACGATTTGATGTATTCCCACCACTTCTTAAGCATTGAGCGTTTCTCCTTCCAGAAACTCGTGACATCAAGTCTAGGGGAAACGAATCAAGTGAAATCCGGGCAGGTCAACCCCGGCGACGACCTCCACCACGCATTCGAGTACCGCCGCCACCGCCTGCACCGGGACCGCCGGGGAATCCACCGCCCGAGCCGGGAAAGCCGCCGCCCGGTTGGCCCCAGGTGCCACCCCGCCCGCCGCCGAGGTTTTGCGCGGCAAGTATCGCCAACAGGATGTTCCCTAGATCGAATCCGGCGGGACTGCTCTGACGTTGGGTTCGTCGGTCGAAATTGTCAGATGCCGGCGGTACAACAACCGGTGGCTTTTCCGGTGCCGGCTCCAATTTGACGCGCTCCGGCTTTTCCGGAGCGGTCTTTCCATCGAGCAACGCCTCAGCAACATCCAACTCCCAGATGGCTACATCTAGCTGGTAGGCGATTTCGACGAGATCGTCTGCGGTCGTTGCATTCGGCACCTTGTCGATCAGGTTTGAATAGGTTGCCGTCGCACTGTCGTAGTGACGCTTCACCTCTGGATTCGGGGACAGGCTCACTTCGTCCTCCATCTCGATGATGTCATTCGCGATGTTGTCCAACTTCGCCTGAGCGGCGGCATAGAACTCACGGAGGCGCGCGTCTCGTGCGTTGCCTGCGGTGGAGGCCGATCGATTGCGTAGATAGAAGAAGAGCGCCAGGAGCGCGCCGCCGATTATCAGGAACCAGATCCAACCTGATCCCCCACTACCTGATGAGCCACCCGTGCCACCGCCGGTGTCGACCTCAGAGCCGGTTAATGACTCGGCAAAGAGAACGACGACCTCGTCATCACTGCCGCCGTCGAGGCTGGCGTCCAGGGCAGTGTCGAGTTGTTCATCGGTCCAAACATCCCCGACCGAAGCCCAACCAACCGTTTCCGGGGCGACCGTCAGCACGGTGCCAGCCCCCAAATCGTCGAGGACGCTATCTGAGAAGAAAGTGGCTCCGCTGGCCGGCTCTTCCGCCAATACCACAACATAAAGCCGGCTTCCGGCGAATCCAGCTTCGGCAATAGCGCTCCCAACGACCGCTTCAGATGCGCTGGAACCGGGCTCGATATAGAACCCCTGATCTTCGAGGGTCTCGACCACCTCGCCGGTCGTGGCGGCGATCAGTGCTAGCGAGGCAACAAGGAGCAGAATCCGCTTCATCGCGGTGAAGGCTAACTGCTAATCAATGGTGGGAAGCGATCCCGGGCGATATACCCGCACGCCATCGTCGGTCACCACATTGCCCATTCCGGGCATTGGATAGTGGCCCCCGAGAAAGGTAGTGGGGGTATCTCGGATTTGCTCAAACACACGGTCACGTGTCTTCCCGGCGCGCAGTGGATCGTGGTCCACGGGGAGCGACCAGTCGGGGTGTTCGACCTGGAAAGGATGGTTGGAGACGTCACCTCCGATCAGAGTTCGGGTGCCACCGGAAATGATGCTCACTGTTATGTGGCCGGGTGTGTGCCCGAAAGCCTCCACGGCGGTGATACCCGGCAGCACCTCGGTGTCGGCAGAGACCAACTCGAGTCGATCGGCTTCGACAAACGGTTGTATCACCTTGCGGGTTGCCTGCCCGGCGTCGGAATCGACCTTCGACCAGTGTCCCCACTCCTTTTCATGGAAGAGATGACGGGCATTGGCGAAAATGGGATTGCCATCGGGATTTCGACTACCCCCGATGTGGTCATAGTGCATGTGCGAATAGATGACCGTGTCGATTGAATCACGAGGAATCCCAAGAGAATCGACTGCGGCCGGCATCAGGCCGCTGATGAAGCCGTCAGGGGCGGTGGCCGGTGGTTGGCCCATTCCGGCGTCGACCATGATGGTGCGGTCACCGTCGGTGATGAGATAGCACCCATAATTGAGGCGGACCTGGCCCTTGTCATTATGGGGGTGGAATCGCCAGTCGTGCTCCGAGGCCGCCTCGTAATAGGACTTCGGGTCGCGCCAGTAGAACCCGTCCTCGATCACGAACAACGTGTATCGGCCACAGTCGAGCTTCCAAGAAGTCATACAACGACAATAGCTACCTGTCGTATTCGGACTCGAAGAACATCCTGGGATGGAGGAGGTAGTCGAGCCACCCGGAGGCGTGCTCCAGCGATGACCATTCGTCAATCAAAAGCCCGACACCAGCAACAGAGGCAGTTTTCATCTCGACGCGCGCGCCGACCAGGTCTGAAACCAGGATCGACCATGTGGGTTCGTGGCCGACTACCAACACCCGCTGCGCCGACCCACCATGTTTGGCAACCGCGGCGAGCACGGCACCAGGTCCACCACCGTAGATCTTCCGCCCTTCGACGATCGGACATTTCCAGCTACCAGCTTCTGCGGCCACCTCAGCTGTTCGGATCGCCCGAACCGCGCTCGAAGTTACGATGAGATCGGGCACCTGTTCGCTACTCGTCAGCAACCGACCCATAATTAAGGCGCTCCTCACCCCCCTCTCGGCAAGGGGACGATCGTGATCAGAGCCATAGGCGGCGTCCCAGTCCGATTTGGCGTGACGCATCAGTACGAGTTGCAACATGGTCTAGGCAAACATCATGGTTAGGGCGAGAATCCACAGTAGCGATTCGAGGCTGATCGCACGATTGAATGTGGTCACGCCCGCCGCGGCTCGGGGAATGTCCTCAGCTTCCACAGCCTCACGGATACGCTTCCACGC
>JBGTGL010000033.1:0-13298 GCA_041746755.1 Acidimicrobiia bacterium | reverse complement strand
ATTCACTCGTAATGAATAGGCCAGGGGTTCAACTCCCCTCTCCGGCTCTGTGTTCTTGTTCCTTCCCCGGAGGGGCCGAAGATTCTTGTTCCTTCCCCGGAGGGACGACGGGGAAGGTGTCGCCGCCGAGGGACGAGGCGGAGACGGATGGGGCTGGTTCTCACCAACTCAGCTTCACGCGCGTGCCGGAATACCGCAATGTCCCTTCGACGATTACCGTCGTGGTGGATGGCAGACCAGGTCACGTTCGCCGACGACGCAATGGAGTTCGCTCCTCAGCTGTATTCCGCCGCAATGCGTATGACTAGAAATCCTGCCGACGCCGAGGACCTCGTCCAGGAAACTTTTCTCAAGGCTTATCGCGCTTACGACAGCTTCCAAGCCGGAACGAACCTCAAGGCCTGGCTGTATCGAATTCTCACCAACACCTACATCAACAAGTACCGCAAAGACTCTCGGCGCCCCAACGAGGTCGATCTTGGTGCCGTAGAAGACCTTTACCTCTATCGGAGGATCGGGTCTGAGGAATCGGCGGAGGTCGCTCGCACAACCGAGGACAGGGTCTTAGACGGGCTCGTTGAATCAGACATCAAGGATGCCGTGGAAGCACTTCCCGAGAACTTTCGTATCCCTGTCTTGCTCGCCGATCTCGAAGGGCTTTCTTATCAAGAGATCGCAGACATTCTCGACATCCCAATTGGTACAGTGATGTCGCGACTCCATCGGGGAAGAAAAGCGATGCAGAAAGCGTTGTGGGAGTTTGCCAGCAACCGAGGACTCGTTCCCGAAGGAGCGGAGCGACCATGAAACAAGACGACTGCGCCGACGTGGCGGGACACAATTGCGATGAAGCCCTGGAACGGCTCTACGAGTATCTCGACAGCGAACTCGACCAGGCGACCAGTGAAGGAATCAGAGCTCATTTGGACGACTGTGGCTCTTGCAGCGGGGGTTTCGACTTCGAGAAACGTCTCAAGTTGGTCGTTAGGGAGCGGCTCTCCGAAGAAGTTCCCCAGCAATTCATCATGAGACTTCGCGGTGCCCTCGACCAGGAGACGTCTCGGACCTGAAAGTTCGACTCTGCGTGGGCGTGTGAGTATTCTCCGATGACGATGACCAAAGTCTCTCGCGCCGCTTTTCTCTTGATGGTTGCCTCTTTGCTTGTTTCGCTGTTCGCCCTGACCGCCACTGCCACCGCCACCGAGGAAGAGCCTCCGCCGGAATCAGAGACGACGATCGTCACCACCGACATCGAGCCTGTTGTGGTCATCACGACGCCGGCTGCCGATGTGGCCACCGCCGACTGGACCTACCGGTACCTGGTGCCCACCGGGCTTGCTCTGGTGGTTTTGGTCATAGTCATGACCACTGTCCGGTACTTCACCAATGTGGTGCGCAAGCGGTACCGAATCGTCGAAGAGTGACTTCGCTACGGTCGTCGCGGGGCCGAATCGCTGAACGGCTCGCGGGCCATTATCCGTTGGCAGACACCTACCACATCCCGGCCCTCGCCAATGAGATGGCTCGAATTACCCCTGAGGTGTCCAAGCTGGTTTCGGCAGCGACGGGCCTGGAGTTGCCTGGCGACCCCACTACACAGGTGATCGGTCGATCGGAGTGGGTAGATCGGAATGTGGCCAGCTTCCGGCACATGATCGAACCAGCAACCCGGAAACTCGTTGACCGCGGTGATGGCGACGAGCAACGGAGAGAGTCGTTAGACAAAGTGGTCGACACTGAGACGAGTGCGTTGCTGGGCGTTCTCTCCCGAAGGGTCCTGGGCCAATATGAGCTCGTCCTTCCCACCGGGGAGGACGGAGACATGGTTGTCTACGTTGGCGCCAACTTGCTTCAAATGGAGCGAACTCATCAATTTCGTCCGACAGAGTTCAGATTCTGGGTGGCCCTGCACGAATTGACCCATCGTGCCCAGTTTCTCGGCGTTCCATGGTTGCGGGGATATTTCTTGGGCCTGGTGGAAGAATTGGTCGAGGCCTCCGGCCCCGAACCGGGTCAACTGAAGGCGGCGTTTGGGGAAGCCCTGGGGCGGGCGCGATCAGGCACTCCGATCATCGACGAACGCGGGATTTTCGGTCTGGTCGCTTCCGAGGAGCAGAGCGCCATCGTCGATCGGGTGCAAGCCCTAATGACTTTGCTCGAGGGCCACGGCCATTACGTGATGGACCGGATCGGCGCCGAACACCTGATGTCGCAAGAACGAATGAGCCGGGTGCTGAAGAACCGTCGCCGGGACAAAAGGACTGCCGCTTTTTTCCGTATCACCGGTCTGGAAATGAAGATCAATCAGTATGAGAAAGGAGAGCAATTCATCCGCGCTGTGGAAAACGAGGCGGGGTGGGATTCGCTCAATCTGGCATTTCGTGGGGCCAGTTCTCTGCCGACCCTCGAGGAAATCGACGAACCCTCCTCGTGGTTGAGACGCGTCGCCTGAATGAACTCGGGGCCGCGATGTTGTCCCGGGCCCGTTGGCCGGCGCCGCCGTACCGGATAGCCCTCTCCGGGGGTGCCGACTCTGCTGCCCTGGCTGCCCTCGCATTGCTGACAGGGAATGAAGTAGACAGCGTTCACATCCATCATGGGTTGCCCGATTCCGATCTGATGGCTGCCGCAGCTGGGGAAGTTGCGACTTTGCTGGGAATTTCTATGAAGGTGATTCAGGTCGAGGTGGGAGATGGCCCTTCCCCGGAGGCCCAGGCGCGCCATGCCCGCTACGCCGCCATCGATGAACTGGGCACGAGCTCGGGGTCGGTGCTGGTGGGGCACACCAGCGATGATCAGGCCGAAACAGTGTTGCTCAACTTGATCAGGGGGACGGGCCTACAGGGGTTGGGCGGTATTCGTTATCACCGTGAGCCGAATATTTACCGCCCGCTTCTCGAGGTATCGAGGGCGGAGACCCGCGAGTATGCCGCGCTTTGCGGACTCCGATTCCGCGACGATCCGACGAATTTCGACAGATCGATAAGGCGGAATTGGGTGAGGTTGGAGTTGATTCCCATGTTGCAGAAAGTAAACCCTGCCGTGGTTGCTTCACTGTCTCAAACTGCGGGAAGCATTCGCTTCGCTGCCGACTTCGTCGAATCGCAGACGCCCGGCACGTCGCCAGGAAATGTAGGCCCCTCGATCGACCTGGCGATTGGCGAATTGTTGGCGGTCCCCGAACCAATTCGGTGGCGGATGCTGGGGGACGCGATCGGGCGTGTGCGGGGCACTCCTGGATTGGAGAGAGCAGAAATGGCGAGAATCACCGACGTTATCGAGCGACGATCCTCTGGTACGGAGTTGGAAGGCGGTCTCCGGGTTAGGAGAGAAGGCCCCTCTGTCAGGATCGTGAAAGAGTGAGGATCGAATTGCAGTTGGCAACAACTCCGGCAACAGGGCTACTTTGTGGTGATCACTAAAAGGATCGATCGTTGAACGACATCAAGCCACTGATCACGACAGAAGAGATCGAAACCAAGCTCGCCGAACTGGGCGCAGCCATCAGCGCTGACTACGCAGGTCAAGACCTACTTCTCGTTGGGGTGCTGCGCGGGGCATTCATGGTCATGGCCGACCTGGCCCGCCACATCGATCTGCCGGTGGAGTTCGACTTCATGGCGGTGTCCTCATATGGCGCCTCGACCCAAACTTCAGGCGTGGTCCGCATCCTCAAGGACCTAGACGAAGAGATCGATGGGCGACATGTTTTGATCGTGGAAGACATCATCGATTCGGGGTTGACTTTGAATTATCTGATCAAGAGTCTCACGGTTCGTAAGCCTGCCTCGCTTGAAATTGCCACCCTGTTACTCAAGGAAGGTATCCAAAGGGTTCCGATTGATGTCAAATACGTCGGATTCACGATTGGCCCCGAGTTCGTTGTCGGGTACGGCCTCGACTACGCCGGGAAGTATCGGAATCTTCCATACGTTGGTGTCATGGGTCCCGAACTCCTTTAGAGCCGCCTCTCGAGGATGGGCACAGTCGGCTACGAATACGCCGATAACTCCCGTACCATTACAAAACCGAATTCTTTATGAAGCCTTTGAACTGAGGTAATTGTGAACAGAACCCTTCGAACTCTCCTGATTTACGGGGTGTCCATCATCATGTTGGCCATCGTCGCCCAGTGGTGGTTTGATCAGGTCGCCGGTCCCGAAGAGGTCGAGATTTCTGTTTTTGTCGAATCTCTGGAAGATGGCAAATTCGCGACGGTCCAAATGTTGGAACGCTCCAATCAGATCCAGGGGCGTTTCGAGGAAACAGAGGACCCTGCCGCTGAGCGCACCTGGGATCAAATCGCTGCCTACCCGGATGGCTACGAAGGTTCGCTCACTGAGATCGCCATCGCCTCTGGCACTCCGGTCTCCTCTGATTCCCAGCCGCCTGGATTCTTCGACTATTTGATCAGCTTCCTTCCCTGGCTATTCCTCCTCGGATTCATGGTCTTCATCTTCATGCAGATGCAGGGTGGCGGCAATCGGGTGATGCAGTTCGGTAAGTCGCGGGCCAAACTCGTCGGCAAAGAGCAGCCGAAGGTCACCTTTGACGACGTCGCTGGATTGGAAGAGGCCAAGGAAGAATTAGAGGAGATCAAAGACTTCCTCGCCAACCCGGACAAGTACCGGGCGATGGGGGCCAAGATCCCCAAGGGCGTCTTGCTGTTTGGCCCTCCCGGCACCGGTAAGACACTTCTCGCCAAGGCCGTCGCCGGTGAAGCGGGGGTACCGTTTATGACTATCTCCGGTTCGGATTTTGTCGAGATGTTCGTCGGTGTGGGTGCCGCCCGGGTACGCGACTTGTTCGAACAAGCCAAGCAAACTGCCCCGGCCATCGTCTTCATCGATGAGATCGACGCTGTCGGGCGACATCGTGGAGCAGGCCTTGGTGGTGGCCATGATGAACGTGAGCAGACTCTGAACCAACTGCTCGTCGAACTCGATGGATTCGAGGGCAACTCCGGCGTCATCGTGATGGCGGCGACCAACCGACCCGACATTCTCGACCCGGCCTTGCTCCGGCCGGGACGATTCGACCGCCAGATCGTGGTTGATGCCCCCGACCTCGAGGGGAGGCGCGCAATCCTCGAAGTCCATTCCAAGGGCAAACCGTTAGGCCCGGAGATCGACCTCGCAGTGTTGGCACGGCGCACCCCGGGCTTTACCGGTGCCGATCTCGCCAACCTCATCAACGAGGCTGCCATTCTCACAGCGAGGCGCAAACTGAAGAAGATCGGGATGGAAGAGCTCGAAGAAGCCATCGAACGCGTCGTCGGAGGACCTGAGCGCAAGACCCGGGTAATGACCGATGACGAGAAGAAGCTCATCGCATTCCACGAGACTGGCCACGCGCTGGTCGGATTCGCCCTACCGAATTCGGACCCGGTCCACAAGGTCACCATCGTGGCCCGTGGCCGGTCTTTGGGTCACACCCTCGCCCTTCCCACCCACGACAAATATCTCATCCGTCGGAGTGAACTGGTTGACCAGTTGGCCATGTTGTTGGGTGGGCGCACCGCCGAAGAGTTGATCTATGCCGACCCCACCAGTGGTGCCGCCAATGACATCGAGAAGGCAACCCAGATCGCACGTCGCATGGTGATGGAGTATGGAATGAGCGACCAGCTGGGCCCGATGCAGTACGGAAAAGCCAACGGTGAGGTTTTCCTCGGGCGCGACTACGGGCGTCAACAGGACTACTCCGACGAGGTGGCAGCCTTCATCGATGAGGAAGTGCGCAAAATGATCAATGCCGCCCACGAAGAGGCGCGGGCAATTCTGACCCATCACCAAGATGCCATGGAGCGGATGGTGGAAGAACTGCTCGATCATGAGACGGTCAATCGTGACGAAGTAGCCAAGATCTTTGTCGACGTTCCCAAATGGGAACATACCGAGAGCGGATCGCTTCGGATCCAATATCCGAAGAATCCGGTGTTACCTCAACCCCGTCAGGACGAGGAGCCCTTGGCTGCCGCCAAGAAGGTTGATGAAGAGGCTGAAGAAGGCTCACCGTCGACCGTTCGCGCTAAGAAAGGGCTTCGTCCCACCAGTCGCCCCGCCGACGCAGGTGCCTGAAAGCCGCTTGAGGCGATCAGACTCGCTTGATCGTCAGATCGCCGGATACCAGACGCGCGGTGACATTGCTGTGGCCGGCCGGTTCGACGGTGTCTGCCGACGGCTCAGGTAGTCGGATGTCGCCGGTTCGGGTAGTGGCGTCGAGGCTGACCGCGGTACCAGCGGGTATTCCCACCCGCGCAGATCCCGACACTGCCTTGATTCTCAAATTCTCACCCGAGAATTTCTTCAAATTGAGGTCGCCGGAAAGGGTCGAACTCGTCACGTCATCGGTGGCTTCGTCGACGTAGACGTCACCCGAGGCCGTAGACGTCTCGAGCTTGCCGTCGGCTCTATTGAGGCGAATATCTCCGGAGGCGCTCGCAAACGAACACCTTCCCACCAAATCTCCATGGAGATCGCCGCTGGCCGTTTTGGCGTTGAGTTCATCGACGGTGGTGATCCGGATGTCACCTGACGCAGAGTTGACATCGAGCCGTCCGAGATGGGTTTTGCTCTCGATGTCAGCCGAGGCGACGCTCGCCGATACGTCGCAACCGGCCGGTGCATCCACGGTTATCTGGTAGCGACCGCCACCAAGGAACCCACTTCGATCGTTGCTGATGGCCACGGTGGAGCCGCGCTGCTCAATCCTGAGGCCGTCGGTCTTTCCATCGACCCTCACAAAAATGTGACCTGACGAGCCTTCCCGGATTGTCAGTCGGCCCGACGAAAACCGGACGTCGATGCTGCCCGGGCCATCGACTTGGAATTCCTTTTCGATCACAGCTGGATAGTCCGATTCACTTTATTGCCGACCTTGGCGGTGGCGCTGCGGGTCTTGAGCGCATCGATAACCCATCCATTGACCGAGTCGCCAGAATCAGAAGCAGCATCGGAGATGAGGTCTTTGAGGTACCCGGGGAGGCGGACAGTGATTCTCGCTTCATCGTCAGCGAAGGGATCAGGGGCGTTTGGTGGCAGAGGGGGAGTAGGGATAGTGGTCTGGGTGACGACGAGTTCGGGATCCCCATCGACAAGCCTCACCTCAACTCGCTGACCGATCAATTGGGCGTTGACCTCGGTGGCTGCTGCCTCGACCAAACCGAGCATCGATTGTCTGATTGCCGGAGTCAAGACTCCGATCAACTCACCGATCATCTCGGCCTGGTCGGGGTCGGCGAAGCGGAGGTGGGAGGCCACCTGTTGCTCCAGTTCGGTCATCGCATGAGAAATCTGCATTGCTATCGGTGGCTCTTCGTGAACCGACGAATTCGTTCGTCGAGTTGGGCTTCCAGGCTATCGGTACTTCTTATCCAGAGCATTTCCTTCTCCTTGGGGCGCTCTTGACATCGGTCTGATGTCGTTGTGCTGTCATTATGACATCACTTTGACATCTTGTCAAGAGAAAAGATCGAATTTGGTGGAGTACGCTTCACATGTGAGCCAAATTGATCAAGGAAGAATTGAGAAAGCAGTCCGGGAAATTCTTGAAGCCCTCGGTGAGGACCCCGACCGAGAGGGTTTGGTTGAGACCCCGCAACGGGTGGCGCGGTTCTATGCAGAGGTTTTCGAAGGAATCGATTCCGATCCAGGCGAGACGGTGGACGCCTTCTTCGGTGAGGAGCATTACCAGGAGATCGTGATAGTGAGGGAGATCCCTTTCTATTCGATGTGTGAGCATCATTTGGTCCCATTCCACGGCCAGGCCCACGTTGGCTATATGCCTAAGGGCAGGGTGACCGGATTGTCCAAGTTGGCGCGACTCGTCGATGGGTTTGCGAAACGGCCCCAGATGCAGGAGCGGCTCACCGCCCAGATCGCCGACGCCCTGTGCGAGCGCCTCGACCCGCTTGGTGTAATCGTTGTCATCGAGGCCGAGCATCTCTGTATGTCGATGCGCGGGGTCCGCAAGCCCGGGGCGGTCACAGTTACTTCCGCGGTGCGAGGTGTGATGGAGACCGATGCCAAGACCCGCTCCGAGGCGATGGCGCTACTCCTTGGCACCGCTCGCTAGTGACCGCGGCCACAACCTGGATTGCTGAGCCGCGGTCGTTTGATCTAGCTGCTGGAATGCTGGTCGGGGTGCTCAACGTCACCCCTGATTCTTTCTCTGACGGCGGGCTTTACGCCGATTCTCACGAGGCGATCATGACGGGTTTGGAGTTGTGCGAGCAAGGCGCCGAAATGGTCGATGTCGGCGGTGAATCGACCCGTCCCGGCGCCTCGGCCATCTCCGCAGATGAGGAGTGCGAACGGGTACTGCCGGTCGTCGCGGGCTTAGTCAACTCCGGAGTTCCGGTCAGCGTCGATACCTACAAGCCGGAGGTGGCGGCCCGTGCGATCGAGGTTGGCGCCGATGCGATCAACGATGTCACCGGTTTCACCAATCCGGCGATGATAGAACTCGTCGCTTCCAGAAGCGTTGGTGCCATCGTGATGCACATGAAAGGCGAGCCTCGAACGATGCAAGCCAATCCGACCTACCGGGATGTGGTCCAGGAAGTGAGTTCGTTTCTCCTGGGGAGGGCTCGCGCCCTCGAGGCCGCCGGGGTAGACCCGCAATCGATCGTGATCGATCCCGGTTTCGGATTCGGCAAGACATTGGAGCACAACCTGGAGTTGCTCAACCGACTCGATGAGATCTGTGCTCTTGGATATCCAGTGATGCTGGGGACGTCCCGAAAATCAACCCTCGGGGAGGTAGCCGGACGGCAAGATCCCACGTCGCGCGATATTGCCACCGCGACCACAACGGCGCTCGGATTTGAGCGTGGGGCAAGGCTTTTTCGGGTGCACAATGTTCCCGCCTCCAGAGATGCGCTGCGAATTGCCGCCGCTATCGTGGATCCTCAGAGATGGGACGAATGGCAGCAGGATTAAAGCCCCGGGGATTCACCTGGGTTATCACCGACCGGCTCGCGGTATCAGACCGTGTCGGAGGCTCGGGTTTTCAACATCGCCGCGTCCGCCGGGAGGAAGAGATCACCTGGTTGGTCGAAGAAGCCCGGATCAATACGGTCGTTTCGATGCTCCCCGGCAATCAGAACGTTGCGGCATACCGTGAGGCCGGCATTGCTACCTATTCGATCCCGATCGACTCAGTTCTCAGCCCTCGCGACCAATCGATCTTCTTCCAGACGCTCGACCGTGCCATGGCGCGGCCCAAGGCGAGGGTCTTGGTCCATCGCGAGGTAGTCGACGACACCATCGGAGGCCTCCTCGGTGGCTATCTGGTTACGTCCGGAATGGTGCAGGATCCGATCCTCGCCCTCGCGGTCATCCAACAGATTTTGGGCCGTGCCCTCGGACCGGAGGGGCGCTCGCTCATACCCGCACCAGCTGCGGGCTGATGTCTGACAACATCCGGATAACCGGTCTGGAGATCCACGCCCACCACGGCGTTTTAGCCTCGGAGAAGTCTTCCGGCCAGATATTTGTGGTGGATATCACGATTTATCTCGACCTGATGAGCGCCGCCAAGACAGATCAACTCGAGGCGACCGCGGATTATGGAGAGGTCTCCCAGCGGGTTCACGATTTGGTTTCCGGGACAAGCCATGACCTCATCGAGGCCGTGGCCGGGGAGGTGGCGGAGTTGGTATTGGGCTATCCCTTCGTCGACTCGGTGGAGGTGACGGTCCACAAACCGCAAGCACCAATTTCCGTTCCTTTCGCCGACGTGTCGGTGACGATCCGCCGCCCGTGACCCGTTACGGAGTCGGGCTGGGGTCGAACTTGGGGGACCGCCTGGAGAATTTGCGTTCGGCAGTCTCCGAGATCTCCGCATTTACCAACAACCTCCATGCCTCATCTCTCTACGAGTCGGCGCCGGTGGGTGGGCCCGAACAGGGCCCATATCTAAATGCAGTCGTTGCCTTCGATTCAGACCTGGAACCGGTTGACCTGCTCCATCGGCTTCAGGCGATCGAGGCCTCCCACGGCAGGGAGCGCGAAGTGCAGTGGGGTCCGAGGACGCTCGATCTGGACATTGTCGCCAGCGACGCCGGCCCGATTGATGGCCCCGAACTCATTGTGCCCCATCCCCGAGCGGCAGAAAGACTCTTCGTGGTCAAACCAATGCTGGATGTCTTCCGCGACGCCGAACTGGTTCCCGGGGGCTCCTTGAAAGATTTGCACCAGGAGGTAGCTGATCAGGAAGTCGACCTTGTCGCGACGAACTGGGTCAAGGATTTTGGGGCCAAGGGACGGGTCCTGGTCCTGCTCCAAATGGTTCTCTTTGTCGTGATCGGGATTCTTCTGGTAGTCGACGGCACGGTGCCCTCCGGCATCGGTTGGGTTGAGGTCGCCGGTTTCTTCGCAACGGTTTTAGGTGGTTTGTTGGCGTGGCGTTCTGCTGTCGCCCTGGGACGGAACCTCGTCCCCATGCCAGAGCCAATCGCCGGCGGGTCCCTGGTTACGGAAGGGCCGTTCCGCTACGTCCGCCATCCCATTTATACCGCCATCGTCCTCGGGTTCGCCGGGGTCTCGTTGCTCTTCAACTCCTGGTTCGCGGCACTAGGGACTGCCTTGCTCTATCTCCTTTTCGCCCATAAGTCGAGGTATGAGGAGGGACTGCTCCGCATCGCTTATCCGAACTATCAGGCCTATGTCAGGCGGGTCAGGTTTCGGATTCCGTTTCTTACTTGAGGAAGATTCTCTTCCCCTTTGGCGATCTCGTGCTACCTTTGATCTATGGGAAGCGGCCGCGGACCACCGGAGCGCCTTCTGCGAACTGACACTGACTCAGAACCCAGGAGGTACCTCTAGATGGCCAAACGGTCCCGCAAGAATCGCTACCAAACCCCCGGATACGACGAGAGTCGTCCGACCCGGGACGAACGCAAGCAGCAACACCGCCAGGTGCGCCACGCCGCCCACCAAATGCTGCACATGGTTGATGACCCCGTAGAAGTTGTCGGGCTCCCCGAGGTGCGCCGCACCAGGCAGCCTGAGCTACCCGTAGTCGCCGATGCCGGCTCCAAGCACCGGTTCCGGGTCTGGAAGACCAAGTTCTGGAAACGTCGGGACCAATACCAGGATTTCAAAGCGGAGATCGATTCCAACTGGCCCGTGATCACATCGGAACAGCTGAAGAATTACCAGCCATAACGATGGCGTAGTCAAGAGGCGAATCCGAGCCTCTAACCTTGGGCCCGTGCCTATCGCCGACCATCTATGAGGTTGAACATCATTGGCGCCGGCCGTGCCGGAGGTTCGTTGGCACTTGCTTCTGTTGTCGCCGGCCATGAGGTAGTCGGGGTGGTGTCCCGGACCGGGAAGACCGAATTCGGGCCTTCGACATCTCTATCAGAACTACCTGAAGCCGATCTCCTCCTCATCTGTGTGCCTGATGATCAAATCGAATCGGTTGTACAGAGCCTCACGGGTAATTCACGCGGTCCGGTGGTGGCTCACATTTCCGGTTTCGTTCCGACAACAGTGTTATCGCCATTGACCGCGGATTGGTCGGTGGGTGGATTTCACCCGCTGCAGACGCTGCCCGATCCAATAGTTGGGTCGGCGTCCCTTCCCGGAGCATATGTGGGCATCGAAGGTGACGAGCTCGCATACGACACACTGACTCACTTCGGGCTTTCTCTCGGGATGCACCCATTCCGACTCAGCGACCAGGTGCGCCCGCTTTATCACGCTGCCGCTGCCGCTGCCGCCAACTTCGTGGTGACAGCGTTGGCGACATCTGCCGACCTTCTCGACGCCGCCGACATCGAAACCGAGGTTACGAAACCATTGGTGAATCAGGTGGTGAAGAATGTGTTTGAGGTTGGGGCCCGCTCGGCACTAACAGGCCCGATCGCACGCGGCGACACGGAGACCGTCGTGGGACATCTCGTCGCCGCGCACCAGGTATCCGATTCAGTCGGCCAGCAGTTCCGGTTGCTGGCCGAAGCCACTGCGATCCTGGCCGGCCGGTACAGCGAGGTGGAGAATTGGAAGTAGTCGAAACTTTTGCCGAAGCCCGCGCACTGTATCGGGGGCGGATCGGGTTGCTACCCACCATGGGCTATTTTCACGAGGGCCATCTCGTCCTGATGGATCTCCTCCGGGACCAGTGCGACACCCTCGTGGTATCGAACTTTGTCAATCCCACCCAATTCAACCGCTCTTCTGACCTGGATTCGTACCCGCGCGATGTGGAGAGGGATGGGGGATTGGCCGCCGAGCATGGTGTTGATATCCATTTCGTTCCCGAGGTCGAAGAGGTCTACCCGCCCGGATCATCTACCGAGGTGACGGTGGGTGCGGTCGCCCTGGGGATGGAGGGTCGCTATCGGCCGTCACACTTTGTTGGTGTCGCCACCGTGGTTGCCAAGCTATTCGCCGGGCTGCGGCCTGACGTTGCCGTTTTCGGAAAGAAGGATGCCCAGCAGATAGCTGTGCTCCAAGGCATGGCAAGAGACATGAGATTTCCGGTCGAGATCGTGGCAGCCCCGCTGGTGCGAGAACCGGACGGCCTGGCACTCTCCAGCCGGAACGTCCGACTGAACAGGAACGATCGCGAAGCTGCGGTGGCCATAAGCCGGGGTCTGTTCCAGGCCGCCGAGCAGATTGACGCCGGGGAGCGCCGTGTTGATCGTCTCGAGGCCACCGTCACTCGATCGATGGCACGACTTGAAGTCGACTATGTCGAATTGGTCGCTGCGGACACGATGGAACCGATCGAGACCCTCGACGGCCCTGCCGTCCTCGCGGTGGCTGCCCACGCCGGCGAGGTCCGACTGATCGACAATCTTTCAATCGAATGGGAGATCGATCGCCCTCGGCCCGACCGGGGGCTGATACTGGATGAACCGAGCCAGCTCGGTACCCTGCATCATTCCTCGTCTTGAAAAGGCCGCCATGAGCGACAAACCCGAACAACCCGAATCGTTGGCCGCGACCCGCCAGGCCCGTCACCAAGCAATCCTCGACGGCCCGGGCTATCCGACGCGATTCGAGCGAACCGCTCTGGCAGCGGAGATTGCCAACCGGTACGACCTCGAGCCCGGGTCCCACACCGACGTTTTGGTCGCGGTCGCGGGTCGGGTCATGCTTCATCGCTCCTTCGGGAAACTCCAGTTCGCCACACTCTCTGATGTGTCCGGGAACATCCAGCTGTTCGTCGACGAGGGGCACATTGGAAGTGACGGCGCAGCAGCATTTGGTGAGGTAGACCTGGGCGATTGGGTGGGTGCGAAAGGGTCCGTGATGACCACCCGCAAGGGCGAACTCAGCGTA
>JBGTGL010000032.1:0-28099 GCA_041746755.1 Acidimicrobiia bacterium | reverse complement strand
CAGACATTCACCTATGAAGGCTTCCCTGACAGCGTCTCCCTGGAAAAGCTGCTGCTCGAGGACATCGGCAATGGGCGAACCCGTCTGACTGCTACATCTCTGGTCGACTCGTTCGAGGGTCGCGACGCCTTCGTCGCCAGCGGCATGGAGGTCGGCATCAACGAGGGCTACGAGCAGCTCGACGAACTACTAGCCAAGTAGGGAACGACTTCGTATGTTGGTCAGAAGCGGGAGACCTCAACCCAATCGAACATTGCAGCAATGCAGGGATGAGGTTTCCCGCCCCAAGGAACATGTTTTAAGAGACCGAGCCCTGGCTGATTTGTAGGGTCTTTAGGTCGGAGTGGAAATCGAGTGCGTAGGCGCCGCCTTCTCGGCCGATTCCGGAGAGGCGGCATCCGCCGAAGGGGGCGGTCAGGTCACGGACCAGGAAGGTGTTCACCCAGACGGTTCCCACCCGAAGAGCGCGTCCGACCCGGTCCGCTCGCTCGGATGAACCGGTGTACACGATGGCGGACAACCCGTATTTGGTTGAGTTGGCCAGATCGGTGCCTTCGGATTCGGTGGCAAAAGTCTGGTAAGTAAGCACCGGACCGAACACCTCGCGTTGCACGATTTCGGAATCGTTCGTCTTGGGTGCGATCACCGTTGGTTCATACCAGAGCCCATCTTCGGTGTGACGCGATCCACCACGCAGCACCGTGTCGCCGGCTTCTCGTGCTCTTTCGACAAACCCCTCGACTCTTCGCAAGTGATCGGGGTGGATCAAGGGAGAAATAGTCGTCGCGGGTTGGCGGCTGTCCCCGAGGATATGTTTGTCGGTATGAGCCATGAATCGGTCCCAGAACTCGTCAGCAACGGACTCTTCGACCAATAGGCGGGTTCCGGCGAGACATACCTGGCCGGAATCGTCGAATTGAAGGGCTGCTTTCCTAGCCGCAGCGTCGAGATCACAATCCGCAAAAATCAGGAAGGGACCCTTACCTCCCAACTCGGCGGTGAACGGAGTGATGTTCCGGGCGGCGGCATCGCCGATGTGACGCGCTGTTTCGACCGATCCGGTAAAACTGATCCGGCGCACCCGATGGTCGGAGACCAGGGCGGCACCGACCTCCTCACCGATTCCCTGGACGATGTTGAGGACTCCGGGCGGGATTCCGGCCTCATGTGCGAGGTCGGCCAAGATCGAAGCGGAAAGAGGTGACCATTCGGCCGGTTTGAGAATCACCGTGTTGCCCGCGGCCAACGCAGGGGCGACTTTCCAGGTGGAAAGGAGCCACGGGGCGTTCCAAGGTGTGATGATCACTGCCGGACCGGCGGGCATCCTCTGGACGACGTTGTCGGTACCCTTGGAACTCCATTTTCGCTCGACATGCTGAGCGGCCAGGTCGGCGTAGTTGCGGAAGTTCTCAGCACCGCGGTGGATGACCCGGAGCTGGAGGCTTTCCAGCAGCATTGCCATATCGACACATTCGATGGTGGCCAGCATTTCGATGTTCTCGTCGATGAGATCGGCGAGACGGTGCAGGTGCTCAGCTCTCCCGCCGGCACCCAACTCCGCCCACTCGGGGAACGCATCGACCGCGGCACTAACCGCCTTGTCGGCGGTGAGCGCGTCGCCCCGTGCGATATCGGCGAGTTTCCAATCCCAATCAAGAGGGGAACGATCTTCAAACGTCGCGCTAGAACCAATCCGCCGACCCCCGATGTAATGGTCCGGAGAGACTGCATATTCAGAAATTTCGAATCGGTTAGAAGGCATTGCTCACTCGTGTCGATAATTCATGCCAAGATCGTTAGCAACCTAAGGACTTTGACGGCCTAAGGATAAACTGTGAATTCATCGCCAAGGACATAAATGCCGATCCCTCTGACCAATCACAATGCTGAAGAATTGCTCGTCGCGGAAAAGGATATCCGGGCTCGTCTTGGTGATCGGAAGCTCGATTTCGAAGCCATGCTCGCCGTTTCCAACATCTATCGGGCCGCCAATGCGGTCCGCAACAGAATGGAACGTGAGGTTCTCGGTCCAGAAGGCCTCAGTTGGGGAGGCTTCACCATCTTGTTCGTCCTCTGGGTGTGGGGCGCACGCGAGACCGGAGATCTCGCCGATGATTGCGGGCTCGCCAAGGGAACACTGAGCGGGATGCTGAACACGCTGGAACGGGCGGATCTGGTTACACGAGAGAAACACCCTGATGACGGTCGTCGGGTGGTTGTCGATCTCCTTCCCAAAGGGCATGCCACCATCGAGAGGGTCTTTCCCCGTTTCAATGAGTTCGAGGCGAGATTTACAGAACGTCTCACGGAGGATGACATGGCCTCGATGGCGCGTCTCCTCAGGGTGGTGACAGCGACGGCTTCGGGGTCGGACCTGGTCGCAGGAGAGGTCGGGTCGGGATAGGATGTCGTTAGGTTGCGAACAAAGTTTTTCGGAGCGAGGAGATTGAAATGGGCGAGATAGTTGGCGTCGGCTTGATAAGTCATGCTCCGACAATCATGTTCGACGAGCAGACAAGGCTTGAGCTCAATGAAGGTAAGGAGATCTCGCTCGTGCCCGGCCTCAAGCGGCTTCGGTCTGAAGTCTTGGATCGGCTCGGGGCAGACACCATCGTCATCATCGACTCCCACTGGTTTTCAACTGTCGAGCACCTACTAACTGCTCAGGAACACCAGAGTGGCGTATTCACATCTTCAGAACTGCCCCGGGGTATGTCAGGAATCGAGTATGACTACCCGGGAGACCCGGAATTCGCCCGAACCGCGGCCGATCTAGGCAATGAACTGGGCACCCCAACCCACGCCACTGACGACCCGTATCTCCCTCTCTATTACGCCACCATCAACCTCGTTAAGTACCTGCGCGAGGACGAGCGCGTTGTTTCGGTCTCGGTTGTCCAAACCGGCGAGACTGACGACTTTCTGACCATGGGCGCGGCCATCGGGGAAGCGGCCAACCGTCTCGATCGCAAGGTCGTTGTCCTCGCATCGGGTGGGATGAGCCATACCTTCTGGCCCTTGAAACAGATCGCCAAGCACGAAGCCTCAGACCCGGTTCATATCATCACTCCGGAAGCGAGAGCGGCAGACGAAGAACGTCTCGAATGGATGAAAGCGGGAGACCACGCCCGAATCGTTGACACGATGGGGGACTATTTCGCACATTCTCCCGAGGGTGATTTCGGGCATTATTTGATGATGCTGGGTTCTGTCGGCGGTCGGGATTGTGTGGCTCGAGGAGAGTTGTTCTCCGACTACGAGAACGCGACCGGAACAGGGCAGGTTCATGTGTGGTTCGAGCGACCTGAGGGTGGTTGGACGCGATAACCCCAATCCGAGGGGGATCCGTGGCACAATCTCTAGGTGCGATCCGTCCAGCAAACTCCTGATCTCATTGAGTTTTTAACCAGGGTTTCGACGACTCTGGATGATAAGACGCTGCGATTGTCCGAGCATGACCGATCTTCGCTCGCGGGGGTGATCGACAATGGTCTGCTCCCGCGGCTCAACTCACCCGAATCTCCGTCGAGGGTTGTCTTTGCTGGACCGACCGGGGCGGGGAAGTCAACGCTGATAAACAGTGTCGCGGGCCGATCGGTTACCCGACCGGGCGTGCTCAGGCCGACCACAACCCGACCCCTCATTTACTCTCATGCCCACCGGAGTGTGCCTGCAGTCAGCGACTACGACATCGTCAGCGGTTTGTCGCCGATTCTCGAATCGGTAACGCTCATCGACACTCCCGATCTCGATTCGACCAATCTCGAGAACCGCGCTCGAGCCATGGATGCGATTTCTCGAGCTGACACCGTGGTGTTTGTTACATCCGCACTTCGCTATTCCGACCTCGTTCCGTGGGAGGTCTTTCGTGAGGTTGGAAGGCGCGGGGTCCCGATCATTTTCGTCATCAATCGGATCACGTCTGGGACTCCCGGCGTCGTCACCGACTTTCGCCGGCGAGCCCGAACCGAGGGCTTATCACTCCGGGTAATCCGGGTGGAGGAACACCTGATGCCTTCTGGTGGGGTGCTTCCGGCAGCCTCGATTCGCGAATTGCGAAGGGCGATCACTGGTTCGATCCCTACCCGCGCTACCGCCGAGCAGCGAATCTACGATGGCATTTCCTACGTCGTGGCGAGCTTGGAAACCATCAGACAGCAACTGATCGAATGGCACCAGCGTTTGCTGCTGGTACGGGACGAGTTCAAGCAGGTTCTGTCGTTCCCGTCCGATTTCAACCGACATGGCCACTTCGACCGGTGGGATCGGGAGATAGCCGGGGTGAAATGGTGGGCCACTCGGGACCAATGGATTTTGAAGTATCAGGCTGTGGCCGACAGCCTGATAAGCGAGATCGCTCTGGCCATGGAGCATGACCTTCATTTGATCACCCGGAAGGGACACCAGATCGAGGTCGACTTATCCAGCTCCTCGAGACCGGAGAGAGTTGTTGCATCTTCGGAGTCGGTGTTGCGTTCATGGCTATCGGAAGTAGAGCCGGCTGGCAAATTGAGCGAGATGAATCGGCACCAGGCACGTCGCAAGCTCCGCAACGCCCTCGCTGCGGTCGCGGATCTCTTCTCGGGCAAGTCAGAAGACGATTCTGTGTCGATTTTTCGCCAACAGGTGGCGATTCTCCGACAGAGAACGTTGGAAGAGTCGATCGCCACTGCAGCAGAGGGCCTGCGCACTCGAATCGAGGCGGTGTATGCGGAGGCGGTTGAAGATCTCGAATCGCTGGACGTTGCCGCTGAAATCGATGCCCTCGACCACCTCCTCGAAGCCGCACCGACAACCCCTCTGGAGTCAATAGTTGCGAATGCATGACCAACTCGTCGATGTTCTCGATCGGGTTGATTCCACACTCGCCCGATCGCATGGCCTGGTGCCGGATGCTGCTCTCGACCGAACCGCGCTAGCGACGAGACGAATCAGAAATCGCCTCGACTATCCACTTGACATGGCAATTGTCGCCCTTGCCGGAGGAACTGGTTCGGGCAAGTCTTCTTTGTTCAACGCGATTTTGGGCGGTGAACCCGCTGAGGTCGGTGGAATCCGTCCGACCACGTCTTCAGCCCTGGTCTCTCTTCCCCGCCAAAGGAGCAGGGAGATTGCAGGTTATGTCTCGCGTCTAGGAGATCTCGAGGTGGTCAGTCATGATGGGTTCGCATGGTTGGTCCTGATCGATCTCCCCGACACCGACAGTGTCGAGGTTGACCATCGAATCGGCGTTGAGACCCTCCTGCCCTCAGTCGATGCGGTGATCTGGGTTGTTGACGTCGAGAAGTATCGAGATCAGAGTCTTCATCATGGCTTCCTGAGCAATCTCACCCACTATGAGTCGCAATTCGTGTTTGTAGTGAACCAAATTGACCGAATCCCGCAAGCTGAGGTGTCGGCGTTGTCCCAAGACTTCGCTGATGCGCTGGCCGAGGATGGGTATCGCTCACCGAACGTATACCCGACGTCAGCCGGCACCGGCATCACCCAATCCAAGGGAATAGATCAATTGGTGAGCCACCTTCAGTTCCGAGCCGACGGATTCGCACTGGAACGGATGCTCGCCGATCTCGATCGCGCGGTCGAAGACCTGGCCGACATCCTCGGTGACGGGTCGGTGCAGCTCGAGCCAGCATGGGAAACAACCCTCGACGAAGTCATCGAGCTGGTGAAGAGGGGCGAGAGCGTTGCTGCGTCGCGACTCATCGCAGCCTTCTTTGAACGCTTGGCCGACAACCTCTCTGGAAATGGCGCCGAAGTCGCTATGGGCATCTCAGCTCATGCCGGTGAAACCATGAGTCGGGTGAACCAGGAGGCGATGACCGAGGTGCCAGCACAGATGGAAAAGGAAGCCGGTCAACGCTGGGGCCGAGCAACCAAGATCGATGCCGCTACCGGCGAACGTCTTGTTTGGCTCCGCTCTCGACTCGAGGAGACGACCTTCGAACAGGTCAAACCGTACCTGCACGATCGGGGAGTGGCTCGTGCCCATTTGGCGGAGTTGGCAATTGAAGTTGGAGCTCTCAGGCCAGCCACGGATGGTTGAAGAGTCGGGTGGCAGCGTCGAAGTCCAGGCGGACGAATGATTAGGCTGCCAACCCGTGCTTGAAGATTGGATCGGCCAGGAAAATTCATCGAAGTTGATTGCCTCCGTTGTTGTCCTTGGCCTCGCCTACGCCTTCTATCTCTTCGCCAAACTGATTGGGTCCCGGATGCTGAAACGGATGTACGGGAATGCCCCCGATGCCGCGGGTCGGATTGGAACACTTGGCAAAGTCGGGATGAGAGTGCTCCAGGTCGTAATTGGTGCGATGGCAGTTCTGATACTCGCCGTCTCGGTATGGGGCCTCGATCTGGGCCCCCTCGTCGCGTTTGGTGCACTATTCGGCGCTGCGCTGGGATTCGGTGCCCAACACCTGGTCAGGGATGTCATCGCCGGTTTCTTCATTATTGCTGAGAATCAGTTTCACATTGGCGACGTGGTGAGGATTGCCGACACTGAGGGAACTGTCGAAGATATCCAGTTCCGCGTCACGGTGTTGCGCGACGCCGAGGGCAATAAGCACTTCGTCCCGAACGGTCATATCACCGTGAGTAGCAACTTCACCGCCGTTTACGCCCAGCCACTCCTCGATGTGGGTGTTGCTTACAAAGAGGATGTGGAACGTGTGATGGATGTGTTGCGCGACGAATTGGCTGCGATGTCCCGAGATCCCGACTGGGTCGACTTTATGGTCGAGCCGCCCGTGGTTTTGGGGGTGCAGAATATCGGTGACAGCGAAGTGGTTATTCGTGCTCGTCTGACGGTCCCGGCCGGCCGGCGCTGGGAATCACTTCGCGAGGCGCGACGCCGGGTAAAGAATCGTTTCGACGCTGAAGGCATCGAAATCGCCTAACGGCCCCACAATGGGTCAATCGGAGGAGGGACCTCGAGAAATCCTCAAAGAATCGGGGCACCAGGTGAAGCTGGCACCGTCCACCATACCCAGGGACTCGCCATCGGCCTGAGCTGCGATTGGAGGGCCGGCCGTGGCAGTCAATGTCTCCACTTCGGTCCAGATCTGGGTTTCTCCAGGCTTCGCCAGGTCGGCTCCGGAAAGGATCTTTCCTGCGACCAGCGGGACCCGCCTTCGTTTCAATCGGTCGACCAGAAGGGCCGTCACGGGACTGGGCTCCTCGGTGTCGAGTCTGATGGGAAGTCGCCCGAAATACGTGTAGACGTCGCGGAATTGGAGGGCGACCGCCGAAACCAGGGCTTCTCGATCACCCGATGTCACCGCGACATGAGGCCGCTTTTTGGGGAAACTTCCCAGTGCCACCCCGAAAGCGGAGCGAGCGTAGTGGAACGATCCAAAACGGTATTTTCGGTATGGATCCTTATCGGCAGCCGCCACAACATCGGCATCGAGCCCCAGGCCGCAGGCAAAAACCGCAAAATGCCTCGATTCGAGAGAACCCCGCACCAGGTCCATTTGGACTGAACCCACAACGTGGTGTTCGGGATGTTGGGCAAGGAGCCTGGCTGCCTTGGTTGGTGACTTTGGGACGTTGAACAAGCGCGCGATGACATTCGTGGTCCCAACCGGGATGATTCCCAGGGTCGATTCCGAATTTATCAGTCCTTGCGCAACGTGGTGAACCACCCCGTCTCCGCCCATGGCGACGACAAGTGGTATCCCCTTGGCCACGGCTTTTCTGGTCTCTTTGCTGGCGTCCGTCCCCGAGGTCGGCCAAATCGCTTTGACATCGAATCGCTTGCTCAAAGCCGCCATCACATCGCGGTGGGCACCTCCCGTGAATTGGGAGGCGCTCGGGTTGGCAATCACGACGGCTTTTTCCACGATGCGACGGTAGTGACTCAGCAGGACCTGAGCACTTTGGGTTCGGGCTGGCCAGCGGCGCCAACCGCCTCCACCCAGTGGACCTCGTTACCCTGCGTCCTATGACAGAGCCATTGTTTTCGTTGGTAGCGGGGGAGGGCGACGGCGCCGTCTTGGGTTTGGCAGCCGGCGACGCCGCCGGTGGCGTATGGGAATTGGGATATTCAGCGATTACTCAGCAGGCCATTGTTCTTTCTTATGACCTGATCGCCAACGGACAAATCGACCGGTCCCGTTTAATCGACGCGGTTCTCGAATTGGACGGATCCCGCGACGAAGAGCCGGTCTATCGAGCCGAGAGCCGTGAATTCAGGTCATGGCTCGATGGCGCCGCACTCGGCTCACCTGTGCCCGACGAGACTCCTTCGCTTGACCCCATTGGGCGCTCGGCGCCCCTCGGCGTTTATTACCGGCGTGATCCTGAGGCGATGTACCAAGAAGTGATCGGTGTCAATCGATTGTTTCACAATGATGCGCCTTCTGTGCTCAGCGGAGTGATTGAGGCGGCCGCAGTTGCGGCGTCATGTTTTGGACAGGTGGGCCGTGATCTATTGCTGGGGGTTGGTGAATCGGTCGCATCGGCGGTCGAAGAACTCAGCTCAGGGTCGGGCGGGTTGGTCAATTTCGACCAGGTTGCCGACGCCAACGCGCGAATCTCCCGATTGGTAGACAATTACGGCGTTCGTTCGGGGCGGGAAGCGCTGGAACAAGTCACGTCCGGCGATGAAGTCGGGCCGCTTGACACGACTTTGGCGCTGCTCCTCATCGCCGCTCCAACGGCCGAGCGGTCTCATGAGCCGGTCGCCGAAGCCGTGAAGATTGCCGGGAGCACTGGAGGTGCCGCGGTTGGTGCCATTCTCGGGGCACGATTGGGGATAAGAGCATGGCCGTGGGTGTTTGTCAACGACACGTGGTTCGCCGAAATCGGCCGCCGACTGGTGCGGGGTCCGTCAGAAGTGCGGGACCTTCCGATTCCCTACGCCGTCGAACAGCATCTCATCTCGGGAGTCCGTCGCGATCAGTGACACCATGTTCTTCTTCGTCGCTGAGGCTGTCCTCGGGCGGCCAGAATCTCGGGGAGTCATCGACATTTCGCAGTACGAGCCAACCAGCGAAAACAAAGCCAATTAGGGCGCCCATCGCTGTTTTGCGGCCAAGCCCGAGGCCATCGACGATGAGTGCCCATGTCAGCGGGCCGAGAATCGTGGCAAACCTGCCGACGGTGGCATACAAGCCGTAGAACTCTCCGAGATGCCTCGGTGGAGAGATCCTGATCATGACCACCCGGTCGGCGGCCCACGTCGCCCCGAGAGCGAACCCCCCGATGGGACCGATCGCCCAAACCATCCATGTCTGTCCCGTTACTGAGGCTCCGATACCCGACGCAATGGCGACCATCCACATCACCAGGACGGCCCGGAGCACCCGATTGGGGCCGAATGCTTCCACCAGTCGACCACCGGAGATACCGCCAAAGATCGCGGTGGTTATTGCAACGCCGAGAAGGGCAGTGACGAATCTCCGGTCCAGACCGAGTTCGGAGATGACGAAGATCGTCAGGAATCCGCCAATCAGGGTGTTTATCGCGTCGGTGTAGAGAAAACGGCCGAGCAGGAATCTGACAACTCCCGGATAGGTGCTTGCCTTCTTCCACGAGGCGATGAGCCGACGGGGAAGTTCGGTGACACCGGGCGGCTCGATCGGACGGCGGCGGCGTTCCTTGATATATAAGAATGCTGGTAGGGAGAACAGGAGGAAGCCGAGGGCCAAACCGCGAAATGTCGCCGGATATCCCAGGTCGAAAATGTCGAGGGTCAACACACCGATGAGAAGACCGATGTACGAACCGACATAGCCGATTCCCACCCCCCATCCGGAAATCCGACCGCGATTCTGCTCGGTGCTCACCTCGGCGAGCAGGGCGTCGTAGACCACCCCGCCAACGTTGAACGCAATCAGGGCGACTATCAGGAAGACGGCCGACGTCGGAATCGAGATACCCAGTAATGCGGTCGCGAGCACCGCTAGAACTGTTGTGACGATGAGGGTCGGGACTTTCTTCCCTCTGGCATCGCTGCGAGCGCCCGCCCAGGGTGCGACAAAGATCACGATGACCCCTGCGATGGCCTCGATGAAGGCGAGCAGGCTATCGGGTTGGCCGAGAGACTTGATCCAATCGGGGAAGTAGAGCCCGATGACACCAAGGGCGAAGATCGTGTTAGCCAGGTCGTATATCACCCAAGCTTGGACCGACCGTCGACTCCCAACGACCTCCGAGGTCATCTCAGAACGTCACAGCTACCGATATCAACTCTTCCCGGCCCAGAAGCCCTGCCGCAGCTTGGAGGGCTCGAGGCGCCTCGGAGAGGGGGAACTGATGGGAGACCAGGTCGTCGATCCGAGGATCGGTCTCTAGTTGGCGTGCTGCCCACTGGTAACCAATAGAAGACGCTCCGATTGCGCCCTTGATCGACAGCTGCTTGGCGACGATGACATCGGAGAGGAAGTGAAAGGCACGGTTGCCTTTGGTTGAAGCGAGGACCACCCGACCTCCGCTGCGCACCATATCCATAGCGGTGAACACCGCTTCGGGGTCGTTGGAAGTGACGTCGATCACTATGTCGGGGCGTCGGCCGATCGCCTCTGCGATGGCGCCGGCCAGGTCGTTAGTCTCGGCATCGATCGACATGTCCGCTCCGAGGCGGCTGGCGAGATCGAGGCGGTCGCGGTCGTGGCTCAAACCAGCTATGCCCACCCAGCGGGCGCCGGCGGCTTTGGCTGCGATGAGGCACGCAAGGCCACGTGGGCCGGGCCCCAGAATCATCACATCTTCGCCCTGCTGCATGAGCGGCAGCTCCACCGCCCAGGTATGTCCTGATGCCAGAGGATGAACAAACGTGGCTACCTCTGCCGGGACATCGTCAGTGATTTCATGCATCCTGGCAAACGGATCGAGGTAGAGGAGCTCAGCCAATCCGCCCCATAGGCCCGGTGGTTCGACCGAAGGTATGAAACCGTAAGAGTTGAAGGGGCGTCTTCGAATGCAGGTGGCAAGGTTTTGCAAACACCGGCGGCATTCCCCACAGTGCATCCGGGGCTCGACGACGACCCTGGTTCCGATCGGATATGGAATGTTAGGCCCTGATGTGGCAATTCGACCGACGACCTCGTGGCCCGGTATTAGCGGATACACCACCTCGCGGGCTTCGCCACTCCACACCTGGACGTCGGCGCCTGAGATGGAAGTCGCTTCGACCGCCAACCATCCTCCGCCCTCGACTTCGGGTGTGGGCAGGCTCGTGAGAGAAAAATGTTTGGGTTCGACGAGCATCATGGCTCGTGCTGTTGTCCCCGATGCCATATGACATGCAGTCTAAACCGGTCGGAGAGCCTTGAAATCAGCCTCTGATCAAGTTCGCGATACGGGTCATTCCCTGCTCGATGTCGGTATCACCGGTGGCGTAGGACAGGCGTATGAAACCCGGCGCACCGAACGATTCGCCAGGGACCAGGGCAACTGCAGCCTCTTCGATGGCGGACGCAGCGAAGTCATGCGAGGTCTTCCATCGGTCGCCCAGGAGGTCGGATATGTCAGGGAACACGTAGAACGCCCCCAGCGGCTCCAGACAGCGAACGCCATCGAGCGCCGAGACCATTTCGAACATGAGACGGCGTCGACGGTCGAAGGCCTCCCGCATCTGGGTGACCGAGTCCTGGGGCCCGTTGAGGGCGGCAAGTGCGGCGTGTTGTGCGACATTGGCGACGTTCGAAGTGGCGTGAGACTGGTGTCTTGCGGCCGCGTCCATAACGTCTTTGGGTCCGATCATCCATCCGACGCGCCAACCGGTCATTGCGTAGGACTTGGCGACACCGTTGATCAAGACCCAGTTCTCGAATCGGCTGGTTTCGGCCGCGATCGAAGGCGATACCGCGTTTTTGTAGTCGAGTCGTTGATATATCTCGTCCGCCACGACCCAGATTCCGTTGTCGCGTGCCCATTCTCCGATGGAGCGTGCCTCGTCGGCTGTATACACGGCGCCGGTTGGATTGGACGGTGATACGAACACCAACATCTTTGTCCGATCGGTCCGATGGCGTTCCAGACTTTCGACGGATACCTTGAAGCCTTCTTCCATCGTTGTGGCGATGGGAACGGACTGGCCACCGGCAAGGTCAACTCCAGATGGATAGGTGACCCAATGCGGCGAGGGAATCAATACCTCATCTCCGGGGTCGAGAAGTGCTGCAAAGGTCTGGAACACCGCCTGTTTGGCGCCATTGGTCACCACGATCTCGGAGGCGTCGACCTGGACACCCGAGTAAGTGTTGGTGTAATCGGCGATGGCGCGCCGTAGTTCGATAAGGCCCGCATTCGCTGTGTAGTGGTGATTGGCCGGGTCGTGGCAGGAACGGGCAGCGGCCGCTGTGATGTGTTCCGGGGTGGCGAAATCGGGCTCACCCGCGGCAAAGGCAACTACATCGCGACCCTGGTCTTGCAGTTCTCGTGCCCGAGCGGCGATCGCCATGGTGGCAGACCCGGGTAAGCCGAGAAGGCGTTGTGAAATACGTCCGGTCACAGTGAATCTATGATATGCAAGGGGGCCTGTTCCAGTCGGCTAGTTGCTTGAATTGTCCTTCAATTCGTCGGCTATGTCCGAGGCAGACTCTTTGGCCGTGTCGGCCGCGTCGGTAGCAGCGTCTTTCGCCTTTTCCACACCGTCCTTGGCCAAATCGACACCATCGGACGCGGTTTCCTTCGCCACTTCTGCAACGTCTTTGGCTTTGTCGGCGGCGTTTTCTGCAACGTCTTTGGCTTTGTCGGCCGCGTCTTCGGCAACGTCCTTGGCCCCGTCGACCATATCTGAGGCCGTGCTCTCCGCCGACTTGGTCATATTCGAGACCTTGGCTCCGACTGCTCCAGCCGCGGCCGTAGTTTTTTCTTTGGCCGTCTCATACATCGGTGCAGCCTTTTCTTTTGCCTTGTCCAACATCGGCTCGGCCTTGTCCTTCGCGTCAGAAGCGAAGTCCTTCGCCTTTCCGACCATCGGTTCGGCTTTCTGCTTCAGATCGACGGCACCTTCCTTGGCTGTGCCCATCCACTTCTTGACGTTGTCCATAAAGCCCATGTTGCTCCCTTGGTCTTTGAGGTTTCTAATCGTAGGGTCTTCATAGCCACGTCGCACCAATATCGTTGCGACGTGTTCAAGTACATTGCGGCGGCGGTGCTCCTGGTGGTGGTCGCCTTTGTCGTCCTCAATTCGGGACCAACCCTCGTCGATACGCCACCCGGCGCCCTCCCGCCACCCGGGGCCGTCGTGGTTGGCCCGTACGAAGGGGTGACTCTTCAGCCGCAGCTGGTGGTCGCTGGGCTCGACCGGCCTGTAGATGTCGTGGCTGATCCGCTTTCTGATCGACTCTTTGTTGTTGAGAAGCCGGGAACCGTCCGAATCGTGGATGATGGCCGCGTATTGGATGAGCCCTTCCTGGACATCGTCGACAAGGTGCTCTCGGAAGGCAACGAACAAGGTCTACTCAGTTTGCGATTCCACCCGGATTTCGAATCAAATGGGAGGGTCCTCGTCTTTTTCACCGACCTCAATGGCACCTCGAAATTGATGGAAGCGATTGTGGATGCCAATAACCAGGACAAGCTCGACGAGGGCAGCCTTCGTGAGATCCTGACCATCCCGCAACGAGGCCAATACCACCAGTCGGGATCGATGTTTTTTGGTCCCGATGGGTTCCTCTGGTTGTCGTTGGGGGACGGGGGAGGCATCGGCGATCCGGATAAGCAGGGCCAGAACACTGAGAGTCTGCTGGCGACGATCGTCAGGATCGATGTTGATCATGGCCGTCCCTACGCGATCCCGTCGAACAACCCGTTTGTGTCCGGCGGAGGACGTCCCGAGGTCTGGGCCTACGGCGTACGAAACCCCTGGCGTATCTCCTATGACGAAACTACCGGATTTCTCTACATCCCCGATGTCGGCCAGGAGGGCAGCGAGGAGCTAAACGTCATCCCTATGCGAGAAGGTGGCCACAATTTTGGCTGGTCGGTCTCGGAAGGTACCGGATGCTATGACGCTGTGACCTGTGACATGAGGGGCCACACTTTGCCGGTATATGAATACCTGCACAATGGAAATGGCTGTGCGATGGTCGGCGGGCAGGTATATCGCGGTGAATTGATGAAACCTCTGCAAGGGCATTTCTTCTTCGCGGACTATTGCCTGGGGTGGATTCGCAGTGTCGTCCTCGATGATGAGGAAGTTTTTGAGGTGGTCGATTGGACCAAGAGCCGGGACGACCGTCTCGGCAATGTCACCACTATTGGCGCCGACAGCAACGGGGAACTGTATGTCGCCAATCTCGATGGCGAGGTCTGGAGACTGGAAATCGCTCCCGAGTCAACTCAATAGCGAGACCTGGCCACAACCCGCCCCGAGGCGTCGAGCAGCAAGGCCATATCGCCACCGTTGTTCCATATTGAGCGGGCGCCGCACCATCCGGGGTTGGTTGAGCAACCGGATGAGATCGTGAGCCTCGCCCCTCCAGCGAGTGTTACCTGACCGTCAAATACCAGGCGGTTACGGGATGACTCGTCTCTGAGGACCCACCCGCTCATGTCGATTGAATTGTCTCCATTGTTTGCGATCACAATGTATTCGTTGTCCAACACCTCGTCATCGGGCCCTTTCGGGTCGACTTGCGACGCCGCGCTGTCGAAACTGAGGTCAGGCAAAGCACCGGTGGCGCCACATGCGTTGTCAGACCACAATCCCCGGCCGGAGGCGTAAGCCTGATCTTCGGCGGCGAGGAGAAGTGGTCCGTAAGGGTCGGAGTCGCCAGGGGTCAAAGCAATCGCATAGCCCTCCCGTGTCAACGCGAGGTTGATCAGCTCGTCCTCACTCCACACGCTGGCGAGTATGCGGCCGAATTGGTCTTCCCCGGAAATCTGTAGCCCGACGGTCTTGCCTTTGATGACATCGATGAGGTAATCGAGCGCTTCATTGCCGTAGCACTCGTTTTTCTCGTTGGCATTTACTCCGAGAAGTCTGATCTCGATAACATCAACTCCGGTGTCCACGTCAATCGTGTCCCCATCGGCGATCCATGTCACCTCGCCGGTGGCAAGGTCCGCCGGGCGGTCGGGATCGCCAGGTTGGGTGGGGAAGTCGGTGTTGGGGATAGTCGGATTTGCCCCGGGTGCGGAACATCCCGATACGGCCACCAACAGGCAAATGAGGGCTGTGAGGCTCCGTCTCAGTTCAGTGGAGCCTTCGCGGCAATCTTCTTCCGCTTCCTTCGCCTCCAGGAGAGACTCATTAACTGGTCGGCGATCAGGGTCAATAGCACGATGCCCAAGACCACGATCCACAGGTTCAGCGAGAATTCGAACCAGAGGAACCGGACGGGAATTGCCTCGTTGTTTTGGAAGATGAAGACGGCTCCGATGGCCGCAAGAAAAAGAAACGCAACGAGACCCCAGGCAACTCCGAGCGTTTCGGGCGGTCCCGGTTTTAGCTCCTCGATCGGAGCATCAGGATTGTCATTCAATTCGAATCCGTCGCTGTCCGGCCGATCGCTCATAGTGACAGCTTAGAGGCGCCCCGCTGCCGGGCTTCGCGCAAGATTCGCTCAGCCATAACATGTCGCCATGAAACGGGCCCTCTTCCTGCTGTGTCTGCTCGGTGCCTGTCGCTCACAACAGGAGCTGGCCGCTACCACCGAGCCGGTTGCGACAACCTCATCCACGACGCCAGCAACCACGACTACTCAAACGCCTGCTACTACGTCGACGGCTGCCGGGACAACAACCACACTTGCTCCTTTGCAGAGTCTCGCTTATGAATCGGTCGGGAGTTTCCCGTACCCGGTACAACTCGTGGCGTCCCCGGGAGCGGAACATGCCTACGTTATCTCCAAGGATGGGACGATCTGGTATCTGGAGGGCGGCTCAGTCGCTGAAGTACCGGTCCTCGATATCTCCGACCGGGTGCGGGACAGCGGAGAACAGGGTCTGCTGTCGGCGGCGCTCCACCCTGGCGACCCTTCGAGACTCTTTCTCCACTACAGCGAGGGCGGTGGGGACACCGTGGTTGCGGAATTCGCACTGCCTGATCCAAGAATGGGGGACCCGAGCAGCGAGAGAGTCCTCCTCGAGGTGGACCAACCCGCGGGCAACCACAATGGCGGCATGATCCAGTTCGCCACCGATGGTTTTCTCTACGTTGGATTGGGAGATGGCGGGGGGTCTAACGACCGCTACGGGAATGGTCAGAACACCAATACCCTTCTCGGGGGTCTGGTCCGTGTCGACGTCGAGTCGAGCGAGGCCTCGTTGTATAACTACGGGTTGCGCAACCCGTGGCGATTCTGGATCGATGGCCCGGCTATCTACATCGCCGATGTCGGCCAGAACACCTACGAAGAGGTCAATGCAGTCTCGATGGCTGAGGATCTGAATTTCGGGTGGCCGATAACGGAAGGGTTGCATTGCTTTTCGCCGAGTTCGGGTTGTGACACCGCTGGCCTCACCCTCCCGATCATCGAAGTGGCACATGGTGATGCCGGGACTTGTTCGATAACCGGGGGAGTGGTTTACCGGGGCTCTCTGATACCCGAAATCGCCGGCCAGTACTTCTACTCGGATTATTGCGGGGGTTATCTGCGCAGCTTCTCATTCGATGGCCAGGCCGCCACCAATCAAGTGGATTGGACCGACCAAGTGGGGGTGCCGGGCCGGGTCACCGGTTTCGGTGTCGATGGGTTGGGTGAAATGTACCTGACCACTGAGTCAGAGCTACTTAGGGTTGTCGCGGTTCGTTGAGCTAGCTCGGAAGCACTTTTCTCTGGTTTAGTCTCTGGTATGCCGACGATCTTCAGCCGCATCATCGAGGGAGAGATCCCGGGCACCTTTGTCTGGAAGGACGATCTTTGTGTCGCCTTCATGTCGATCGCCCCGCTCCGGCCCGGTCACATCCTCGTTGTCCCCATTGCCGAAGTCGATCATTGGGTCGATCTTCCCGACCCCCTCCGAACCCATCTAATCGACGTTTCTTCCGTCATCGGGCGGGCCATCCAGGAGACTTTTCATCCGGAGAAGGTCGGGCTGATGATCGCCGGCCTCGAGGTGCCCCACACTCATATTCATCTCGTGCCAATCTCGTCGGTCCGAGATCTCGACTTCGCCAACGCCGATGCATCAGCCGACCGCGAGGATCTGGAGAAGGCCGCCGGGTCGATTCGTCAATTTCTCCGTGAATTAGGAGCCTCCGGGGTAGCTGAATAGTGGAGGTCCTGCTCGGAGGTCTTTCTTCGCTCCTCTACGGCGTTGCTGACTTCCTTGGCGGGGAAGCTTCGAGGAAGGTCACTGCGGCCACTGTTGTGGTCTGGTCAGGCATTCTCGCATTCCCGTTTCTGCTGGTTGTCGGTCTGCTGGTTGGCGGCGATGCGGGTCTGGGCGACTATTTATTCGGGGCTGCGTCGGGGATGTCGGGCGCTGTTGGTTTGGTGATGCTCTTTGCCGGCCTGGCACGGGGTCGGGCTGCGGTGGTGGCGCCGCTGGCGGCCGCACTCGGGGCTGTCGTCCCCGTCGTCGTCGGAATCCTCTCGGGCGACCGGCCATCGACAACTGCGTGGGTCGGCGTGGCGCTCGCTGTTCCGGCAATCGCACTCTCTGCTTGGGTCGAAGACGCCGGCGGCTCGGTTCGGGCCGGACTTTTGTACGGAACCGTGGCGGGGGTCAGCTTCGGCGCATTCGCCACGTTGATCGCGCAAACAAGCCAAGACTCCAACCTTCTGCCCCTGATTGTGGCGCGGGGAAGTTTGGTAGTGCTGATCGTCGCACTGGCAACGGTCGGGGTCTGGGCCGTGGAACGGTTTTCCAAAGCACCGCGATCGCTCGTTGTTGCCAACAGCATCCTCGATGTAACCGCGAACGTCTCGCTGCTTTACGCTTTGCGCGCCGGGTCATTGGCATTAGCTGCTGTAGCCGGATCGTTCTATCCCGCGGTGACGGTCATTCTCGCCAGGACTGTGAATGGGGAACATCTGCGAAAACGACAGATGGCGGGAATCGCCTTGACGTTGCTGGCGTTAGCGCTGATTGCCCTGGGTTAGGCTGCCGACTCCTCATAATGTTCGATTGTGCGCTGGAGATAGTCGAGGGCATGGTCGAATCCCCGGGCGGCATGAATGGTGGTGTAGTTGAGCACCCGCCCCACCCAGAGTCGGAAAATGAGGTCGTCGAGTGCTGGGCCCGAATCGTGCGGTCCCGGCTTGCCCAGTCGGGTCAGGATCCCATACCAGACCGTCTCGTCAAGGAACCCGTAGTCGCCTGTAGCCACCATTCGTTCGATCCGGGTCAGGACGTCGTCGGCTAATAGCGTTGCGGCGCACTCCAATTCGCCGGGTACCCAAGGTGCAGTGATCAGTGGCAGCGTCGCCTCCACCGAATAGCCGGACTGTTTTCTGAGGTCGGAGGGGACCGGCGACGGTGCCTCGGCGAAATGCTCGACATCGGGGATTGTGACTGTCGGTAGATGGGTGGCGACATCGAAGCACTCGGCCACCATGACTTTGAGTTCAACCAAGGAGCCATAGAGCGAGTGCCGCTTTCCCTCGCCGACATGATGTTCATAGAGCGAATGGCCCGAGGCGATGCCGGTAAAGGTCAACGCGGTATCAATTCCCCAATCAGAACGGTCTCGAACCAGTTGCGACGTGGCCATGGATTGAATCGCCTCCGATGTGAGGAGTAATTCGCCTCCGAGCGGCTGGCCGACTCTGGGCAGAAGTGTCCCGGGGTACTTGGCGGCAAGCAAAGGTTTGGTGATCATCCAGGTGACCATGGCATCGGTGACCGCTCTGGGAAAAGTATGACGTGCCACCGCATAGCCCCGGTCGGCTCCCGCCCGGGCGCCGTCGATCCAGCTGTGATCAAAATTGGTTATATCAGCGTCGTAGAAGTGAAGATGCTCGACGCGCTGTTTGAAGGCGAGGTCGATGGCGGTATTCATTGCATCGCCCTTGCCGGGTCGGCAAACCCCGAATCGACCTTGAGGAATGATTTCGATGGCACCGCGCAAACTGTCCAGGAATGCCTGCGTTGGTGGTACGCCGGCGATGCCCCATACCTGGTCGATGGCGGGATGTGATGAGGCCACGGTCAAATTGTGGCCTACCAGTGCCGGGTTTTCGTCGAGGAACGGTATGGCGACAACGCGCATCCGGTGACCCTAAAGGCTCATCGGTCCTTTGGGCCCGAAACTGTCATTGCCACCGTCTACTCTCGGGTCCGTGGACGATCTAGTGGGAAGAGTGATCGGAACCCGCGACGCGACACCCCTTGAATTTTGGGTGGCTGTGGCCGAGGGGGAATATATGCAGCTCGACGACGTTGTTGCGCTTGAGCGGATCCTTCCCACCGGCGAAATCGTCAAGCTCTACGGCATGGTTGGCCAGGTCGTCGCGCGTCATGAAGGAGCCCGTTTCGATTCCGACGTATTCCTGATCGAGGAAGGGATCTTGCCCGCACAGGTCTCCGAGGCAGCTCAGGTCACCACGACACGATTCGAGCCGGAGGTATTCGTGCCGCCGAGCCCCGGCCAGGGTGTCCGAATTGCCACCGGCGACGAGCGCGACAAGGCTTTGTTTTTCGATCAGATGGAGCAGAAGTTCCCGGTAGGGCTGGCTCGGAACGGTGAACCTCTCTGGGTGAACTTTGAGTTTTTGAACGGAGATCGAGGAGCGCACGTCAATATCTCCGGGATCTCCGGGGTGGCGACGAAAACGAGTTATGCGACCTTCTTGCTCCACTCGCTGTTCACCAGCGGTGTGCTCGGCAAGGCAACCGTGAACACGAAAGCGCTGATCTTCAATGTCAAGGGTGAAGACCTCCTCCATCTCGATCGGGTCAATAGCCGCCTCGACGACGATATGCGGATTGGGTATACGGCGTTGGGCCTGCCTTCAACACCGTTCGAATCGGTGGGCCTCTTTGCGCCTCCCCGAATCGGGGATTCCCGGGCTACCGCCGATGTGGCATCACGAAACGACGTCACCTCCTTTTTCTGGACCGTCTACGAGTTCTGTAATGACGACCTGATGCCGTTCTTGTTCGCTGATGCCGAGGACGATCGGGCTCAGTACACCACGGTCGTTTACAACGTGATGGCCCAGCTTCGCCGGGCCGAACCCACCGAGTCCGGTGCCGCCATCGTCGACGGGGTGACCGTAAGGACTTTTTCGGAGCTCGTCGACCTGGTCACTGAGAGGGTCCAGGCCGATGAGACGAGGTACGACTGGGCAGGGCCTGCCATGGGTATCGGCACGATCAACGCCTTTGTGCGCCGACTCCTTGCTTCCCGCCAGCACATCGAGCGAATGGTTCGCGCTGATGTGCCCAACCCGGGAAAGCACAGCATTCGGCTCGATGAAAGTCAGGTGACCGTCGTCGACCTCCACAACTTGAATGACCGGGCCAAACGGTTCGTCGTCGGTGTCACCCTGCGCCGGGCGTTTGCCGAGAAAGAGCGTGCTGGCCAGAGCGACGAACTCCTGATGGTGGTGCTCGATGAACTCAATAAATATGCGCCCCGGGAAGGTGCGAGCCCAATCAAAGAGATCTTGTTGGACATCGCCGAGCGGGGACGTTCGCTCGGCGTCATCCTCATTGGGGCGCAGCAGACCGCATCCGAAGTCGAGCGTCGCATCATCGCCAACTCCTCGATAAGGGTGGTTGGGCGTCTCGATTCGGCAGAAGCGTCTCGCGAGGAATACGGATGGTTGCCGGCGGTTCACCGCCAGCGGGCGACAATTGTCAAGCCGGGGACCATGATCCTGAGCCAGCCAGAGCTTCCCGTCCCATTGGTCCTGGAATTTCCATTTCCGGCCTGGGCCACCAGGGCTTCGGAAGCCCTCAAACCGGTGGGTGCTTCCGAAACAGGCGACCCATTCGAGGGGCTTTGATTCCGCAACAATTTCGATGAAGCCCGAGATCTGTCACAGCCCTGCTTTACGATCGTCATCGTGACAGTGAAAATTCTCCATACATCCGATTGGCATGTCGGGAGGCGGATCCGGGGCAGGGACCGTTCCGAGGAGCATCGGGCCGTTCTGGTCGAGATCACCGGCATCGCTGCCGTCAACGAAGTCGATCTGACTCTGGTGGCGGGAGACCTGTTTGATAATTCATCTCCATCGCCTGATGCCGAGTCGATCGTTTGGAACGCTCTACTCCGACTCTCCGATATCGCTCCGGTGGTTGTGGTATCGGGGAATCACGACAATCCGGGACGCCTGGACGCGGTGGCGCCGCTACTCCGGATGGGACGGATCAGTGTCGGGGCATATGCCTTACCTCCAGGAGAAGGTGGGGTACTCGATTTCCCGGAGATCGGGACCAGGGTTGCCCTGCTTCCGTTTGTTTCCCAGCGAGGAATAGTCCGTGCAGAGCAGATCCTCGATGACGATCCCGACCAACACGCTGGTGCCTATGCGGACCGGATGCAGCGGTTAATCGAAAGTCTGACAAACGAGATGACCGCTGACACGGTCAATCTGCTTACAAGCCATCTCACGGTCTATGGCGGTTTGGCGGGTGGTGGCGAAAGAACGGCGCACATATTCGGATACGCCATACCGACATCTTCGTTTCCCGGCCACCTCTCTTATGTGGCTCTTGGCCATCTTCACCGGCAGCAAAAAATGCCCCATGGTGGAGCAGTGTGGTATTCGGGCTCGCCACTGCAACTCGACTTTGGTGAGGTGGACGACCAGAAGGGAGTTTTGCTCGTTGAAGCCGAACCCGGCTTACCGTCGAAAGTCACCACCGTGCCGCTCACGGCCGGTCGGCGGTTGGTTTCAATCGGCGGGACACTTTCCCAGATTGAATCCTCTGCTGCCAGTGTTGGCGATTCCTATGTCCGGGTCGTACTCGATGAGTCGCCCCGGGTTGGTTTGGCCGACGAAGTCAGGAGAGCAATTCCCAACGCGGTCGAAGTCACCCTCCGGGATAGCGAGTCAAAACGCTCGCATGACTACGAGGCTCGCACATCTGTTTCGGGACCGGAAGCTTTTCACAACTACCTATCAGAGAGCGGCGCTATCGATCGTGAGGTCGAAGCGTTGTTTGCCGAGTTGCTGGACGAAGCCCGATCCGAGGACATGCTTGGTCGCCAATCTGAGGTGACAACATGAGGCCGTTGCATCTGACGATCGAAGGCTTTTCGGCATATCGAAAACGCACCGAGATCGATTTTGCCGACGTCGACTATTTTTCGTTGAGCGGTCCAACAGGCTCAGGCAAGTCCAGCCTCGTCGACGCAATGGTGTTTGCACTTTACGGTCGGGTTCCTCGGCTGGGAGGCTCCACCGTTGCCCCGGTAATTTCTACGGGGCGGGACCAGGCAACGGTTTCTTTCGATTTCATGGTCGCCGATCAGGTTTACACCGTGATTCGCGACCTACATCGGACCAAATCTGGCGGCGCCTCCGTGCGAGAAGCCCGTTTGGAGCGTGGGTCGGTGAGCCTCGAATCAGGTGCTGGCAACGTAACCAAGTCGGTTGAAGAACTCCTCCGGCTGAGCTTCGAGGACTTTTCCCGCACCGTGATCCTTCCGCAAGGGGAATTCGCCCGATTCCTCAAGGCCACACCGTCAGATCGCCAACAGTTACTCCGGGGATTGATGGGTCTGGATGTCTACAGCGAAGTTGGGAGTCGGTCCCGTGCGAGAGAGGCGGTGGCGAAGTCAGCATCCTCAGAAGCAAGAGCTCGACTAGATGGTCTTGAGTTGCCTTCGCCGGAAGAGATGGATGCACAGGTGGCAAGGCTGCAAGCTATCGAACGACTCGCCGCCGTCGTATCTGAATCAGAGCAGGCCATTTCTGAAGGTGAGACCTCCGTCCGCGAACTCCAGAAGGTTGTCGACGGGTTGGACAACGCCAGGGAGCGGCTCCAAGCTCTCGTCCCCCCGGAGCGCCTGGAGGAAATCAGCCGACTCGTCGGTGAAGCGTCGGACAACGTCGCGGTCCTCCACACCCGCCAAGGAGAATTGTCCGAACAAGCCGACCTGGTCAAGGAGAAGCTGTCTGAGCTCCCATCTCTGGAGAGTATCGAGAGAGCGGAGACCGTTAACGCCAGGCTTCTCGAGGTGGACGCAGAGTTGTCCAGTGTGTCGATTGGGGATTTTGAGTCCGAGCTCGCCGCTGCCGAGGCTGAGGTGGCCGAGTTCTCCGGTACGCTCGAGCAGGCGCGCTTCGTGCTCGAGTCGTCCCGAATTGCCCACGCCGCGCATGACCTCGCCACCAAGCTCTCAGTAGGTGATGTATGCCCGGTCTGTGATCATTTGATCGATTCAGCTCCCGAGATCGTTTCGCCTGCTGACCTGGCTGCGGCGAAGGCTGGGGAGCAGGCGGCCGACGAATCCTTGGCGAGGGGTAGAGAAAGGGTTTCCTCGCTTACCGAACAACTTGCGGTGCAGCGAGCGCAGCTATCTGCTCTTGCCAGGAAAAAGCAGGAGTTGGAGGGCGACACCCCCGATTTCGATCTTGCATCGGTTTCTGAGGTCAAGAGCCAGGTCTTAGACCTGATGCACCAAAAGTCGGAGTTCGACGAGGAGATCGCCGGCATCGCCGAATCAGCAAAGGACGCTCAGCGAGTTCTGGAAGACCTCGCAGAGCAACAACGGTCGCTCGGCATCAAGTTGATGGCCTCGCGGGAGGCGCTCGCCGATCTAAAGCCCAATCCCAACGAGAGCGACGATCCGATAGTTCAGTGGAAAGAGCTCCTGGTTTGGCGCGACTCGGCGTTGAAGAACACGGAATCGGAGCTATCCGTCAAGTCCCATGAATTCGCCGAGGCAACTCGAGGTCTCAGTAAGGCGCGCCACGCCGTTCTCCAGGCCCTGGAAGCAGTGGAGATCGTCGCCGAGGGGAACTACTCGGTTGCGGTGGCGCGAGCACACGAGCAAGCAAGGCATCGGGTCGAAGAATCTGAGAAACGAGTTGAGGAGTCGAAGGTCCTGGCTAGCCAGATCGAGGAGAAGGCCCACCATGCCTCGGTGGCACATGAGTTGAGCCAACATTTACGCGCCGACGGTTTTGAGAGGTGGTTGATGGTCGGGGCGATCGCCAATCTGGTGGCCGGGGCAAATTCCCTTCTTGGCCAATTGTCCGGCGGCGGATACTCCTTGATCGCCGACGCCAGCGGATCGTTCGACGTCATCGACCACCACAGTGCCAACGAGGTGCGACCGATATCGACTCTATCCGGAGGAGAGACATTCCTGGTATCGCTCTCCCTGGCGTTGTCGCTGGCGGAGACCCTGTCTGCCTCGGGGGGAGCCGGACTCGACGCCATTATTCTCGACGAAGGCTTCGGGACACTCGATGAAGAGCTCCTCGAGGTCGTGGCCACCGTCCTGGAAGACCTTGCCGGCAGGGGATTGATGGTGGGAATCATCACCCACGTCAAGGAGCTGGCAGGTCTGGCCCCGGTGAGGTTCCGGGTCCGCAAGGAACCCGATGGCTCCGTGGTGGAGCGGGTCTCGTGAAATTCACAGTTGAAAACTGGGATTCGGACTACGGGTCACCAGCGTCACCCGACATGGATGACGGAAGCGAAAACGTCGACGTCTCTGTGGAACGACAACCGGAGCGCTGGGAGCCGATCCTCCCTGATTCTGCTGCCGCCACCGACATCCTCTTCGTGGATGGGGTGCGTCGTGTCGACGCCAGTTTGTGGATCGATCAACCTCCCGATTTCCCGGGATTTGGCCTGGCTGCCACCTATGCGGCGGGGGCGGTTCGCTCCAACGGCCACGCGGTGCTGGAGTCGGCCCTGGTAGAGCGAGGTCTGTTTACCGCCGCCCCCGCCCTAGACGTCGACACCAGGGTTGGCACCTATCAGGTCAAGGCAACCAAGGGGACCACGCCCGAGGAACTGTGGCTGGGTATCCAACAGCGAATGGGAGACCTGGAGGAGAGGGCAGCCCGCGACGTCGGCGAGGCAGATTTGGTTGTGGTCGACGGCCCACTTTCTCATCATCGTGAGGTGAAGAACGCAGTTGGATATGTGAAAACTCAGAAAGTGCAATACCTGCCCATGGAGTTACGCGGCGTGCTCACTTCGTTGCTCCCTGGTTTTCGAACACCGCTCTTCCTCACTACGACATCTTGGAGTCGTTACTCCTGGTATCTCCGGCTGGCGAATCACTCGGGCCCTGCCGGCGGTCTGGTCAGATGCGAAATCGATGGCAACACCGACGTTGTTACGGCCGCCCGAGTCGCTAACAGGGTAAGCGCCACCTTGCCCCGGTTTGCCTCAGAGCGACACAAGGATCCGCGCGCCCCACAGAATCTGTATCCCATTGGAGGTTTGGAGCGCGAACTCAAACATCGACTCGGCGATAGGGAACTGGCAGTGAGGGCCTTGCGCGTGGCCTCGAGGTGAAATGCACTCGGGGGGTGCGGTTACACCCCCCGACTGCGGTGTGGAGGACCACGGATAGGACCGCGGCCTGTCGACGGGTGGGCTAACCATTACGCCGACTCTTGAAAGCATTCAGGGAGGAATGCGATTTCGGGTGTCTATTCCATCCCGAGGAGGACAATGTCAGAATTGTCGGGTTTCTGAATAGCGAGAACGTCGTCGGCCGGCAACTGATCGTGGAAGCTGGCATCGCTCTCGGTGAGCGTCCGGACGTCCGGGGCCGACAAAGGTGCCGCGATCGGGATATCGAGATCTCCCGTTGTCGCCGCGGGCGTGGCGCTGATTGCAATGATTATCACTATCGCCGTCATTGCCATCGCTCCGGACTGGAGAAGTGGCTTCGCCAGCATCTTCAAGCGGTGCGTCAAGGTCTTGAGACTTAAGGGGAATATCGCCCTCTTTTGCTGGGCAACCTCCACGCGAAGACGTGCATCGAGCGTAGCTTTGAAATACTCCATCGGAGGAACTTCGGGGACCCTCATCTCAGTATGCATATTCCGCCCCCTCTTGGGCAACACCCACCGGCAGTGCCGAGTCAATATGTGTCCTAACCGAGCGACGTGCCCGGGAGAGTCGGAGGCGAGCGGCGTTGGGGCTGATGTCGAGAGCTTCGGCGGCCTCGGATGGGCTGAGTCCGTCGTAAGCAACCAGTTCCAAGACCTCACGCTCGGAACGAGTGAGGCGGCCAAGGGCCTCTTCCAGTATTGGAGCTTGACTCGCCGCATCGATGGCTGAGGCGATGGCGTCATCCTCGGCAACTGTAAAGACCGGGAAGGCGTTGGAGACTTTGATTTCAAGCCGACGGTTCCCCACGTACTTGCGACGTTGTTTGGCGAGTAGCCGTCGGGCGATTCCGAAAAGCCAGGGGAGTGCGGTGTCAGTTTCTGGTACATATCTATGAGCGGCCTGGAGGGCGACGAGAAAACACTCGCCGACCAAATCGGCTACGTCGTCGGGGCTTGCGCACCTGCGGACGGCGTAGCGGGTTATCGGGTCGACATGTCGTTGGAAGAAAGCGGAGTAAGCCTCCGCTGACCCTGCAGACGATGCGATCAATAGTTCCGCGTCAGATTGGTCCACCACACATCCATTATGCCCTCGACGGAGGCATGCATGTCAGAATCTCCACCAGAACCCCGACAATCCAACGCGACGAGTGGATCAGATCTCGACCAAAAATCCGTGCTGTTCGCCGAGATCCGTCAGGTGGTTCCGTTCGCTACCTTCGAGAATTCGATCCACGAGTACATACCTCTTCCGATCGTTCTTGATCAAAATCAGGCCACGGCGCCTTGGTTTGATGATCACGTTTATATCCTGAAAGGGGATCCGGTGATGGCGCAGCAGACAAACCCGGGTCAGATCATTTGCGTCGGTCTCGATGGCCAGGGGAAAGTCGAAGATGACCAGTGCTCCGAGGATGGTCCCCAACGCCCCGAATACGATCGGGACGGCAGTCGGGGAATCTACAGCCAGGGTGAGTAACGCCATCCCGAGGAGGAGCGGTGGAGTAGCGACGGCGAGGGCGATACGAATTTTTGATTCCCAAATACGCACTTTCGATCCTCGTCTCAGCCCAACAGAACCGGAGCCTAGATCTCTCGACGAGATGCGAGGAATGCTCCGGCGATGACAAGGACGACGCCCGCAACGGCTATCGAGGAAATTTGCTCTGACCTGAGTACGGCGCCGAGGACCAGGGCGACAACGGGAACCAGGTAGTTGATTATTATCGCTCTCGTCGGACCGACGCTTCCGATGAGGGTTCCCATTAGGACGAACGCCAGACCGGTCCCGAGTACGCCAAGGGCGAGCATGGCCAGAAGCGATGAAATGGCAAAAGTCGACTGAGTGACGCCCCATAGACCGAAGGGTATGACGCCGATGACAGCCACCCATTGGACCCTGGCGATTACCGGGATAGCTCCATATTTTTGCTGTAGCGGGGCAACGATGTTGGTTGCGAGGGCGTAACCCATTGTGGCGATCAAAACCAACGCAACTCCAATTGCAGCCGTGGTTGCTCTGTCTGCGGAGGGCAGAGCGATAGCGATGATCCCCACGAATCCGATCACCAGGCCGAGTATTTGTCGTCGCCCCGGCAGTTGTTTCAACATGACGGACGCGATGAGCGCAGTAAAGATTGGGGCCGCCCCGTTGAGCATTCCGGCCACTCCCGAGGCGATCCATTGCTGTGCGATAGGAAACAGTGTGAATGGAATGACAACCCAGGCGATACTTGTAGTCACGATCCTCGGCCAATCCTCGCGCGAAATTCGGATGCTTCGCGACTTGGGAAGGGCGAACATAAAACTGGCACCGAAAACCACCCGGAGCAAAGTGACCAGGCCGGGGTGAAAATTGTCGAGGCCGATCGCCATGAACAAGAACGAACTCCCCCATATCCCGCTCAGGGATATGAATAGTGCCCAGTCTTTTGGACTAAATGCTTCACGATTCGTGCCGACGCTGGTGGTCAGAACGCTATTTGTCATACTTGTTGAACCCCGGCATTGGAAATCGGTTGCACCCAATCTCGGTCGTCTTCTTTTGAAGTCGGCGAAATCACTCCGGCTTCAACGCGTGTAGGGGTCGAGATAGTCCGGGATCTCGATACCGGCACCGAGATTGGGGGCCGGGTCGGGTTTGCCTATTGTCAGCTCAATCGGGATCACTCCGGCCCAAATCGGAGCATCGAGGTCGGCCGGGTCGTCGTCAGGCGGAC
>JBGTGL010000031.1:0-21447 GCA_041746755.1 Acidimicrobiia bacterium | reverse complement strand
CAACGCTCTGTATCGCTCGACATCCTGTCGACGCAAATAGTCGAGGAGGCGACGACGCTTACCAACCATCATCAGCAGGCCACGCCGACTGTGATGGTCGTGCTTGTGGTCGCGAAGATGTTCGGTGAGGTGGCTGATTCTCTCGGTGAGCAGGGCAACCTGCACTTCGGGGGAACCAGTGTCGCTCTCGTGCGTGCCGTATTCGGCCACTATTTCTGTTGGTGTCTTCATTACGCGTAAAACCTGAATCGGTAAGAGGGAACGGTGTAACTGTAACAGAACATCAGAATCAACCCCTAAACGAACCGAGGATATTCCGGGTGGCGGCGACGTCTTCGGTCATCCGCGACACCAAGTCGTCGACGCTGTCGAACTTGAGCTCGGGACGCAACCGCTCGACGAACTCTACTGTCAGTTCTTGACCGTAGATGTCCTCGTCGAAATCGAGGATATAGGCCTCAACGAGCCTATCGCCGCCTCCGAAAGTGGGCCGGACTCCCACATTGGTGGCGGCGGCGTGTTCCACACCCTCGACCGACACCACCGTGGCGTAAACGCCGTCGGCGGGAAGGCATTTGCCCGGCACCGGGTGCATATTGGCCGTGGGAAACCCGATGCCCCGCCCTCGCTTGTCACCGTCGACTACGACACCCCGAATTTGGAACCGGGATCCCATCAGAGCCGCAGCGCCAAAGACATCCCCCACTTCAACGAGGTCGCGGATTCTGCTGCTGGAAATAGCCTCATCTCCGATGTCGAGAAGATCGATCGCCCGGACCTCGAAGTCGTTTTGCTCGGAGAAATCCTTCAAAAACGCTACGTCACCGGCCCGGTCACGACCGAAATGGAAATCGGTGCCAACAGTGAGAAACGCCAGTCCCAATCGCTCCATCAGAACCGAGCGGACAAAGTCGCCGGGATCGAGATATCGGATGTCCTCGAGGTTGAGAACGGCAACCAGTCCAGCCCCAATTTCTTCAAAAAGGTCCAACCTTTCGTCGATCGTTGTCAGCAGTCGAGGTGAAGCCCCCGGAGCCAGAACCTCAACGGGGTGGGGGTCGAATGTAACGACGGCAGCGAGGCCCTCATGGTCAAAGGCGCTGCGGAGCAGTTCGCGATGCCCGCGATGGACCCCATCGAATACCCCAATCGAAAGCGCCGTCTTTGCGTCGACATGTTCCCAGCCGTCGGGATGGCCCCGCAGAACTCTCATGACGGCGCAAGAACTACTTCGGCTCGGGAAATGTCATCTGATCGCGAATACACCGCGATCAGCCCTCCATCGGCATTGAGGATCCGCACCGGTGACGATTGGGGAATCTCAGTCATGGGTCCATGGACAAAGCGGACACCATGGCCCACTGCCGCAGCAGTCTCAGCGTCGATAATCACCGCCGACAGGTCAACGAGAGCATCGGACGGTGTGAGGAGCTTGCTCTCCCATCCGTCGAGTTCGTTGGCGTCGATCCCATGGGTTTCCGCCGACAGCGATCCAATCCGAGTTCGCCGCAACGACGTTAGGTGGGCTGAACCGCCGAGAGCGCCGGCCAAATCATTGGCCAAGCTACGGATGTAGGTGCCCTTGCCGCAAACCACCCGGAACTCGACATGCGGATATGGTCCGGGGCCCACCTCGATTAGCTCCAATTCGTCGACCCTCACCTCACGCGCCTCTCGTTCGATGACGACGCCTTCCCGCGCCAACTCGTAGAGACGCCTGCCTTCGTGCTTGAGGGCGGAGACCATCGGCGGCACCTGGTTGATTCGTCCGACGAATCGATCCCGGACTCGTTCGAGGTCATCCATCGAAAACTCCATAGGTTCACGGGTGACGACGGAACCATCGGCATCGAGGGTATCGGTCGCAACCCCGAACTCTGCGGTTGCGAGATACTCCTTCGGTTGATCCTGGATGTATCTGATCAAACGGGTGACCGGGCCGATTGCGACCACCACTACGCCTGTCGCCATGGGATCGAGAGTCCCCGCATGGCCAACCTTCTTGATCCCGGTTGCCTTTTTGACCCGCGAGACCACATCATTGGAGGTGATGCCGCCTGGTTTGTCGACGACCAGGAATCCGACGGTCACTTTTGTTCCATCGCCATCGAAATCACAGCGGCGATCGCTTCTTCTGCAGACATCTTGACTGTTGCCCCCGCGGCAAATCGATGACCTCCACCCCCGAGGCTTGCCGCAATCGACCCGACGTCAGTCGCCCCCCGAGACCGCAGGCTCAGCTTGGTCCGATCACCGTCAAAAACCTTGACGAGTACGGCGACATCCGCCTCGACCGGGAGTCGAATCGTGTTGATGAGATTGTCGACGTCGCCCCAACCGACACCGGCATCGGCGAGATCGGCAGCTGTCAATATGGCGCTCACCACCCCCGCTTCGCTGTCTAGCGACGCACGGGAGAGAGCGGCTGCGGCCGCCTTGAGATAGCCAAAAGGTGCCTGCTCGTAAACCTGTTGGCCGATGTAGTCGGTATCGGCACCTGCCGCGACCAGGGCCGCGCCCAGACGGAATGTCGACGGCTTCGTTGCCGAATACTGGAATCGACCGGTGTCGGTCACGATTGCCGTATGGAGACATGTTGCAACGTCAGGGGTAATCGGCCACTCCAGAATCTGGAGCAGTTCGGCAACCAGCTCTCCGGTGGCCGCCGCCTCACCGTCCACGACCGATATGTCGCCGAAACCTTCGTTGGTCACGTGGTGGTCTAGAACAATCAGCGTTCCCGCATTGCCCGCATTTCGGGCCAGTTCGCCGAGCCGATCCTTCGAACCGGCGTCCATCACCACCATGACCTCCGGTGCCTCGGGAAAATCCGATGGCGCGACCAGGCCGACCTGGGGTAGAAACGCGAGATTGTCGGGAATGTCGAACGGTGTCCCAAAAGAGGCATGAACCCTCTTTCCGGCATTGACCGCGGCGATCGCCAGACCCATCATCGATCCCAATGCGTCACCATCTGGGCCGATGTGACAAGCAAGGTCGAGTTGCTCACAGTCGGCGATGGTTTCGGCGGCGCGGGTCAGATCAAAAGAACGTGACATGGTTACTCCTCCTCGGCATGGATCGACCGAAGTATCTCGTCGATCTTGTTACCCGCAGCGATGCCAGGGTCAATTTCGAATTCGAGAATAGGTGTGTACTTGATCCGGACCTGTTTTCCGATTTCGCGTTGCAACCTGGGGGCAGCGTGATTGAGAGCTTCCAAAACTCCGTCATGATCATCGGACAAAGCATCGACATAAACCACCGCCTTCCTCAGGTTGGGGGCCGTGTCCACCCCGGTGATCGCGATCAGTTCGAGTCTGGTGTCACTCAGCTTTTCGACTTCTTCGGCAAGAACCTCGCGGAGAATCGAATTCACTTTGAGCATTCGCGGAGTTGACATCGGGCTCCTCGAGGTTCCTAAGTTCTGGCGACCTCGCGGATCATATAGACCTCGATCAGGTCGCCCTCTTTGATGTCGTTGTAATTCTCGAATCCCATTCCGCACTCGAATCCTGAAGCGACTTCACGGACGTCATCTTTGAACCGACGCAACGACGAAACAACTCCATCGTGGACAATGACCCCGGCCCGCAACAGCCGGGCCCGAGCACCACGCTGAACGTTGCCCTCGAGGACATAGCAACCTGCAATTGTCCCGCCTCGTGGAACCTTGAAAGTCTGTCGCACTTCGGCCGTACCGAGCACCTGCTCTTGTTCCTCGGGCGCCAACTGTCCGACCAGCATTGCCTCGATGTCATCGAGCAACTCGTAGATGATGCTGTAGGTGCGGACCTCGATCCCGGCCTGTTCGGCCGCCCGGCGTGATTTCGGTTCCGGACGAACGTTGAATCCGACAATGACCGATCCGGTTACGTCGGCCAACGAGACATCGTTTTCGTTGATGCCACCCACGGCAGCGTGAACAATCTGGATCTCTCCGCCCTCCCGTTCGATCTTCACGATTGATTCCCGGAGAGCTTCGAGAGAACCTTGGGCGTCGGCCTTGACTATCACGTTGAGCTGAGCGTCTTCGGTCCGCAGCTGTTCCAAAAGACCCTGGAGCCGGTCCCGAGCGCTTGGCATGGCTTGCTCAGCCAGCTTGATCTCTTCCTGTCGGGCGGCGGCAATTTTGCGCGCCTCACGATCGTTCTTCACGACTTCGAAGAAATCGCCAGCTGAGGGAACGTCATCCCAGCCCATGATCTGGACCGGCGTCGCCGGTCGGGCTGTCTTGATTTGATTGCCGGCATCGTCGAGAAGAGCGCGGGCTCGGCCCGAAATTGCACCGGCCACAAAGGCGTCCCCCTGTTTGAGGGTTCCTCTCTGGATGATCACTGAAGCAACGGGGCCACGACCCACTTCTAACTGCGCTTCAACAACGACACCTGAAGCGCCAGGTTTGGCGTTGGCCTGGTAGTCCTCCAATTGAGCGATCAGGTCGATGACCTCAAGGAGATCCGGGACCCCGTCACCGCTGGTCGCCGAGACTTCGACGGAAGGAACATCTCCCCCCAACTCCTCGACTATGACGCCGTGCTCGGTGAGTTCGGTGCGCACCCGTAACGGGTCGGCGCCGGCAACATCCATTTTGTTGATCGCCACGATGATCTTTACGCCGGCGGCAAGCGAATGTGAAATGGCTTCGACGGTCTGCGGCATCACCCCGTCGTTGGCCGCTACGACCAGGATGACGATATCGGTGATATTGGCGCCGCGGGCACGCAGGGCGGTAAACGCTTCGTGTCCCGGGGTGTCGATGAAGGTGTTGGGGTGGCCGTTGACATCGACCTGGTATGCACCAATGTGCTGGGTAATGCCACCGGCCTCGTCGTCAACGACTCTGGCATTTCGGATCGTGTCGAGAAGGGTTGTCTTACCGTGGTCAACATGGCCCATTACCGTCACAACGGGTGGCCGTGGCGATAGATCGGCAGCAGCGTCGTCAAACTCAGGCTGGGCAGCCACCACAGGCGCGGCTTTAGGTGCCTCGACTTCGACGATATACCCAAAGCCTTCGGCAATCTCGTCGATATAGGCAGGCGGCATCTCCTGGTTCGCCCCAGCCGGGATTCCCTTACCAAGAAGTTCTTTGACGACGTCGCCCGCGGACTGACCGATTGCTTCGGCGAAGTCTGCTACGGAAACACCCTGCGGGACGGTTGCAATTTCGATCTCGGTTTCAGAAACGGGCTCGGACGGGGCGGCAGACTCTGGCTCCACATCGGTTTCCGGTTCTGGCGCCACATCGGTTTCCGGCTCTGGCTGAAGAACGACTTCCGGTTCGGGATCGATCAACGCCGATGGCTCATCCTCCGCCGATGCCGGCGCGTCCGCTGAGCCGTTTGGCATCAGGGCGTTCTTAATCAGTTTGATGCCGTCGTCATCGAGACCGGACGATGCTGTCTTGACTTCCAAACCCAATTGTAGGGCCTGGTCCAAGACTTCTTTTGATTCCAGGCCCAGGTCACGGGCTAGTTCGTAGACCCTCACTAAATATTCTCTCTCATTCGCTTTCGTCGTCACTGTCTTCGGCGACAGCAGAAACGTCTTCGGCTGCAGCAGAAGCAGAATCGCCAGATTCTGCAACCTCTTCGGCGCCAGCCGAAACGTCTTCGGCCGCAGCAGAATCGCCAGATTCTGCAACCTCTTCGGCGCCAGCCGACGAGGCAACGTCTTCGTCGTCACCGACAGCCATCGCGTCCGCCGTCGGCTCTTCCGGATCGGTCGGGGCGGCATCGTCGGCTGGCGCCTCCTCGGCCTCCTCCGGGGCGTCTTCTACAACCACATCGGTCGCTGGCGTTTCTTCAGGAATCGACGTTTGATCGGCGTGGATATCGACCTTATACCCGGACAATCGGGCGGCGAGACGGGCGTTCTGCCCTTCCTTGCCGATTGCGAGAGAAAGCTGATGCTCCGAAACAATGACATCGGCGGTCTTCTCTTCTTCGTTGATCTTGACCTCCTGGACTTTGGCAGGGCCCAGGGCCTCGGCAATGAACTGCCCGATGTCATCTCGCCACTGGACTACGTCCACTTTTTCACCACGCAATTCGTTGACCACCTGGCGGACGCGAGAGCCGCGTGCTCCCACACATGCACCCTTGGGGTCGACGTTGGCGTCGTGAGAAATCACGGCGATCTTGGTGCGATGGCCCGGTTCCCGTGCGATGTTGACGATTTCGATCGTGCCGTCGGTCAGTTCGGGAACTTCGAGCTCGAGCAGACGCCTCACCAGGTCGGGATGACTTCGGGAAACAACTATCTGAGCGCCCTTCCCCTCGTTGCGCACTTCGATGATCAAAGCTTTTACCCGGTTGCCGCGCTCGAGACGTTCGAATGGGATTCTCTCCGAACCGGGAAGTATGGCCTCGGCATCACCAAGGTCGAGGATCACCGATCGATAGTCAACCTGCTGGACCAGGCCAGTGATGAGGTCGCCTTCGCGGCCTTCGTACATATCGAAAACCAGCTCGCGCTTGGCTTCGCGCAATTTATGCTGCATCACTTGTTTGAACGACTGGGCGGCGATCCGACCGAAGGCTTCTCCCTCCGGCGTATCTTCCCATTCGTCGACCACGTTGCCCTCTTCATCGAGGACCTGGGCGTAGACGGTCACCTCACCAGAGTCGGGGTCGATCGTGACTCGAGCTTCCTCAGCTGCACCGGGGCTCCGTTTGTACGCCGCGACCAGGGCGTTGGCAAACGCATCGAGGATGGCATCGACTGCCACCCCGCGCTCTCGGGCGAGGACCTCTATGGCCTCCATCATCGTATCGAGCTGCATAATTCTCCTTAGTGCCCTGGCTTGGGAGCCTTCTCCCACCGAAAAACTGTGTTCGCTTTGACCAAGTCGTCGTAGCGGAATACTTCTGTCTGATTGTCGACGTCGACGGCAAAAGAATCTTCGTTGGCGCTGGCCAAGATTCCACGCACCGTCCGCTTGGCCTCGGCCGATCCCACCTTGGCTACGATTTCCCGGCCCACCGCACGGACGAACTGCTCGGGGCGACGTAGCTTCCTTTCCAGACCCGGAGTCGTCACTTCCAGCTGATAAGCACCATCCAGAGATGTCTCATTGTCGAGTTTGCGGGAGATGCCTCGAGAGAGTTCGGAGAGTCGATCGATGTCGAGGCCCTCTCCGTCGATGGCGACACGCAAAACACGGCCCTTCCCGGAGCCGCTCAGTTCGACGTCGTCTAACTCGAGCCGCTCGGCCTCGAGGTAGGGCTGTAAAATCTCCCAAAGTTGTGCTGTCGTCGTCACTTCTTCTTATCCACGCGTTGTCTCGAAAATCATTCAAAAATCTATGGCTCCACAGCAAACAGGTGGGTGCCGAGGCGCCCACCTGACCGAAAAGCGTCCTGTTGTCAGGGTGATTATAGGGGATTGGGCATACTGCCCCAACAGTTGGAAGTTACTGTCGCCGTTGACTAAATGAGAGAGCGGCCGAGATCAACACGTTCGAGGAGGTCGCCGACGAGCGAATCCAGGCTCACTTCGACGGTGCTGAGGTCAGTTCTCGTGGTCAATTCGACGGCTCCGGATTCGACACCGCGCGGCCCGATCGTGACCCGAAAGGGGATACCGACCAGCTCACTGTCAGCGAACTTGACCCCGGGACGTTCCGCCCGATCGTCGAGAATCACGTCAACGCCCGACTCCAGAAGTTCTGAGTAGACCTTTTCTGCGGTAGCTGTCGTCGCCGGATCGTCGCCACGCAGAACCGTTATGACAACTTCGAAAGGAGCCACCGAGACCGGCCAGATAATTCCCCGGTCGTCGTGATGGGTTTCGACGATGGCTGCCATCCCCCGCTCCAAACCGATCCCGTAAGAACCCATGATGACCGGGTGGCTATCGCCATTTTCATCCTGAACATAGGCACCAAACGCCTCCGAATACTTGGTGCCCAGCTTGAAAATATGACCGACTTCGATGCCCTTCCAGAGTTCAACCGATGAACCACAGGTGACACATGAATCTCCGGTGACCACGGCGCGTAGATCTCCCCACTGCCCGACATCGATATCTCTCTCCACCGAGACCCCGCTTAGATGCCAGTCATCCTGGTTGGCTCCCGTGGTGAGATTGAATCTGCCCCGCAATGCCTCATCGGCAAAAATGCGGAGTTCGGAGACACCCACAGCGCCGAGCGAACCGGGACTGGCACCCAGCAATTCGACGATCTCTTCGGGTTCCGCGGGGCGAATGTCCTCTCCAACCCCCGCTGCATCGAGGAGTTTTTGTTGCTGAAGATCGTGGTCCCCTCTGAGGAGGACCAAAACGGGCTCACCATCTAGGAAGTAGACCAGAGTCTTGATCTGCCGATCCGGACTTGCAATCTCGGGATGTGCTTCCGCAAGTGTCTTGATGGTTCGTAAACCCGGCGTCGCATAGCGATCGAGGTCCGCTGGCGCGCCGTCGTCACGGGGTGAGAGTGCCGACGTTGCCTTCTCCACATTGGCCCGGTAGTCACAGGATTCACAGGTGACTATCCAGTCCTCACCGGCCGCACTCCTGATCACGAACTCAACTGATTCAGTGCCGCCCATCGCCCCCGAGGAAGCCAGAACATCAAAGGCGTGTAATCCCATCCGGGAGAAGATGCGCTTATAGGCGACACGGTGTTTGTCGAACCCGACATCGAGGCCCGGGACGTCGATGTCCAGGCTGTATGAGTCCTTCATGGTGAATTCTCGCACCCGAAGCAAACCCGACTTGGGGCGGGCTTCGTCACGGAACTTGGTATGCATCTGATACCAGATCTGGGGAAGCTGTCGATAAGAGAACAATTCCGATGCAAGTACCCCGAAGATCTCTTCCTCGGTCATGCCCAAAACCAGGTCGACGCCCTTGCGATCCTTCAGCCTGAAGAGATTCTCGCCCACGAGGTCGTAACGGCCCGATTGTTTCCAAATCTCAGCCGGATGGAGGGTGGGGAGCACCATCTCCTGGCCACCGATCGCATTCATTTCCTGGCGAATGATGGCGGCCACCTTGAGCCGGACCCGCTGGCCCAGCGTCAGGACCGTGTACGACCCGGCGGACAACTGCCTGATGAATCCACCACGGACCAACAACTTATGGCTAACCGCCTCAGCATCGGCGGGCGCGTCGCGGAGGGTCGGGATGAAAGTTTGGGACCATCGCATTACGAATCTCCCTTCGCCACTTCAGTGACCCGTTCCCTCTTCTCCGCCGTCCGATTCGCATCCCCTTGGATCTCGACTAGTTGACGCCGGGTGGCAGCCGCTATCTCCTCAGCGTTCGCTTCGGCGTGGGCGAGACGGCTCTCCACTCCCTCCTCGACCAGCTTCTTGGCTTCGTCGAGCAGCGCTTCGACCATTTCTGATTCCGGAACCACCCGCACAACCTGGCCCTTGATGAAAAGGTGGCCTTTGCCTCGACCGGCCGCGATTCCAATGTCTGCTTCGCGGGCCTCGCCCGGGCCGTTGACTACGCACCCCATCACAGCTACCTGAATTGGGAGATTCGCCGCCTCCAAAGCCGCCTGTGCCCGAGTAGTCACATCGATAACATCGACCTCAGCGCGTCCACATGAAGGACAGGCGATGAGATCAAGGCCCTTGCGCTCCCGCAAGCCCAGTATCTCCAACAGCTGACGCCCTGCCTTTGCCTCTTCGACCGGGTCGGCGGTCAACGAGAAACGGATGGTGTCGCCGATCCCGTCGTTGAGAAGCGTGGCAATGCCAGCCACCGATTTGATAAGACCTGCGGGTGGGGGACCCGCTTCGGTGACCCCGAGGTGCAGCGGGTAGTCCACCGTTTCGGAAAGGAGCCGGTATGCAGCGATCATCGAAGGAACGTTGGAATGCTTGACCGATATCTTGATGTCGAAGAAATCGACTTCTTCTAGATACCGGATTTCGATCTGGGCCGACTCGACCAGGGCCTCCGGCACCGGTGAGCCGTACTTGGCCAAAAGATCCTTGTCGAGCGAACCGGCATTCACCCCGATTCGAATCGGAACCCCTCGGTCACGGGCCTCGCGGGCCACCGCTTTGATTTGATCCTCTTTACGGATGTTCCCCGGATTGAGTCGAAGACCCTGGACTCCGGCTTCGAGGGCAGCTAGAGCCAGTCGATACTGGTAGTGAATGTCGGCGATTATGGGGACGGGGCTCCGGGGAACTATCTCAGCCAACCCCTGGGCAGCCTCGACCTCATTGCATGTGATCCGGACGATGTCTGCTCCGGCACCCGCCAGTGCATACACCTGCGCAAGGGTCCCATCGACGTCCGCCGTCTTGGTGGTGGTCATCGATTGGACGCTTATCGGTGCGAGACCCCCTACCGGGACCTTACCGACATGGAGTTGACGGGTAGTGCGGCGTTCAGACACGACAACAGACGGTAGTCAACGGAGGGTGTCCTGTCTGATTCAAAGTGAAATCGGATTGACGATGTCGAGAACGATTGCCACCAGGCCGAGAAACCCGAACAGGATTACCACTGCTACCGCCACGGGCACCATTCTTTCGACATTCGCTTCGCGGTGGGTAACTCTTTCATAGAGGGCGATCGCAAAGTGGCCCCCGTCAAGTGGCAGGAGAGGAAGAAGGTTCAGAGTCGCCAGGATGACATTGACCAGGGCCAGGATTCCGATGAAGGCGGCACCCGATTCCATTTGGCTCCCGATATTGACGATCCCGATCGGGCTCACCGGTCGAATTTCCTCGTCGACGTCGGTGTTACCCACCAACACACCGAAGTACTGGGCAATATTTGATGGGCGGAGCATCTGGCCCAACGAGCGGAAAGTGTTCTCGATTCCCTCCCACACTGCGCGCCCGGCAAGGCCAATCCCCTGGATGACACCGACAGACTCGACCTCGATCACAGGCGCCACTCCGAGAAACCCGGTGGTAGCCCCGGGCTCATCCGGGGAGGGCTGTTCGATGAGGTCTGCCTCGGTGGTGACCAATTCACCGTTCCGATCGACCACGATCTCGACAGGTCCACCGCCGGCGGCCGCCAGTGCATCCTGGACGTCGTCCCAGTCGGTCGTGGGCTGGCCATCGATGCTGACGATGACGTCCCCGTCCTGGATTCCTGCCGCCTCGGCCGGTGATTGCTGCTCGACACCCTCGACCTCGACCGTGGAAACGACTCGATCCACCTCTAGCTGGGGTGTCGCGATTCCCTGGGAAAGCACCAGTCCGTAGAACATCAAGAAAGCAATCAAGAAGTTGGTCCCGACCCCGGCGAGGACCACAAAGCTCTTCTCCCAGAATTTCTTCTCACGGTAGGTACGGCCCAGATCCGCCGCTTCGACCTCTTCGAGGGGGTTCATTCCGACAATTCGGACGAAACCGCCCAGCGGAATCCACTTGAACCCGTATTCGGTTTCTCCGCGGTGCGTTGACCATATCTTGGGGCCAAAACCGAAGAAGAACTGGGTGACTTTCATCCCTACGGCTTTGGCCGCGAGGAAGTGTCCGGCCTCGTGGGCGGTTACGAAGAGAACGATGGCAAAGGCTGCGGCTATTCCACCAAGCATCGCCAGTACGGTACCGGTGCCAGCCGGCTAATCGGCGGTCAGCACATTCCCGCAATCAACGATGCCGCGTAGCTCCGCGATTCGGCGTCAACGGCCAATACGTCGTCGAGCGATTCCATCGGGCGCCACTCCACCGCCTCGATTGTCCGGGTAACCACTTCCGTGATACCCAGGAAGCCGAGACGTCTCTGGAGAAAGGCCTCGACAGCCACCTCGTCAGCCGCATTCATCACCGCAGGCGATGACCCACCTTCGCGACCGGCCGCGTAAGCGATGTCGAGAGCAGGAAACGCGACCCGGTCGGGTTCTTCGAACTCGAGCAACCGCCCCGAAAAATCAAAAGGCGGCGCAAGGCCCTGAGCCCGCCGCGGCGTCGTAAGTGCGTATTGAATCGGAATCCGCATGTCAGCGTGGCCGAGGTGGCCTTTCCATGACCCATCAACAAACTCCACCATCGAATGGAGCACCGATTGGGGGTGGACAACAACGTCGATCCTGTCGTAATCGATGTCAAACAGATAGTGGGCCTCGATCACTTCGAGGCCCTTGTTGAACAGAGTTGCCGAGTCAATGGTGACCCGACGGCCCATGTCCCACGTTGGGTGTTGCAACGCTTCCTCGGCAGTAACCCCTTCCAGGTCCTCCCGGGCCTTTCCCCGAAACGGCCCACCGGACGCCGTCAGCATGAGCCTTGCAATATCGGAAACGTCCTCCCCGACGAGACACTGGTAAAGGGCCGAATGCTCGCTGTCAATGGGGATGATATGGCCGCTAGAGGTTTCCCGGGCCTTTCGAACGACAGGGCCCCCGGCCACCAGGCTCTCTTTATTGGCTAGTCCTAAACGGTTCCCCGCGCCAAGGGCGGACAGAGTCGGCGGCAATCCCGACGCGCCGACAATGCCGTTGACCACGATCGAATCCGGCGTAGCGGCAACCTCGACGACGGATTCGGGCCCGAAGCTGACCCTGGATCCGAGACCGGAGACAAACTCTTCACGCTCGCCAACCGAACCTCCAGCGACGACTATCGCGGCATCCGGGAAGCGACGCGCTTGCTCGAGGAGCAGATCCCCGGGCTGGTTGGCAGCGAGGGCGACGACGTCCAACCCGAGATTTGCCGCAACTTCAAGGGTCTGGGTGCCAATCGACCCGGTCGAGCCGAGGACAACGATCGACCCCGTCACAGAAGGCCGAAACCCCTCATCAGCAAATAGGCGGCAGGGGCTGCGAGCAAAAAGCTGTCGACCCGATCGAGCATTCCTCCGTGCCCGGGGAGCACAGACCCCATGTCCTTGACCCCGATCGAACGCTTCATCATCGACTCGATGAGATCGCCCAGCGGGCTAAAAATGCCGACTACGCCAGCGAGTGCCAGCCCGCGAGCAATTCCAATCGTTTCCCAGGCCGGGAAGGTGGTCAGAATCGAAGCGATCACCATCGAAGCTATCAGCCCGCCAAAGAATCCTTCCACGGTCTTGCTTGGAGAGATCGAAGGAGCCAGAGGCCGTTTCCCGAATGAGCGGCCGACGAAATAGGCACCCATGTCATTGAATGCGATCAATAGGACCAAAAAGAGGATATATGCAACCGGCTGCGGGCCTCTCTCGATCAGTACGGCAAAAGAAAGCAATCCCACCCAGGCCATACCGGTGATAGTGACTGCAGCATTCTCCATCGGGTGTCGACGGGTTGCCAGCGAGAAAAACAAAATCGTCAGCACCGCGATCGCTGCAGCCCAACCACCAATCGCCAGTGGGCCGACCTGAACTGCACCCACTCCCATCAAGGTGACTCCTAGAAGGCCAAAGAGGGCGACGGGGCGGTAATCGAGGGTTCGAAGAGTGGCGAACAACTCGCCGGCGGCGACGATCATCACAAGGATGACGAAGCCCGCAAACCACCAACCGCCGAGAAGGAGGCTCCCCAGGAAGAGACCGAATATGACCACGGCCGACCCAACCCGAAGGGTGAAATCGGATGCCGCCGCCTGCGCGGTGATTTCGTGGTCCTCCATATCAACCCGTTGGGTTCCGGCGACATCGTCAAAACCGACCATTCCCGTCCCGACCCCGGCGACCGGGGCGGATACCGCCTGCTGTTGCCACTCTTCAGTGTTGGCGCGAGCGATGTCTTCAGCCAACCCTTCATACTCTTGAGTGGAGTACGCCGATGGGGCCACATCAAAATCTTCCATATCAGGAGACGCAGAGAGAGCTTTCCAATCGGCCAAATTTGCCGGATCGGCTTCGTCGGGAGCGATACCGGGAAGAGGCACCACCTTTCCCTCGGACTCGGAAGTGTCGTCCTCCCAAGGCCGGCCGAACTCTTTTTGGCCTTCGTCGCGGGTACCGTTTTCGTCCAACGCTAAACCTCTAGTAGCTCTTCTTCTTTGTTGCCCACCAGCTTGTCAATTCGCTCGATGTGTTGGTCGGTCAACTTCTGAAGATCATCTTCGCCTCTTCTGATGTCATCATCGGATATTTCGCCATGAAGACTTTCCATATCCGATTTGGCGTGACGACGGATATTGCGCACCGCGACCCGGCCCTCTTCGGCCATCCCCTTGACAACTCGAATCAGATCCTTGCGACGCTCCTCGGTCAACGGAGGAAATGCGATCCGGATCACCGAACCGTCGTTGCTCGGGTTGAGTCCGAGATCAGCCTGCTGCAGTGAACGCTCGACGTCAGCGAGCGCGCTCTGGTCATAGACCTGGACGACCAACAACCTGGGCTCGGGGACCGATATCGAAGCCAGTTGCTGCAGCGGCGTTGGCGTCCCGTAGTAAGGCACCATGATTCTCTGTAGAATTTGAGGGTTGGCCCGACCGGTACGCACCGTCGAGAACTCGTTTGCCACATGTTCGACGGCCCCATCCATTTTTTGTCTGGCTTCGTCCAGGAGTTCGTCGATCATTTCAGCCTCCACTCGGGATTCTCAGCGAACAACGGTACCGATCTCATCCCCGCGCAGGGCGGCAAGAATATTGCCGGGATGGGTCATGTCGAAGACCACAATTGGTACTCCGTGCTCTTTGCACATGGTAACGGCAGTCGTGTCCATCACCCGCAGTTCGCGCGAGATGAAATCCATGTATGACAGCTCGGTGTGACGATTGGCATCGGGGTTGTGGGCCGGGTCCTCGTCATATATCCCGTCGACCTTGCTGGCTTTGAGCAGTCCATCTGCATCCATCTCAATGGCTCGCAGCGCTGCGGTGGTATCCGTGGTGAAGAAAGGATTGCCTGTGCCCGCGGCAAATATCACCACTCGACCCTTCTCGAGATGGCGCATCGCCCGGAGACGGATGTAGGGCTCGGCGAGCTCTTGCATGGTGATAGCACTCTGCACCCTGGTGTCGACGCCGGCCTTCTCCAACGCATCACGAAGGGCCAGGGCGTTGATGACTGTGGCCAGCATTCCCATGTAATCGGCGGACGCAGGGTCCATCCCTTTTGCCGCTGAGGACACACCACGGAAGATGTTTCCCCCGCCGACGACTATCGCCGTTTCCGTTCCTTCGGCAACAGCAGCAGCGATCTCAGCGGCGACGCGCTTCACCGTTTCGGGATCGATGCCGTAGCCGATTTCCGGGTCGGCGAAAGCCTCACCCGATAGCTTGAGAAGGACTCTTCGTTTTGCGCCTTTCGTCAAGACTCCTCTATTCGCCGACAGCGACGCGGGCCATGCGCCGCACCGAGATGTTTTCACCCATCCGTGAGGCTAGCTGGGCAATCATGTCGCCGACCGGACCATCGAACTTTTCGCTATTGACGAATTTCTGGTCGTAGAGCACGTGATCGTTGTACCAGGATTCGATTTTTCCATCGACGATTTTCTCGACCACCTGTTCGGGCTTGCCCTCGGCCGCAGCTTGACGGGCGATCAGTTCTCGCTCTTTCTCGATAGCCCCAGCATCGACGTCATCCCGCCTGATCCAACCGGGATTGCCCCAACTGATATGCATCGCGATGTCGTCCGCAACCGTGCGGAATTCGTCACTCTTGGCCACGAAGTCGGTCTCGCATGCCAACTCGACGAGGACGCCCATCACGGGACGGTCGTTCTGGACATGGATGTAGGTGCCGATCGTCCCCTCGATGGCCTCGCGATCAGATCGCTTCTCCATCTTGGCCTGCCCGCGTTCCCGAAGCAGTTCGAACGCCTTGTCGACATCACCTGAAGCGTCGACCAGGGCTTGTTTGGCATCCATCATGCCTACGCCAGCTTTTTGACGCAGGTTCTGAACGTCCTTTGCGGTTATCTCAGACATGATCTCCTCAATTCGGGTCGATCAGGACGCAGCAGGCTCTTCAGCCTTCGTGCCCTTCTTGGAGAGAGTTTCTTTGCCGGCGATGATGGCGTCAGCCAGCGCGGCGGCCACCAGTTCCGACGCCCGGATCGCGTCATCATTTCCCGCGATGACATATTCGACATTGTCGGGATCACAATTGGTGTCGACCAGGGCGATCACGGGGATACCCAAGCGGACTGCCTCGGTGACTGCGGTCGTTTCGACGTTGACATCGACCACGAAAATGGCCTGGGGTGTGCGCTCCATCCTGGCGACGCCGCCCAGGTTGGCCTCGAGCTTGGTGAGCTCGCGGCTCAATTTGAGACGCTCCTTCTTGGTGAGAGTTTCGTTCTCACCCGTGGCTTCCATCTGACGCAGCTCGCGCATGTAGAAAATCCGCTTCTGGATCGTTTGAAAGTTGGTAAGCATCCCACCCAGCCATCGATAGTTCACATAGGGACTACCCGATCGCTCGGCGTTGTCGGCGACAGACGACTGGGCCTGCTTTTTGGTTCCGACGAAGAGAACCGAGCCTCCATTGGCCGCGATCTCCCTGACGAATTCCTGAGCCTCGGCGATCTGAACGACCGTCTGACGGAGATCGATTATGTGGATACCGTTGCGGTCCCCGTATATATAGGGACGCATTTTCGGATTCCAGCGTCGGGTTTGATGTCCGAAGTGGACGCCGGCTTCCAACAGCTGTTTCATTGTGACCGTAGACACGGTTGATTCCTTCCTGGTTATGACTTCCGCCTGCCGGTGTTCCCACTCCGGTTCCGGATCCAATTTGGACTCCGATTCGGGTGACCCTTTCTCGAACTCAGGATGTGACTCCAGGCCCGACCAGTAAGGGTGAGCAAGCGTGCTTGATGAATTGAAGTTTACGCCTGGGGTTAGCCCAGAGCCAACTCGCCAAGTCGGTTGCGGAGCGACATCATGGTTTTGGCGTGAATCTGGCACACCCTCGATTCAGTTACGCCGAGCACTTCGCCGATCTCGGCGAGCGTCATCCCCTCGTAGTAATAGAGGGTGACCACCAAACGATCGCGGTCGGGAAGTTTGTTGATCGCGTCGACCAACCCTTCTCTGGTCTCGGCGACCTGAACCGCCGTCTCTGGTGAAATCCCATCCGGATCGGCCAACATTTCGCCTACCGAGGTCGTCGAATCGTTCCCGACGAATTCGTCGAGCGCGGCAATCCCGGTCCGCCCGATCTCGGCGAGAGCGTTCTGTAATTCATCCAGGGTCATCTCAAGGTGTGTAGCCAGCTCATCTTCGGTGGGAGCTCGCTGGAGACGATGTTCCAGTTCGGTGATTCCCGTTTCGATGAGCCTGGAGCGGGAACGGACCGAGCGCGGTACCCAATCGAGAGCACGCAGCTCGTCGAGAATCGCTCCTTTGATCCGGTTGATCGCATAGGTCTCGAACTTGAAGCCACGCTCGAGGTCGAATTTATCGATTGCGTCGATCAGGCCGAACAACCCATAGGACGCCAGGTCATTTTGATCGACTGAACGGGGCAGCCCTGCACCGACACGACCTGCGACGTATTTGACCAATGGCGAGTAGTGGAGGATCAGTCTTTCCCGGACTCCGCTGTCGCCGTCAGCCTTGAAAGAAACCCAAAGACCGTCAATGACGTTCTTGTCAGGCTCTTGGATGGCTTCGGTCATAAGTTCCTCTGAGGTGTTCTCGGGTCACTGCAGTGTATATCTGTGTGGTGGCCAGGTCGGTATGACCGAGAAGATCCTGGACCACCCGAAGATCGGCGCCCCCTTCGAGGAGATGGGTGGCGAAGCTGTGACGCAAGGCATGGGGGAAGGTCGCCAATCGCCGGTTGACTACCCGTCGGAGACCTCGGGCGTCGAGTTCGCCGCCGCGAACGCCCACCCAGAGGGCGGCTCCGGTGCGCTCAGTCACCATGGTCGGGCGGGATTCGCGGAGATACTTCTGCAGAGACTTGCGGGCGGGAACCCCAAGGGGGACCACCCTCATCTTTTTGCCCTTGCCCACTACTTTTAGGGTATCGCCTCCCACATCGCCGATCCGCAGGGAGGCCAACTCCGAAATCCGCAGCCCGGTCGCGTAGAGAGTTTCGACGATCGCGGCGTCGCGGATGCCGACCGGCTCGGTCGTATCGAGAGCCTCGATTGCGCCAACCATTTGTCTACTGGAGATGGCATGAGGCAGCGGCCGGTCCAACTTGGGGCGGGACACCGACTCGAAGGGGTTGTTCGCCAACTCTCCCCGTCTTCCGCCGTCAATGTAAAAGCCCGAAACGGCCGCCGCTTTGCGGGAGATAGAACGTCTCGAATAACCCCGGGTGTCTAGGAAGGCCAGATATCGCCGGGCGAGCCGCCGATCCACCTGGCTGACGGAGGTCACCTCGTTGCGGTCACAAAAGTCGAAAAATTGCCCCAGATCGCGTGAGTAGGCAGCGATAGTATTTTCCGACAACCCGCGTTGGTCATCGAGTCGGGCCAGATATCCGGCGACGACACCAGCGGCCCAATCCGGGGTCGGAGGAAGTTCCATTACCAACGATGCTATCTCCCACCGTTAGTTGGGCCGGGTTTCAGGGAAAATGCGATCACCTTCCCGACGTACCTCCCCTCTCGCCTCCGCCTCGCCCAATCGACTCAGAGCCTGCGAAATCGAACAATTCCACAGCGCCGGAAGCTCATCGAGCAATGTGCCAGCAACGGGCAACGGAGAGTCGGCGAGAGCCCGAGGCCGAGCCTCAAACCCAGGCAACAAGGCCAGCTCCTCAACAAGGTCCTCGCTGCCCAGGATAGGAATTGCTCCATCTCTGATCAGGCGGTTGGTGCCGACAGAAGCAGGCCGATCAACATCACCCGGGAACGCAAAGACGGGACGACCCATCTCAGCTGCGAGAACAGCCGTGATTTGAGACCCCCCGGTGAGGGCTGATTCGACTACGACGACAGCTGAAGCCATCGCCGCGATGATGCGGTTTCTCGCCGGAAAACGCCATCGGTCTGGTGGCGTCCCGTCGGGATATTCAGAGACCACCGCTCCCCCGCACTGAAGAAGCTCTTCCAGGAGCCCCTTGTTTTCTCTCGGGTAGATATGGTCGAGGCCAGACCCGAGGACGGCCACCCCACGACCGCCTCTGGCCACCGTGCCGCGATGGGCGGCAGCATCAATACCCCTAGCGAGACCGCTGACGACGTGCCAGTCGAGTTCGGCGAGGGTTCGTCCGCAAGACTCCGCCAACTCGATTCCGTATCTGGTGCAATTCCGGGTTCCCACCACCGCGACGATCGGGCGATCAGCGAGTTCTCCCCGGACGAACAGTGAAGGTGGCTCTTCCAGGTCGAAGAGCCCGACCGGATATCCCGGATCGCCCATCCCGATCTCTCGCGAAGCAGACATCACCACACACCGCGGAGACTGAGCGCCTCGGCAATGTGATCTTCCGTCACATCCTCTCCCTCGAGGTCGGCAATTGTCCTTGCGACCCGTCGCACCCTCACCGCACCTCGAGCGGTGAGTGTTCCCTTCTCCAGGTTCGCAACGAGCGAGCGAGAATCAACCGTCTTTATGACGACTCGGTCAAGCCGGTCGCCGGAGAGATCGCGGTTCAACGACCTTCCCCGCTCCCGTTGTACTGCTCGAGCGTCAGCTACCCGTTTTGAAATTGGCGACGACGCCTCCCCGGCGTCATTGCGAAAGTCGGCTACTTCGACCCGGTTCACCCATACGGAAAGGTCGAAACGGTCGAACAAGGGACCGGATACCCGCTGTCGATACCTTGCTCGCACATTCTCGGAGCAAGAACAAGGGCGACGTCGATCGCCGAGGTATCCGCACGGGCACGGGTTCGAGGCACCAACCAGCTGAAATCGAGAAGGAAACAAAGCCGAAACGCCCTGGCGAGAGATCAGCACCCTCCCCTCCTCCAGTGGCTGGCGGAGGGCGTCGAGGTGGGACCGGGGAAACTCGGCCATTTCGTCCAAGAAGAGAACTCCTCGGTGGGCCAGCGATATTTCTCCCGGTGTTGGTTGACCGCTGCCACCACCGACAAGAGCAGCGCGCGTTGCACTGTGATGAGGCGCACGAAAGGGCGGGACATCCGAGATGGGACGCTGTAGACCGACCGAAGCCTGGATGAGGGCGACCTCAATCGCGGCCTCGTCATCGAGCCGGGGCAGCAGACCCGCGAGACGGTGGGCGAGCATCGTCTTTCCCCCTCCCGGCGGTCCAAAGAAGAGGAGATGATGCCCTCCTGCAGCCGCGATCTCCAGGGCACGCCGGGCCACCAGCTGCCCCCTGACCTCGGCCATGTCGGCGAGTTCATCTGCCGGAGGTTCGGAACGATCGGGGACCACCGTCTCGACCTGCAGATTCTGCCGGAAGATCGCAATGGCGTCCCGGAGCGTGTCGACTGCAAACACCTGCGAGCCCGAAACACGGGCGACCTGTGGTGCGTTCTCCGACGCCACCAGACATGGAATCCCCAGCTTGGCGCTGAGGACTGCGGCGCCGAGCGAGCTGACACCGCCGCGCACTTTTCCATCGAGCGCCAGTTCTCCCACCGCGATCACCTTGCCGGGAAGCTTGATGTGGCGATCGGCGGCAAGAATTCCGATGGCGATCGGGAGGTCGTAGTCAGAACCCCGTTTCGGAAGGTCGGCCGGAGCCAAATTTATCGTCACTTCACGATGGGGAAACTCGATCTCAGAAGAGGCGATGGCCACCCGCACTCGATCCTTCGATTCCCGGAGGGCGGTATCGGGGAGTCCGGTCAGACGAAAGTGGTCTTTGGCCCGGCCCACATAAGCCTCGACCTGAACCGGAACAGCTTCTCCCCCGACCAACGCCACCGAAATGGTGGATGCATACATGACCCGAACGTACGAGGTCGCGATCCGGCGTTCAAGGGGTCTGTCGAGCCGCCCTTGGGGTTGATCTAAGAATCTGTACTAGGGCGGCTAAACCCCTTTTGTTGGGGTGTTGCGTATTTGAATCAATGCCGCGATGACCATCAGAGTCCCAACTCCGATTATCACGCCGGGAATTATCCGGTTCGTCCCCTCGGCGCGCCTTTGTTCGATGTACGACATTGCTTCTTGTTCGGTCCCTTCAAACACGACGGTAGATCGGTCCTCCGGTTCTGGAGCCTGCTCATCCACCTCAAAGACCCGGTGGACAGTGCCGTCGAACTCCACTGAGAAATTCAATCCCGACCCGTACTCGGACTCCAGACTCCAGACTCCCAGACCTATCAACACCACCAGACCACCCAACACGCCAACTGCGACGCGGGTCGCCCTCGACCACTTCACACGACCTCCTTAATCTATTGACGAAACACTACGCCGAGTTCGACTGACCCGAACGGACCGAGGCGGCAAGGGCTCTTTGGAGTGCGAAACTCGGCCCAACACTTTGCCTGGTGTCGGGATGGGCGTGCTAGAGCCTATGATTCCTCGCACGTCAGGTCGACGAGGAGAAGGCATGTCCGCCGAACCGCTAATTCTGCAACCTGGGGAGGGCCGATTGATCGACCTCGGTGGTTTCATGATGACGGTTAAGGCGACGGATGAGTCTACGGACGGCGCTTTCACTCTCCTCGAGGCCGCGGAGCCGCCCCATTTCGGAC
>JBGTGL010000030.1:0-4891 GCA_041746755.1 Acidimicrobiia bacterium | reverse complement strand
TGTTCCTCCCGCCGTCTCATTTGCTCAAGCTGCCATGACGCCGATTTGAGCTCTTCGGCATTGCTGGTGCCGATGGTGATCGGGCTCGCCTCTGCGACCGCTGACTTGACCCGATGGAACACGTGACGGGCGACAGCGGTGACGTTCATCGACTCGAACTGTTGCCGGAACTCGGTGAGGAGAGCTTTGGCCACGAGCTGGAGCAGAACGGTGTTGTCTCCTTCGTATGTGGTGAAAATGTCGGCGTCGGAATGCATCGCTGTGAGACGATTGATTGCGAGGTAACCCTGGCCCCCGCACGCCTCCCGCGCGGCTTGGATGGTGTCGAGAGCATGCCACGTCGCTAATGCCTTCAATCCGGCTGCTTCAGTCTCCAATCGGCGTTGATCGGTGCCGGGATCGGCATATTTGTCAATCAGCCGTTCAAAGGCGAAGTGGAAGGCATAGGTGGCCGCCAATCTTGGGATCAGTTCCTGTTGGTGGATTGGGTAGTCGATGAGCAGCGTCTCGTGGCCGCGTAAGGGACCGAACTGACGGCGCCGGTGTGCGTATCGGATGGAGGTAGTCAATGCCGATTTGGCGACGCTGACGGCAGCGGCGCCCACACTGACCCGTCCCCCGACCAGCGTTCCGATCATCGTGAAGAACCTTCGATCAGCGTTGGGAATATCGCTCGCATACGCCCCGCTGTCGTCGACTGCGGCGAATCGATCGAGGAGGTTAGCTCGGGGAACGCGAACGTTGTCGAACCATATTCGACCGTTGTCGACTCCGTTTAGCCCGCCTTTGGCAGAGTTGTCCTCGATGGTCACACCGCTGAGGACCCTCCCTTCGTGGTCGCGGATGGGGACCAGGATGGCGTGGACGCCGTGGTCGGTATCTCGGACACGGAGACGGGCGAACGCGACAGCGAGTTGACCGTGGGCGGCTGCGTTGCCGATGTAATCCTTGCGGGCCAGGTCGTGGGGGGTGTTGACGACAAATTCGTCACCTTCAGCGTCGTAGGTCGCTGTGGTCTCCAGATCGCGCACATTCGAGCCGTGGCCGGTTTCGGTCATGGCGAAACAGCCCGGAAGGTGAAGCGACCCCGCTGCCTCGAGATAGGCAGCGTGGTGTGAGGATGTTCCCAGCCTTGCGATTGAGCCGGCAAACAGGCCGAATTGAACACCGAACTTTGTGAGCAGACTGAGATCGTGGTGCCCCAGGGTGGCAAAGGCGGCAACAAAGGATGCGGGGTCCCCGGGTCCGTATGGAGGCGGGAAAGCCAATGTTCCGAGACCTTGGCTAGCCAGATCCCGGGCCCGGCTCAAAACCCATTCCCGATACTCGTCGTTCTCGAGCTGTTCGGGGTAGGTGAATTGTGGCCCGGCCAAGACGTTCCGGACCCGGCTGCGGACCTGATGATGACGTCCATCGAGTATCGCTGTCAGTTTGTCGACGTCGAACAGTGGTTGCCTCGTCTCGATCTTGCGGAGTTGAATTCGAGTGCCCAACTCTGCAGGTGCGGGACCCAGCGGCCCATAGCGAGTCTGGATCTCGTAGAGGGCTCCTGACTCGTCGTCCGTGACACTTGCTTCGGCCCTGGTCGCCGTGGCGATGGCCAGGCCCAGGTCAGCTACTGCCGTATCCGAGGGCAAGTCCAGTGCAGCGACCCAGCCAGCCACGCGCCGCCGCAACATCTCGAGTTCGTCCGGGGAAGGCGGGTGCTCCGCGTTCAACCAACGCTGAAGCGCCGTTTGGCAGTCGGTATCAATGGCCGAGTATCCGGCGACGACACCGCAAATCCCATCAAGTTCTTCAGGAGAGAACTCACCATCGGACCAGGCGGTGTAGATGAGCGGGAGGAAGGGGCGGAGGCGCGGGTCATCTACAGAAGTGACGAGTTCTATTGATGTTGGTTTGCTCACACAATTGGAAACGGACGCACGAGAGAACCGTTTCCAAATAGTCAGAAACCCGTCTATTCGCGTGGCCGAGCTTGTCAGGTGGTGTCGGCACCTGTCGTTGCGCCCCCGAGGTAACTCTTCACGACAACCTCGCCGTGAAGTGTCTTATGCACCGGGCAACGGTCCGCGATCTCAGCCAGACGCTCTCTTTGCTCTCGAGAAAGCAAACCTTCCAAACTGATCTCACGATCAATGTGGTCAGCGAACCCTGCCTCGGATTCACATTCAACACAGTCCCGGGCATGGACTTTGGTGTGGGTGAGTTTTACGGTGACCGATTCGAGCGGCCAACCCTTCCTGTCGGCATACATGCGCAATGTCATAGCAGTGCATGAGCCCAACGAGGTAAGGAGGTAGTCGTAGGGGGTGGGGCCGGTGTTGGTGCCACCCACGCTCGCCGGCTCGTCAGCGATTAGAGGGAACCCGTTGGAGAGGATCTCAGTCCTGAAACCTTCTTTGATCCGCACCATGGTCACGCTTTCGGGGGCATCGGTGGTGAAGTCGGGTTGGGAATGAGCCGCCAAGTCGCCACTGGTGTAACGATTCGCCCACGAAACGATGACTTCGGCGAGATAGCGGGCATCGCCGTCGTCGGTGATCAGATGATCAGCACCATCGAGGGAGAGAAAACTCTTGGGATGACGAGCGAAAGACAGTATCTCCGCCGCATTATCGATCCCGACAACATTGTCTACCGGCGAGTGGACCACCAGTAGCGGCTTGCCCACGCTGGCTATCGCCTCGTCAAGTCGAGCATCCTCGATATCGTCGATGAGCTGTTGGCGCAAGACAAATGGTCGGCCGGCCAAGGCCACCTCGGCGTATCCCTCCGCGGCGATGGTTGCCAGATCAGCAGCAATGTGCCGCTCGATATGCGCTGGCGACGACGGGGCACCTATGGTCACCACTGCTCGAACCGACTCGATCGAAGACGCCGCCGCCAGAACCACCGAACCCCCCAACGAGTGGCCGATCAAAAGCTCGGGCGCCCCGAATCTTTCGCTGAGGTACTGATCTGCAGCGAGATAATCGGCGATGCTCGACGAGAAGTTGGTCTCCGAGAAGTCGCCCTCACTTTCGCCGAGGCCGGTGAAGTCGAATCGGAAAGTGGCGATGCCGTGATGCGCCAGGGTTTCGCTGATACGCCCGATTGCACGCAGGTTTTTGTTGCAGGTGAAGCAGTGGGCGTACAACGCGTAAGCCAAAGGCTCAGCCGCAAACGGGAAGTCGATCCGACCTGCCAGCAGCTGACCCTGGCTATTGGCGAATTGGACTTTATCGAATCGCACAACGCCAGCATCGCATATTGTCGCGCGGTGAGGCAATTGAGCCAGTCGCCCACCCACCGACATCGCCTGAGCAGATTGTTCTGACTGGGCCGGCCCGAGAGTCGATGGCGTCGTGGTCGCTCGACAACGCTTGGGTGGCACGCTGCGCCTGGTCGCCGATGGCGGGCAGATCCGACTTTGCCAGCACTTCGCACGCTCCCGTGCGACGAGCGCGACCGTCAACCTCTGCTTCGATCGCCACCTCCCAGAACCCAGCCCGGTCGACGCCGACTTCGGATGCTCCGGCACTATGGTGTTGAGGTTAGGACACTTTCATGACCGAACCCACCGTTCCTCCGGCACACTACATCGCCACCGAACGAGTCATTTCCGAGATGGCCGGCTGGGGAGCGCGCCGAATTGACGTGTTGTCGTCGTTGCAGATTCTCATCCTGGGCACGATGGGCGGAGCATTCATCGGCGCGGGGGCCCTTTTCTCACTCCTACTCGGCTCCGGAGTCGAGTCTCCCGGTGCCCGATTGTTGGTCGAGGGATTCGGATTCTCGGCCGGCTTCTTTTTTGTAGTGTTGTCCGAAGCCGCCCTGTTTACCGAGGCCAATGTGGTTCTCCCCGCCGCCCTGCTCAGTGGAAACTCTGGGGCGCTGCGCGTTTTTCGGTTCTGGGGGATCGCCATCGCCGGCAACATTGTCGGGGCCGTTCTCTTTGGGGCAGCGGTAAATGCGATCGGCCACTATGGCGAGGCGTACTCGACCTTGTTGGCAGAAACGGTGGAGGTGAAGCTCGTCTATCAAGACGTCGGTGGTCTCGCTGGCTGGGGACAGGCGTTGCTCTCCGGCGTCGCCGCCAACTGGCTGGTGGGCATGGCGGCATTCTTTGCCACCATGGGTCGCACCATTTTCGGCAAATACATCCCCGTGCTACTCGCGGTCAGCACCTTCGTCGCAGCCGGCTTTCAACATGCACCGGCCAACTTCGGATACTTCTCCCTCTCCCTTTTCGAAGGTTCTGGTCCCGATGTCTGGGACGCTGTGTTGTGGAATCTGCTGCCAGCAGGGATTGGGAACGTACTCGGCGGGACCCTCCTCGTAGCACTCCCTTTCTGGTACCTCTACGGCCGTGGCGAATAACTAGAGGTCGATTGGCGCGAATAGGTCCGAGGTATCGGGCTCCGAGGAAATCGAACGGTATGTTGATCCCGCGCGGTCATAGACCCGTCTGGGGACTCCGAGGTCAGCGACGCAAAGAGCTCCTGTGGCTGGTACCACCAACCCGGTCTTGGGAGGGGCCAATGTCATCGTCACCGAAGTCTGGACGTGAACACCGGACACTTCCCCGCTGGTGGCGTCGACACCCGACGGCACATCAAGCGAGACAGTTGGCGCGGGCTGAGCCGCAACTCACCCGATCTTGGCCTCGACCTCTCCCCTGGCCCGCCTCCCAGGCTGCGCCGGGCCAATTACATTTCAGCTAGAGGCTAACGACCGATCCGACCGGGAACCTCGACTTCTTCTGCCAGGTCCTGATCGTCACTCCTCAAGTGACGGATCGACCTCCACCCGAAAAGGGCGAGGGCCACCACGACCGCCCCGGCAACCAGCGGATTCCCGGCAACGATTTGTGCGATGTTGCCGGTGGTCTGTTCGATCCAGCGCACAA